>NZ_RCNX01000036.1:0-124295 GCF_004307595.1 Pseudomonas sp. Sample_23
TCACCCACACATTCACCGGATGGCATTAAAACGGTCTTGCTGCCACCAGAATCGAGCTGTAAAAAGGGGCCATCTTCGATGGGTGCGACCGCAAAGCGCGGCAGGCAACCCACCACCCGACCCGGCCATAGCGCCGGCTCTTTTTGTTTAAGGGGCAGGGCAATGACGAACGAGCAGCAGGCACTGTCAGAGATGCCGATCTGGTTAGTGATTGCCCTGTCATTGGTTGGCGGCGTTTCCGGCGAGATGTGGCGCGCTGAGAAGGACGGGGCGCGAGGGCTGGTCGTTACTGCGCCGCCTCGCACTTCGGTCCGGTGCCTGCATCGTGTGCGGCGTGTCAGCGATGATGTTGCTGTTCGGCGCGGGCCTGTCGATCTGGACGGCGGGCGCCTTGGGTTGCCTGACTGCGATGGCCGGCGCCGATGTCGCCATCGGCTTGTACGAACGTTGGGTAGCCAAGCGCCTGGACCTGAGCGAGGCGGAACCGAAGGCATGAGCCGGGCAGGCCGGGTAGGGGGCAGATTTCACGGGTCCTCCCCAAGGGCCGCCCCCTACACGGGTTATCGAACTCGCGGATTCTCTCTAGCTGAAACCTTCGCAGGGATGTCCGTCTTTCCAAAGGGATGGGGCAGGGCATGGCACTCGGATGTTGAGTCGACCGACCGGACCGGGCAGAAAACCGCCGGGGACCCTGGGGACTTTCGAAGGGTACGGGGTCGGAAACCCGCGGGATCGTGTTAGTGGGAGGCCCTCCAGCTTACTGAAATTTCAATCATTGAAATCTTGAAAGGATTCATTGAAAAATCGCTGAAAGCGGGCTTATGAACGCAGTCACATACCAGCCCAAAAGCGGCTTCGCCGCGCACATCGGTCGGTCACCGAGTTACATCTACATCACGTGGCTTTAGGAAAACGGCCGACTGCTCCTGTCGCCCAACGGCGCGCAGGTCGACGTGCTTGCGATTGAAGCGTGGATCCGCGATACCGCCGACCCAAGCAAGGCTTCCGTCGCTGCTCGCCATCTACAGGAGCGGCTTCAGCGTGATGTCTACAGCCACGTCGCAGCCCAATCCGAACCGACTAACATGGCTGCGCCGCCGCCCGTTTATCCTGCGCAAGGGCAGTCTTCGGACTTTCAGAAAGCGCGTGCACATCGAGAGCATTATCTAGCACGGATGGCGGAGGTGGAGTTTCGCAAAGCACAGGGAAGCTGGTGGAAATCAGATTCGTGCAAAATGCCGCTTCTGAAACGGCACGTTCCCTCAATCAGTCGTTGATGAGCCTGTCGCAACAATTGGTACCGCAATTAGATGTCTTGTCGGACCCATTGGGAGTGGAGCACCGACTGGCCGCAGCGCTGCGCTAACGGTTGAATGAAGCAGCTCAAGTGTCCATCGACGACTTTGGTTTTGCATTGGACGATTGCTGACGGTATGCCGAGCTCATTCGGCTTGCATCATTGTTCGGCTTCGTCTGCTATCGGCCAATTCTGTTGAAAAAGTCGGCCATGGCTGCCACGGCAGAAAAGTACGCGCCTGAGATCGAAATCTTTACTTTGGGCAGAGGCTTCCAGGCTCAGATTTCACTTAGCAGCGTGTAAAAAAGGCGTTTTCACCGGCCAATATTTAGGCCATTTGGGCGAACCGACTTATTAACAGAATCGGCCAAAACCAGCCGTTCAGCAAACGCTGTGATTGGCTAAAGTGAAGCACGTTCTAGCTGCGGGGCGACATGGGTGCTCCAATACCGCTGCAGCGGCAAGCACATCAGGTAGTAAATGAACCAGCACGCGTAGGGGCTGGAATGCAGGTAGCAGGCACCAGCTTGCCGTGTGCTATCTCGTGGCGCAGACACGGACCGCCTTTGAAATTGAACAACAGGTCAATAGTGTAGATCAGGTCGAGGCCGAAAACCGACTCTAACTGTTCTCGTCGGTTACTCAGCAGCCCGCTAAGTGACCAGTCTTCTTGCAGCATTTCTTCGTCCAGCTTTGATGTATCGATTCCAGCGTCACTGAGCACATGGCGTAGCGAGTTTTCGAGCTGTGGGAACAGCAGATGGCAGGCGGATACCATGTCGCCTTGTAGGAAACGCGCGAGGCCCGCATGTCGCGAAGCGCTGCATTCGACTGTGGATTCAACCGGTCGATGCAACACACTAGATTCTGAGTAAGTAGGAGGAGAGTTACAGATCGCCGCTGGCGTGCCGCCACAGTGCGACGAGCCGGCGGACTTCCAGACCTTCCGCGTGGGCGTGTTCGGGCTGGATGAACTGGGTAATATCGAGCGTACTATGGCTAGGCTGGAACAGGCACTAGATAAGAGGTTGGCGGGGTAGTTGTGATTTGTAAGCGCACAACAAAGCAGTGCAGTACGTGCAGTGCCTTGTTATGCGGTCTGATTGAATCACTTTGCGGTTCACACTAAGGCTGGCAGGCCTAGCTCTTTTAGGAACGCATTGTGTTTTTCCCGTGCCTCCTGAATGGTTTTTTCCAGTGTGACCAGTTCGGCATTCACGATTTGTAAGTCAATCTCTACCTCTGCGCTGGCCGTGCTGATGTAGCGAGAGATATTCAGATTGTAGTCGTGCTTCTCGATCTCCTCCATCGTCACCCGGCGGGCATAGCGGGGCTCTTCCTTGCGAAACTGGTAAGTCTCGATGATCTTGGCGATGTTCTCATCCGTCAGCTGGTTCTGACGCTTGCCTTTAACGAAGTGCTCAGCCGCGTTGATGAACAGCACGTCGTCCGGTTGCTTGCATTTTTTTAGCACGAGAATGCAAACCGGGATACCGGTGGAGTAAAAGAGGTTGGATGGCAAGCCGATCACGGTGTCGATGTGGCCGTCCTTTAGCAGCTTGGTGCGGATGCGCTCCTCAACTCCGCCACGGAATAGCACGCCGTGGGGCAGGATGATGGCCATCACGCCCTCGTCTTTCAGGAAGTGAAAGCCATGCAGCAGAAAGGCAAAGTCGGCAGCCGATTTGGGGGCCAGGCCGTGGTTTTTGAAGCGCACGTCGTCGGCCAGGGCATCGGTGGGCTCCCAGCGGTAGCTGAAGGGTGGGTTGGCCACGATGGCGTCGAACGCGGGTTTTTTGGCAGGATTCAACTCGCGCAGGATGTCCCAGTCGTTGGTCAGGGTGTCGCCATGATAGATCTCGAACTCGGTGTCCTTAACCCCGTGCAGCAGCATGTTCATGCGGGCCAGGTTGTAGGTGGTGATGTTCTTTTCCTGACCGTAAATCTTGCCAATTCCATGCGATCCCATACGCTTGCGGACATTAAGCAGCAACGAACCGGAGCCGCAGGCGAAGTCCATCACGCTTTCCAGGCGCTGCTTACGACCAGTTTTCGGATCCTGGCTGTCGAGGGTCACAATGGTGGAAAGGATGTCGGAAATTTGCTGGGGCGTGTAGAACTCTCCCGCCTTCTTGCCTGAGCCAGCGGCAAACTGACCGATTAGGTATTCATAGGCATCGCCCAGCGCATCAATGTTCGTGGAGAAGTCCGCCAGACCCTCAGCGATTTTTTGAATGATGCTGCAGAGCTTGGAGTTGCGATCCGTGTAGTTTTTGCCCAGCTTTGGGGAGCTCAAGTCAATTTCCGAGAACAGACCCTGAAAGGTGCTCTCGAAAGACTCGGTTTCGATGTATTTGAAACCCTCCTGCAGTGTGTTGAGCAGTTCACCGTTCTGAGTGCGGGCCATATTGGCAATGCTGTTCCACAGATGCAGCGGCTCGATGACGTAATGCACCTTGCGGCGCATCTGCTTTTCAAATTCGATGATGTCGTCCGGGTTGTTGGCGTACCAAAGGGCCAGCGGTACACGGCGATCGTCACCTTCAACTTTGGGGTAATCGCTGCCTAGCTCCTTCTTCGCCGCCGCCTCATAGTTGTCTGACAGGTAGCGCAAGAAGAGAAAGGACAGCATGTAGTCGCGGAAATCATCCGCATCCATGGCCCCGCGCAATTGGTCGGCAATGGCCCAGAGGGTCTTGCCCAGTTGTATTTGGTTTTGTTCGGACATGGTAATTAATTCGCTTCGCTGGAAAACAGCATCTCGTTAAAGGGATGGGTAGCAATAAATGTTCGGAAGATCCTCCGAAAGTGATCTTTGTTCTCGTCCATCATTTCCCTGGGCTCGTACAACGAATAATCGCCGTGACTCATTAAGTCGATGATTCGCTTATGTAGTGTCCTGTCGGGATCATCTTCTTCAACCCTGATGCAGTCACTCCAGCTATTCAAACCGAAAAAGTTAGCTGTTTGCTCCATGACGCGGCGCAGCATATTGAAATGGTGTGTGTACAGGGCACCTGACGACAGTAATTCGTTCAGCTCTACCAACGTTGCAAGATGGTGCAGAAATGGCTTGCTGGTCGTATCTTCAAGTATATATTTATCTGACGTTGCTCCCTTTTTGAGGAAGTGCCGATGAGCCTTGTTTTTCAACTCATTGCTTAAGACGTTAAAGAACAGAACGTGATGCGACGAAACAACCGTCCTCGGCCCCTTGTCTGTTCTCGTTAACAACTGTGCCAGATGATTCGCTACCGTGATTGCGTTGTGCTCGTCGAGGGAGGAAATCGGGTCGTCGATATAAATGTATTTTACCCAGATATAGGTATCCGCTCCGTCCAGGACGAGCTGAACGACAGCAAGAAAGAAGCACCAGATGAAAATATTCTCCTCGCCGCGGGAAACCTTAATGTGTGTTTCCATCTGGGTTCGTTCTTCGAGGGGATTCGCTACATTCTCGTCAAAATTTGGATTCGTCACCTTTCGAGAAAAGATCACCTCCCAATTGTCGGTATCGATTCGAAAATCAAAGTCCGCATAGCGATCGAGGAAGGGACGGATACGGGTTTCCATCTCCAGTTCCCACAGTGCGGTGATGAAACGCGAGTTTCGGTTTATTTTAAGCTTCCGCTCACGATCTTCTTCGAGGTCGTTGTCCCAATAAAAAAGATCTTCGGTGAACGCATTGAAATAAAGGGTGTCAGGCTGATCGTCGACCTTGCCTAAGTCTTTAAAAGTTGTAGAGAGGCGTGTTTTTCCAGTGCCGTTATAAGCGTAGAGAATGACAAATTTTTTGCTCGTCAGCTCTTGGCGCAGATGGGATGCTAAATCCTTTAAATTGGCAAAAGACCGTGGCATTACGCTTCGACCTCTTCTGGCAATGGAAAAATTTTCTGCATCAACCCCTTTTTATGGCTCTTTATGGTATCGAGCTTGCAGCTTTGGGCAACGATCAGATCATCAAGCGACGAGAGGAAGGCGGAAATTTTTTGTTGTTCCAAATCGGATGGCACCAGAATTGGCAGGTTTTTCAAAATACTTCCTGTTATCAATGGTTGTCCTGAACCGAAAATCAGCCTATTTATATTTATTTTTCCTAGATAGTGAAAGAGGAAATCAATATTGGTTGAGGGCTTGAGGCTGAGCACAAGAGTGTTGTCAGTTACACCAAACGCACCTTTAGCTTTAGTCAATAGCCCGGCGTTCGCGCCTACCCTGGCGACTAATATTCGCTCACCGCTAAAGCTCGGGTTTTTCGTTTTGCCAATTACACTAGTCGAACCGTAAAGATCAAAGGCTCCATCAGGGTCAAGCTGATCTCGGCCCGATGAAATACTGCTGCAAAGATAGTTTAGTTGGCTCTCGGCCCATGGTTCTCGGAATTCGGAGAAGCGCAGACTAGGTTGAGTTTCTCCCTCACGGGGAAAAAGTTGCTGCATCAGCCCTTTTTTATGGTTCCTGAGCGCGTCAACTTTCCTGGCTTGCAAGGCAAGCAGCTCGTCTACCGAATCAAGGCAATCAGCGATTTTTTGTTGCTCTTTCAGTTCGGGAACACAGATATCTCCTTTAAGAACATCTGCATTATTTACCTTCATGTCATTCTTCGCGCCCTTTTTTACAATGGGCTGCAAATACGAATTTAGGTTGAAATCTCCGGAGAAGAAGTGATCCAAGTACGTCGCAGAGCAACATTGGAAAGGCCGATAGACGGCATATAGGGTCGAAACGATACCTCGCTTCCCTTTGTTTTCTTTGATTATGCCGAAAGGGTTCCTTTTCAGCGGGCTCTTTGTGTAAACAATGTCACCGTGCTCAACAACGTGATAGTCCTTCACGCTCACTCCCGCATATGAGCGTCCCATAAATTCGATTTGATTGACGCAGCCATGCTCTCCAGACACCGACAGCACATCGCTTGGGCCAAGTTCGAGTGTCCTATTTCGATGTTTCGCCTCAAATAACAATTCGTTGAGTTTCCTAACACGCCAACCCTCCGCGTTTCGAAACTGCGGAAAACGCAGTTTTGGCATCAGCGTGGATTGGCCGTTTTCGTTTTGGCTCGTGCTCTTTGTCTTACTGCTCATACGCGCTGAGTCCCGATATATCGCGGCCTTGGGCACGTTTGCTGAGTAGGGGGTGTAAATCTTCCATGAGGGCAAGTTCGGCCTTGGTGCGGGCTTTCCAGCCAAGCTCCAGCGGGGCCATAAGGTCGCTAAGCTGTTCCCCATCGAAGATCATGCGTTGCAGGATGCTGTCTACAAAGCTATGTAGGGCTGCGGGGGGCAGGTGGTGTTTGCTCGCGATGGCGGCGAGTTCGACGGAGTCTTTTTCTTTTTTGAACCGGGCATAGCCGTCGCGGATGGCGGTTTCACTCAGACCTTCTCCGGCTTTAAGGGTTGCGATGTAGGCAGCAATGTCCTCGCGTTCGTTCATAAACTTGGCATCGGCCTGGATCAGGCCGATAAGCTGCTCGCGGCTCATCTTCTGCTTGCCCGGACCCTGCTGCGAGAAGCGGGACATGAGCCCCACAATGTAGTCGTAGTCAATGACAGCGGAGGCGAAGAGGACGAACTCGAAATCGAGCTGGTCCACCTCGTCTGCTGGGCCATCTGCGTCTTTGCCGCCCTTGCCCTGCTGGGCCTTGATTCGCTGGGCCGTTTCCAGATAAGCGCCGCGAAAGCCGAGCAGATTTTCCTTGGGCAGGATGTGCTCAATAGCGACTGCGTTGTCCTCAGTGAGGTCGGTGTATTGGTCAAGCTGAGTCTTGAGTCGCTGCACTTCCTTGAAGCGGCTGATGAAGGCTGCGCGGGCTTCGTCGCCCTTGAGGTTGGGTACAGCCTCGGGGGCGCAGCTGAGGCCCTGCGATTGCATGAAATCGTCCAACTTTTGCACGGCAGCTTGCAGTTTTTCAATAACTACGGGGGCCTTGTCCACCAGCCAGATTTCTCGTGCCTGCGGGCCAGATTTTTCGCCAGAGAACCGAGTGATAGCGGTATCCACAGCCTCTTGCTGCTGGCGGAAGTCGAGGATGTTGCCGTAGGGCTTGGTGCTGTTGAGTACGCGGTTGGTGCGCGAAAAGGCCTGGATCAAGCCGTGGTACTTGAGGGGTTTGTCCACGTAGAGCGTGTTCAGGTATTTGGAATCGAAGCCGGTCAGGAGCATATCCACCACGATGGTGATGTCGATTTTCTGCGCGTGCGGGTGGTCGGTATTGGGCCACTGTTGGTCTTTGATGCGCTTTTGCACATCCTGGTAGTAGAGGTCGAAGTCACTGACGCTGTGGTTGGTTCCAAAGCGGTTGTTGTAGTCGGCAAGGATGGCCTTCAGCGCAGCCTTTTTGCTCTCAGGGTCTACCTCGTTGTCTTGCTTTTCCTGCGGTAGGTCTTCCTGAATCTGCTTCACATCAGCATCGTCCTCGGCGGGCGGCGAGAACACGCAGGCGATGTTAAGCGGCCGAAAGTCGGGGTCGGCAAGCTGCTTGGCTCTTTGCAAATCGGCAAACAGTCTGTGGTATTCGATGGCATCGTTAATGCTGGCGGTGGCGAGGATGGCATTGAAACGGCGCTGGCCGGTGGCCATGTCGTGCTTGGCCAGGATAGCTTCGATGACCGCTCGCTTGGCCAGGCCCTCGCCGGGCTTGGGTATCTTTTTGCCTTCTGGCTTGAAGTAATCGATACGGAAGCGCAGGACATTTGCGTCTTCAATGGCGTGGGTGATGGTGTAAGCGTGCAGTTGCTTCTGGAAGAGTTCCTCTGTTGTTTGGTACCAGGCCTGCTGGTCTTCCACCTTAACGCGGGAGGCATTGTCTTCAAAGATGGGCGTGCCGGTGAAGCCGAATAGTTGGGCCTTGGGGAAGAACGCTTTGATGGCCTTGTGGTTCTCGCCAAACTGGGAGCGGTGGCATTCGTCAAAGATGAAGACAATGCGTTTGTCGCGCAGCGGGGCCAACTGCTCTTTGTAGGTAAGCTGATCGTTTCTTTTGCGCTGCTTATTGCGCTTGCTGTTTTCATCCAGGGCGAGGCCGAGCTTCTGGATGGTGGTGACGATGACTTTGTCGGCGTAGTCCTCGGAAAGCAGGCGACGCACGAGTGCTCCGGTGTTGGTGTTTTCCTCGACGCAGCCCTCTTGGAACTTGTTGAACTCCTCGCGCGTCTGGCGATCGAGGTCTTTGCGGTCCACCACAAAGAGGCATTTCTCGATGTCAGGGTTGTCCTTGAGCAGGGTTGAGGCTTTGAAAGATGTGAGCGTTTTGCCGCTGCCGGTGGTGTGCCAGATGTAGCCGTTGCCGCAATTTTGATGGATGCAGTCCACGATGGCCTTGACGGCATAGACCTGATACGGGCGCATCATCATGAGCTTTTGCTCGCTGGCAATTAGCACCATGTAGCGGCTGAGTATTTGGCCGAGTGTGCATTTGACGAGGAAGGTCTCGGCGAAGCTGTCGATGTGAGTGATTTTCTTGTTCGCCTCGTCGGCAAACTGGTAGATGGGTAGAAAACGCTCGTCGGCGTTGAATCCGAAATGGCGGGCGTTATTGTTGGCGAAGTACCAGGTGTCAGTGCGGTTGCTGACGATGAACAGTTGGAGAAAGCACAGCAGGGTTTTGGTATAGCCGTTGCCGGGGTCGTTTTTGTATTCGACGATCTGCTCCATGGCTCGCCGTGGGCTGATACCAAGCGTCTTCAGCTCCACTTGTACGCACGGAACACCGTTGATGAGGATGAGAACGTCGAAGCGGTGGTGGCTGTTGTCGGTGTTAATGCGCAGCTGGTTGACGACCTCGAAGGTGTTTTTGCACCAGTCCTTGATATTTACCAGCGTGTAGTTTAGCGGGGTGCCGTCTTCGCGGGTGAAGGCATTACGCTCGCGAACGGTGCGGGCTGCGGCGAAAACATCGGGAGTGACGATCTCGTCGAGCAAGCGCGCGAATTCGCCATCGCTGAGGTGAACGCGATTGAGCGCCTCGAATTTTTCGCGGAAGTTGCGCTCCAGTGAGGCGCGGTCTGTGATATCTGGGCGATAGGCATATTTGAGCTCAATTAGCTTGTCGATAAAGCTTTGTTCGATTTTTTGCTCACTCATTGATGGTGCTCTGCAATCTTCATATGGCCAGTAGTAAAACATGACTATTGTGAATCTCCACGTGCCAACCGGAAAAGGGCCTGCAGTTGAGCTGCGCGGAGATACAGAATCCATGGCGCTTGGCCAGGACCATGCTGTTCTTGTCGTAGCCGCTACCGATCAGTCCGGCCACTTGAATGTCGCGACCCAGGCATTGGTTGAGCATGGCTTCGTCGCGGGCGGCGATGCCAGCATCCGTGTGTGGGGAGGCCGGCCAGATGACTCTCAGATTTATTTAAAGGGCAACCGTCTGCTTTTGGCCGAAAGCGGTCAGTACACCCGCCTGTTCGCTTTCGACATTATGAGGTTCGTCTGGCATCTGGTAAGTCGCCCGATTTGGAGTTAACGCTGCGCGGGATTCGTCGCTGGTTTTCCGTTCGCATAAGATGAATGCTAATCGACAGCAGGTGGTTGATTTTTTACTTAGCATTGATTCGACGAATGGAATCCAAGTGGAAAATGGAGCGTCTTGATAGGGTGGCACGAAGAGAGGGCGTATTTTGCGAGGTGCGCAAGAAGTTGCGCAGTTGGTCATAATATTTTGCTGTCCAGTTGCCCTACAGGCCACGATTCACGTGGTCTGGAGCCAAGTGCGCAAAAAGTTGCGCAGTACTGCGCAAAAAGTTGCGCACTTTTTCTAAGATTTCCTCAGGTTGGCGCTCAGAAAATCATGAGAACTCTCTCAACCTATTGATCTGTGAAGGTATCTTTAGAACTGGCATATTTTTTGATTGTTGGTTGCCACTCTGGCAGGCAATGGTGCCTGCCAGTGTTATGTCCCGAAGCAAGGAGAGCATCCCCATGGCAACACCAGCGTACATGTCGGTTACCGGCGAAAAACAAGGCCTGATCACTGCCGGCGCTTTCACCGCCGACTCCGTTGGCAACACCTACCAGGAAGGCCACGAAGACCAGGTCATGGTTCAGGCTTTCACCCACGACGTGATCATCCCGCGTGACCCGCAATCCGGTCAGCCAACCGGTCAGCGCGTTCACAAGCCAGTTGTGATCACTAAGGTCTACGACAAGGCTTCGCCACTGCTGCAAGCAGCTCTGACTTCCGGCGAGCGCATGAGCGAAATCGTTATCCAGTGGTACCGCACCTCGGCTCAAGGCACCCAAGAGCACTACTACACCACCAAACTGGAAGACGCGATCATCGTCGCCATCAACAACAAAATGCACAACTGCCAGGATCCAGGCAACTCGCACTTCACCCACCTGGAAGAAGTGCAGTTCACCTACCGCAAAATCACGTGGACCCACGAAGTATCCGGTACTTCGGGTTCTGATGACTGGCGTGCTCCAGTCGTTTAATTACGGCTGATGTTTTATTCGCCCCGGTCGGTATGGCTGATCGGGGTGGCTTGATCTAAAGAATTCTTGCGTGCATCAGGCTTGTTGACTGATGCCCGACGCAGCATTGCGCGAGGAACAAGGGATGTTCTCACCGGCCAACCAGCCTCATTTCAATCTGACCATCGATGGCATCGACAGCGATTTTCAAGTGCTGTCCTTCACGGGTCGGGAGGCGCTCAATACACCCTTCGAATTCGAACTGGAACTGGTCAGCGAAAAGGCTTCGATCAACCTCGAAAGCGTGCTGCATAAACTGGCGTTTCTTCAGCTGTCTCCGACCGGCACCGGTATTCATGGCCTGGTCTACAGCATTGCTCAAGGCGAAGCGGGCAAGCGCCTGACGCGCTACAAAATTTTTCTGCGTCCGCAACTGGCGTATCTGGCGCATCGGGTCAACCAGCGCATATTCCAGCAGATGACCGTGCAGCAGATCATCAGCAAGGTACTGGAAGAGCACGGGATCCTGGCCAGCGATTACCATTTCCAACTCAGCGCGATTTACCCGGAGCGCATCTACTGCGTACAGTACGATGAGTCCGACCTGCATTTCATCCAGAGGCTGTGCGAAGAGGAGGGGATTCATTACCACTTCCAGCACACATCCAGTGGTCACAAGCTCAACTTCGGCGATGACCAGACGGTATTCCCGAAGCTGGCGCCTGTGGCTTATCAGCAAGATTCTGGGCTCGTTGCCGACAAGCCTGTCGTCAAGCGTTTCGGCTTGCGGTTGGTTACCCGCACGAGTCGCACCACACGGCGCGACTACGATTTCGTCAAACCCAAGATCGAACTGGAAAGTGATGCAAAGAGCTCCGCTCAGCCGGATCTCGAGGATTACGATTACCCGGGCCGATTCGTAGATCGTGACCGTGGCAAGCACTTGGCCAATCGTGCGCTTGAGCGCCATCGAACTGACTACCGTCTGGCGGAAGGCAACAGTGATCAGCCGATTTTGGTCAGTGGACATTTCCTTGCGCTGACCGATCATGCCAATCCGACCTGGAATGACCTCTGGTTGCTTACCGAGATCTTCCACGAAGGCAAACAGCCTCAGGTGCTTGAGGAGTCGGTGACGAGTGACACCACTGATCTCAAGGATGATTTCCATCAGGGCTACCGCAATCGCTTCAGCGCAATCCCTTGGGACGTGCCGTACCGTCCACCACTCGAACACCCCAAGCCAAAAGTTCTCGGCTCTCAGAGCGCTGTAGTTACCGGTCCTGAGGGTGAGGAGATCTACTGCGACCAATACGGACGAGTGAAGGTACAGTTCTTCTGGGATCGCGAAGGCCAACATGACGACATGACCACGTGCTGGATGCGCGTAGCGTCCAGTTGGGCGGCCGAGACGTTCGGTTCGATCAACATTCCGCGCGTCGGCATGGAGGTTTTGGTCAGCTTCCTCGAAGGCGATCCCGATCAACCTTTGATCACCGGCTGCCTGTACCACGGTGCGAACCTGCCGCCGTACAAACTGCCTGACTTCAAAACTCTCGCCACGGTCAAGAGCAAGGAATACAAGGGCAGCCGTGCCAACGAGTTGCGTATTGATGACACGACCAGTGAAATCAGCATCGCTCTTCGCAGCGACCACGGTGCGAGTGCAATCAATCTCGGCTATCTGACTCATCCGCGCCCAAGTGGCGGCCAGCCGCGCGGCGAAGGTTTCGAACTGCGTACAGATCGTCATGGCGCGGTGCGAGCTGGCGCGGGTCTCCTGATAACCACGGAGCCTCGGCCCAACGAATCCAAACACCATAAGGATCTGCCGGAAACCGCTGAGCGTCTGGCCACCGCGAGCGACCAGCAGGACGGTTTCGCGGTTCAAGCCAAAGAACTGCAGGCGCAGGAAGCTGGCGATCAGGACGATGTGGCCAAGGCATTGCACGCTCAGCATCAAGGCGTGCTCGGCAGTGGCCCGGCCAACCTCACTGCTAATGAGTTTCCAGAGTTCACCGAACCGCATCTGGTGCTTGCCAGTCCGGCCGGCATCGCCCTGACCACGCCGCGCTCCAGCCACATCGCTACGGGTGAACATCTGGCATTGAGCAGCACCGGGCATACCAGTCTGTCGATCGGTAAACGTCTGCTGGCCAGTGCTAGTCGAGGAATGCGCCTATTCGTTCAGAGCATGGGATGGCGTCTGGTCGCCGCGTCCGGCGATATTGACGTGCGGGCACTCAAGGACAGCATTAACTTGCTGGCCAAGCTCAATATCACTGCCAATGCTGACCGCATCACCATCACGGCCAAAACCGAATTGGTGATCCAAGGGGGCGGCAGTGCCACGACTTACAACGCTGGTGGCATTACTCACGCTACCAGCGGCCCGTACACGGCCCACGCGGCCAACTTCGCCTATACCGGAGCGAAGAGTTTGGCCGGCGTGTTCCCTGATCCCCCGAAACCAGGCAAGGGCAATCTTGAGTTGTTCAACCAGTACGCCGGACGCCAAGGCATCAAGGAAGGTGATTACGAAGTCATCGATGCGCTGGGCAAAAGCATCAAGGGCAAACTCGACGGCAAGGGTTTTGCGAGCGTTTCTGGTGCTGCACCGGGACCGGCGCGCGTGCTGTTCGGCAAGGATCCGGCCGATACCTGGAGCGAAGGCAGCTATATCGGCAAGCCGGAGTGGCCATTGAATCCGCCAGGCGCGGACGAAGCTCCAAGCCAAGTGCAAGCAATGGTTGCTCAGGTGTTGCCAAGCAAGAGTTGGGATGTGCTGGAGAAGGGCAAGGATATGGCTCAGACAGAGATGAGTGCTGTACAGACGGCGCAAGGTGCAATGCAAACGGCGCAACAGGTCAAAGGTGCTGTACAGGGCGGAGTGGCTGGCTTGCCAAAACTGGCGAGTGCAGCGACACCGAGCGCGTCGAGCATTCTTAGCGCAGCCAGCAAGGCGGGCAAGCTGCCAAGCCTTCCGGCCCCGTCCTTGCCCAAACCAGCGTTTAAGACAGCTGACCTGTTGAATGGAGAGGTGCTGTCATGACTGAAGCTGCCGTTGCCAAGAAGCGCGAGCCTCAGGTAGCCGTCGTTCCGCTCAACACGCTGGATGTGCAGGACGTGGGTCGTGGTGCCGCTCGGTTTGATGCCTGGCTGCGATCCATCAGCGGTGATGTGGTCACACTTGATCGAATCAAAGGGGTCGCCGGGTCACTGCCGGTTGTAGGCAACATCATGGCGCTGGTCGATGCGCTTGGCGACATCGTCACGCTTACCAAAAGCAAGCAGCGGGAGTTGCTTGATTGGGTCAGCCTGGGTATCAACCTGATCGGTGTTTTACCAGCCCCTCCGACCATGGCTGCTGCTCGTATGAGTTTGCGCCCGACCTTGTTTTTGGTACGTCAGGAGCTGCGTAACAGCGCCAAGATGCTGTTAGGCGACTCAATGATCGAAGTGCTGGTCGGGCACTTGAACGCCACCATCGTCGGCACGATCGATGACTTCGTAAAACAGGCCCAAGGCAAACTTTCGGGCATTCTCGCCGATGCTGGAAAACTGGGCGAGAGCGCAGTTACCGAAATCGCAAAGGGTCTCGAGGTCGTTGTAAACGGCAAGCTCGACTCTAAAGGCGATGCGCGTGCAGCGGGGCAGAAGATCACGGCGGCGGGCAATCAACTGCTTAGCGATCCCAAGGCGGCCATCAGCAATATCTTTGGGGCTGCATTCAGTGCCTACAAAGCCGTCGGTAAAGGGGTGGCCAACAGCGCGGCGAAGAACCTTCTGCCGGACCAGGCTAAAAAACTGGTGATGACGCACACCGGCACGTTGAGAGCGATGGGGCCGGAAATCAAAACCCAACTGAGTAAGTTGGGTGACCCGGGAACGCGGCACTCCATCGGTTGGTTGTTGCAAATGCTCAGCGGTGCCGTGGAGACCTGGCGTAAGCGCCGAGGGCATGGACAGAGCGCTAGCGTGAAACCCAATGCCACAAGTAAGGCGCAGAACAAAGCAGGTGAAGGCCGGCTCGAAGCCAGCAGCCGTCAGGCTCCTGCGAACGCTAACGCCAATGGCCAGAAAAATGGTGCATGCGCGGGTACTTGCAACAGTATTAGCTTCGCGTTGGGCTCCGAGTCGCTAAGCCATACCGATTTCAGCCTCCCAGGTCCATTTCCTATTGAATGGGTGCGTACCTACAGCTCCCGGTTCGATGCCTTTGACAATGGCGAACTGGGCGCTCGGTGGGTGACAGAGTTCACCACCCGATTTGATTGCAAGGGCGATGGTCTGGTTTTCTTTGGCGCCGACGGTCGTAGCATCGATTTTCCTCTGCCCAAGGTGGGCCTCTTTCACTATGACCCCGTAGAGAATCTCACGCTGGTTCGCTCCGGCGAGGATCAACTGCTGGTCTGCTTCGGTTTCGAGCGTAAAGAAACCTATGTCCGTCGTGGTCGTTCCTTCTGGCTGACGGATGTCAAAATGCGCAGTGGCGCGGGGCTGATGCTGCACTATGAGCATCGGCACGGGGACGCCCTGGTATTGTCTGACCTGATTACCTATCAAGGGGATATCACGCAGGTCCACTTGCACGTGGGAACCCTGCTTGATGATCAAGGACGGCTGGCCGGTCTTTGGGAAATCCGTGACGGCGCGCCTGTACGGCAACTCTGTGATTACCAATACAACGTCCACGGCGATCTGATCCAGGCTCAGGATGAAAACGGTGCTGCCTGGAACTATCAGTATCAGCATCATCTGCTGACTCGATACACCGATCGCACCGGCCGCGGATTGAATCTGGAGTGGGACGGCCACACCTCACACGCCAAGGCCGTGCGCGAGTGGGCGGATGACGGCAGTTTCGATACTCGTCTTGAATGGGACGAAAACATCCGCCTGACATATGTCACCGATGCCCATGGCAACGAGACTTGGCACTACTACGACATCAAAGGCTACACCTACCGGATTCGGTATCCCGATGAACGTTCAGAGTGGTTCTTTCGCGATGACGCAAAAAACATCATTCGTCACGTTCATACAGACGGGACCTCCGATCGATACAGCTATGACGAGCGCGGTAATTTGCTCGAGCACATCAGTCCCGATGGCAGTGTCGCTCACTACGCCTACGATGATCTCAATCAACTGATCAAGGTTAGTGATGCAGAAGGTGGGCAATGGCAGCGAGCTTACGATGATGCCGGCAATTTGGTGGAGTCGGTCGATCCGCTTGGAAACAAGACGGAGTATGCCTTCGACAAAGCAGGTCAGTTGATCGCTATCAAGGACGCAATCGGCAACGAGAAAGCGCTTGAGTACAACGATGCTGGTCAGCTTCTGAAATATACCGATTGCTCTGGCAAGACCAGCGAATGGGAATACAACGATCGCGGTCAGATGATCTGTTTTACCGATGCAGCAGGACAAAGCACCGAGTATGAGTACAAGGCTGGACATATCGCCCTGATTACGCATCCAGATAAAACTCAGGAGCGATTCGAGCGTGATGCCGAAGGGCGTCTGCTTGCCCATATTGACGGTCTGGATCGCTGCACGACATGGAGCTATAACGCTGCCGGGTTGATTGCCGAGCGCGTAGACGCCTGCGAGCAAACGCTTCGCTACCGTTGGGACCGGCTGGGTCGTCTTGTAGCGCTGGAAAACGAAAACGAGCAGCGCACCCAATTTCACTATGACCCTGTCGGAAGGTTGCTTGAGGAAAAAGGATTCGATGGCGTTGCTACGCGCTATCAGTACGATTCCGAGAGCGGGCGTTTGGCGAGAGCCATTACCGGTGAGCGTGTCATTTCGATGTCGTTTGACCCCATGGGACGGCTTGTCGAACGCCATGCGAGCTTGGGCAATACGTCTCAAAGTGAATCCTTTGCGTATGACGGTAACGGCAACATGGTTTTGGCCACGAATGACCAAAGCCGGCTGCTGTGGTTCTATGATTTGGCCGGTAATCTGATCAGAGAGCATCAGCATTACCAGAGCCTGGATGCACCGCTCGTTGCAATCTGGAGGCACGAGTACGACCCCCTCAACCAGTGCGTAGCTACGACCCGCCCGGATGGTCACCGGGTGAGCTGGCTGACGTACGGCAGTGGGCATTTGCTTGCGTTGAAACTCGATAATCACGAGCTGGTCGGTTATGAGCGAGATGACCTACATCGTGAGGTAGTTCGTCATCAAGGCAATCGTCTGCGTCAGACTCAAAAATGGGACCCGGCAGGACGCCTGCAGGAGCAATTGCTAGGCCGAAGTGATGACAATTCCACTTTGCTCAAGCGCGAATACAAATACGATGCGGTCGGCCAGTTGACCGAGCTAAACGACACGCGTCGCGGACCGCTGTCCTATCGTTACGATCCAGTCGGAAGACTGATCAGTGCAGCAAGCCGCCTTGGGGTTGAGAAATTCGCTTTCGATCCAGCCAGTAACCTGCTCGATGAAAAGGTGACAGAAGTACGCCGGCCTCTTGATCAGGCCCCAATGCGTAGTCGGTTGGTAGACAATCTGCTACGGGAATACGTCGGCACCCATTACGAATATGACGATCGTGGCAATCAAACGCTGCGTTGGCACAATGGTCAACGCAGTCGACTGCAGTGGGATCTGTTCGATAGGTTGGTTCATTTCGAGGATGATCGTCTCTCGGTCAAATACGCCTACGACGCCTTGGGTCGCCGGCTGTATAAGCATTCAACCGCCCATTATACAAATCGTCCTGAAGCAGGTTCCCACTGGAATAAAAATGAGCAGGGACGCGTTCAGCGTTTGCTTGGCTGTGGCCTGACTTTGTACGGGTGGGACGGAGATAATCTTTCCTGGGAAAGCAGTCCTGCGCCTATCGATGGGGGGACTGGTCGCACAGTCCATTACGTATATGAACCCGGCACGTTTGTTCCGGTAGCTCAAGCGATCAGACACGCCTCGATTGATCTTCTAAGCCAGCCTGAATATGTCGGTGGAGAGAGTCTTGAAGATGACCCGCTTTGGAGACATGCACCCAAAGCACAACCGTTTGATGCCTTGGCTTGGTATCAGTGTGACCATTTAGGCACACCATTGGAGCTCACCGATCAGGACGGTCAGGTCGCCTGGAGCGCTCAATACAAGGCGTGGGGACAGGCAAAAGAACAGACATCAGCCTCAGCAGTACGGCATGGACTGAGCAATCCAATTCGTTTCCAAGGTCAGTACCACGATCATGAAACAGGCTTGCACTATAACCGATACAGATACTACGACCCCCATGTAGGTCGCTTCATCTCAAAGGACCCGATAGGTCTGATGGGTGGCATAAACCTTCATCAATACGCACCTAACCCAACCCAATGGGTGGACCCTTTAGGGCTGGTGAAGAAACCGCCATCCAAACGCGCCCTAAAAGACGGCGCTGGAGCATCGCCTCAAGATATCGCTGCGAGTAAAGTCGGCGGGGGCAGTCGAAAAGGGCAGGCGGCGTGTCGCAAGAAACTCATCGATAAAAGTAAGCCGGTGGGCGTCTACAAGTGCTGGCGGTGCGGACATACCTCTACCAATCCTGATGACATGCACCTGGGGCATAAGAATGTGGCCACCTCAAATGGGGGCAACCTTGCCGATGTCAACGTAGATCTTGAGGGCGCTTCGTGTAACCTGAGTGCGGGAAATAGCGGTTACGTGAAAGAAGGGATGTCGTGTGTCGAACGTGGAAGTTGTGGAGCGCCATATGGACGATAAAGAATTGCCTGTACTGATTCAGGTGTTTGTATCAGATGACGGTGGCCCGGTATTCGAGGAGCTCCCTGCAATTGCGATGGGGCAGGATACATATGAGCTGTTGTCTTCACCTGGTCTTGCGCTGAATCTGGCTCGAGGTGATGTCATCTCGATAAAAAACAAAAACACCCACGCCGAAGTCCTCAAGCGCGGCGGGAATTTTTGTATTCATATCTACGCCGATTTCATCCCTGAGGATGTCATTGCTCAGCTCGAAACTGATGTCGGCAAAGAGCTGGGTGGAACACTTGATGGCGTTTTCGAAGGCAATCTTTCATTGGCTGTGCCGTCGAGCAACGGGATGGACAGAATCAATGAGTTTTTTGATCGTTTCCGCGAGAAAACCGGCCTCGAATGGTATTACGCCAACGTCTACAAGAACATAGATGATGAAGAGGATGAAACGCTGCTGAATTGGTGGCTGCAGAGCTGATTGATTCGAATAGCGATCTCGCTGACAACAATCGAAGCTTGGGTAAACACAAATGTGTCGGCTAGATCTACGAAACGCAGTGTGAGCTCGAAGGGCGCGTGACAGGTCGTTAGTGACTGCAGCGCGCTTCATCGGCCAGCCAGAAAATATGAACGAGGGCGACCCTCTTTCGAACGTTTGCCTGGCCGATATGAATCCAGGATTTAGTCAAAGGAGTGACACCATGAAAGATGTAATCCGCTTGGGCGACTCCACCACGCACGGTGGCAAGGTGCTCGAAGCCTTCTCTCGAACCGACCTCAACGGCAAGCCCATTGCCGGTGTCGGCCATAAGGTCAGTTGCCCGCTCTGCAAAGGGGTTTTCCCGATTGCTGAGGGCAGCAGCACCTACACCGTTGACGGTACGCCCATCGCTCTGGACGGTATGAAAACTGCCTGTGGGGCCGCGCTCATTGCGAGCGGTCCGAAAGGCGCAGTGATCAGCTGATCGACCTGACGACATCCTGGTTTCATTGCTAGCGAGCGGCGACGTGCAGTCGAAAGCTCTCAATAGCGATGAGCCTCATGACATCCCTGAATTCCCGAGCCTGTTGGCTGGTAAGACGCTTCCATGACGACCAATATCGCTGTTGCAATCAAACGTGAACCACAAGTCGCCGTTGTTCCGCTGAATCTGATCATGGTGGAAGACGTGGGTCGCAGTGCGGCTCAATTTGATGCCTGGTTGCGAGAGATCAGTGGCGATCTGGTGACATTGGAGCGCATCAAGACGGTCGCCGGCGCGCTGCCTGTTGTCGGCAACATCATGGCGCTGGTCGATGCGCTGAATGATGTTGTGACACTCTCCAACAGCCCACGACAAGATCCTTTGAACTGGGTCAGTCTCGGGATCAACCTGATCGGTGTCTTGCCGATGCCGCCGAACATGGCGGCCGCGCGGATGAGCTTGCGACCGACATTGTTCCTTGTCCGTCAGGAGGTCGCCAAGGTCGGCAAACTGGTATTGGGCGATGCGTTGATCAACGTCGTGGTTGGCCATCTGAACGCTGATATTGTTGGGGTGATCGATGATTTCGTTAAGCAGGCTCAAGCCAAACTCAAGGAGCTGCTCAATGATGCAGGAGAGCTTGGCGAAAAGATCCTCAATGAAATTGCCGTCGGGTTAGAGCGCGTCGTAAACGGACAGCTCGATGCCAAAGGCAATTTGAAAGCGGCAGAGCAGATGGCAAGCGCTGCCGGCGAACAACTACTACATGATCCTTTGAGCGCTATCAGCAATATCTTCGGCGCCGCGGCGAACGTTTACAAAGCAGCGGGCAAAGGCGTTGCCAACAGTGCGGCCGAGCATCTGTTGCCGGAGCAAGCAAAGAAAAAAGTTCTGATTCATACGAAATCGCTGCGCGCCATGGGACCTGAGCTGCGCACGCAGTTGAACAAGTTGAGTGATCCAGCCGTTCAAAGCTCCATCGGCGCGCTGCTGGTGGTGCTGACCAGCGCCGTTGCAGCCTGGCGTATGCGCAATGCGCATGGGCAGGGCGGTAACGTCAAACCGGGCATGACCAGTCAATCCCGACGCGTTGCCAGCGACGGCAAGGTCGAAGTCAGCCGTGCTGAGTCGAAGCCGAAGACGCGCCCCAATGATGAGAAAAACGAAGTATGCCCTGCGACCTGCAAACGCATCAGCTTTGCCATGGGTACGGAGACGTTTGATCACTCGGATTTCAGCTTGCCCGGCGCTTTCCCGATTGATTGGACCCGCACGTATTGCTCGGACTTAGGCGCCTATGATTCGGGCATCTTGGGCGCGCGCTGGATCACTCCGTTCACGACTCGCATCGATGAGCAGGACGATGGTCTGGTGTTTCACGATGCAGACGGCCGAAGCCACAACTATCCGCTACCCAAGATCGGGCAGTTTCATTACGACGCGATTGAAAACATCACCTTGCTGCATGTCAGCGAGGGGCAGTTGCTGCTATGCCGGGGTTTCGAGCGCAAGGAAACCTACAGCCGTCATGGGCAAAGTTACCTGCTGGTAGGTGTTGTGCTGCGCAGTGGCGCCGGAATCATGCTGCACCATGAGCATCGTCACGGTGAGGCGCCCGTGTTGTCCGACCTGATTACCTATCAGGAAAATGACATCACCAAGGTACATCGTCATCTCGGTACGCTGATTGATACTCATGGCCGTTTGACCGGCCTTTGGGAGATCCGTGACGGGGCGCCACAGCGTCAGCTGTGCGCTTATGAGTATGACGCGCAGGGCGACCTGATTCTCGCCCAGGATGAGAACGGTGCGGCTTGGTCGTATCAGTATGATCATCATCTGATCACGCGCTACACGGACCGGACCGGGCGTGGGATGAACTTGCAGTGGCAGGGCACGGGCGCTGATGCCAAGGCCGTGCGCGAGTGGGCCGATGACGGCAGTTTCGACACCCGTCTGGAATGGGATGAGAACATTCGTCTGACGTACGTGACGGATGCTCACGGCAACGAAACATGGCACTACTACGACAGCCTGGGCTACACGTATCGCATTCGTCACGCCGATGGCTTGTCGGAGTGGTTGTTCCGTGATGACGCAAAAAACGTCGTCCGGCATGTGCATCCCGATGGGGCCACTGACCGCTATAGCTACGACGAGCGTGGCAATCGGCTTGAGCATATTCGCGCCGACAATAGCGTGGTGCACTTCGCCTATGACAATCACGATCAACTGATCAAAATCATGGACGCAGAAGGGGGGCTATGGCTGCGCGCCTATGACGACGCCGGTAACCTGGTTGAAACGGTCGATCCGCTCGGCAACAAGACTGAATACGCCTATGACAAAAAGGGTCTGCCAATTGCCATCAAGGATGCCAACGGCAACGAGAAGACCCTCGAATACAACGATGCGGGTCAATTACTCAAGTATGTGGATTGCTCAGGGAAGACCAGTGCATGGAAGTATGACGATCGCGGCTTGATGATCTGCGCAACGGATGCAGCAGGGCAGAGCACCGAATACGAATACAAGGCTGGGCAGGTAGCGCTTATCCGGCATCCGGACAAAACAGAGGAGCGTTTTGAGCGCGATGCTGAGGGCAGGCTTCTGGCCCATGTCGACGGATTGGATCGCTGCACGACGTGGAGCTATACCGCAGCTGGTTTTGTCGAAGAACGCGTGGACGCTGCCGAACAGACGCTGCGGTATCGGTGGGATCGTTTGGGACGTTTGCAGGCGCTGGAGAACCAGAATGAACGCTCTGCGCAATTTCTCTACGACCCTGTAGGGCGCCTATTGACCGAAACGGGCTTTGACGGACGTCTGACTCGCTACCATTACGACATCGCGTCTGGACGCCTATCAAAGGTCGTCACCGGTGACCGTATTGTGACGGTAGCGTATGACGAGATGGGGCGTGTAACCGAGCGTCTAGCTTCGCTTGGCGACCAGTCTCAGGCGGAGCGTTACGCCT
Source organism: Pseudomonas sp. Sample_23 (assembly GCF_004307595.1). Taxonomy (NCBI): domain Bacteria; kingdom Pseudomonadati; phylum Pseudomonadota; class Gammaproteobacteria; order Pseudomonadales; family Pseudomonadaceae; genus Pseudomonas; species Pseudomonas sp. Sample_23. The sequence continues at coordinate 22,385 of NZ_RCNX01000036.1, forward strand.
ATGACGGCAGGGGTAACATGATCCTCGCCAGTAACGCAGACAGCCAATTGCAATGGTTCCATGACCTGGCCGGCAATATGGTGCGCGAGCATCAGCATTATCTCGGTTTGGACAAACCACTGGTTGCGGTCTGGCAGCACGAGTACGACGTGCTCAACCAGCGCGTGGCCACGATCCGTCCTGACGGTCATCGGATCAGTTGGTTGACGTACGGTAGCGGTCATCTTTTGGCATTGCGCCTGAACGAGCATGAGTTGCTTGGCTATGAGCGCGACGACCTGCATCGCGAAGTGGCTCGGCATCAAGGCAATCGTCTTGTGCAGACGCAGAAGTGGGACCCTGCCGGGCGCCTGCAAGAGCAACTGTTGGGCCGTAGTGATGACAAGTCGGTTTTGCTTAAGCGTGAGTACGCCTACGACGCCGCAGGACAACTGAACGAAATCAACGATACGCGCCGTGGCCAGTTGTCCTATCGCTATGATCCGGTGAGCCGATTGTTGAGCGCAGTGAGTCGTTTGGGTGTTGAAACCTTCGATTTTGACCCGGCGGGTAACCTGCTTGATGAGAAAGCGGCCGAGAGTCGGCGGCCTTTGGAGTTGACTTCCCCGCGCAGCAAGTTGGTCGATAACCTGTTGCGCGAGTATGCAGGGACTCACTACGAATACGATGAGCGTGGCAATCAGGTCAAGCGTTGGCGCGACGGTGCTTACAGCCAGATGCGTTGGGATCTGTTCGATCGGCTGGTGCATTTCGAGGACAGCAGGCTTTCGGTAGAGTTTGCCTACGACGCCCTTGGTCGGCGGTTATCCAAGAATTCAAAGGTGAACTACAAGCAGCGGCCGGCGGCAGGCTCACTGTGGAATAGCGCTGAGCACGCTCGGTTGCAGCGAGAGCACGGCTGTGGCTTTACGTTGTACGGCTGGGATGGCGATAACCTGGCTTGGGAAAGTGGTGCTGATCAGCAGGATGGGGAGGCGGGACGCACCATTCATTACGTTTTTGAGCCCGGAACGTTCATTCCTGTCGCTCAGGCGATGTCGAATCATTCCATTAATCTAATGGGATTGCCTGACTACGACGCGGATTACAGCTTAGAGGATGATCCGCTCTGGAATCGTTCCGCGGTATCGCCCCCAATCGATGTATTGAATTGGTACCAATGCGACCACTTGGGCACGCCTTTGGAGATGACCGATCAGAACGGTGACGTCGTATGGAGCGCTCAGTACAAGGCCTGGGGTGAGATTCGGGAGGAGCGGTCGCAGTGGGCGAAGCAGCAGGGTATTGCAAACCCTATTCGATTCCAAGGGCAGTACCATGATCATGAGACGGGGCTGCATTACAACAGGCATCGCTACTACGACCCGTCAGTGGGACGTTTCATAAGTCAGGATCCTATTGGTTACGAAGGGGGGCTCAACCTTTACCAGTATGTTCCTAATCCTATTGGGTGGACTGACCCGCGCGGACTGGCTCGTCAAAAAGGAATTACGCCCAACAACAAAGGCACACGCACTACAATCGAGTCGGGTAATCTGCAAGCTCCAGAAGTTGGATACAGCACGAAAGCAGGCGGGGAAGGTATTCAGCATCCTGTGGTTCAAGAGCTCTATGAATCGATACCAGACGATCAACGTTCTCCTTTTATTCATGGGCACTGCGGAGAAGCGGATGCGCTGAGTAAGATTGCCAAGGCTAACGATGTCAAATCTGTCGAAGCTTTGAGAGATCTCACGAGCGGCTCAACATCTACGACCGTAAGGAATGATGGTAAACAGTTGAAATTTTGCCGATCTTGCGCTCAAGTTATGGGTAAGCTCGGCGTATGTGATGGAGTTAAAGAATGAGCGATGAAAAAGAAATTGAAGAAGTCGAAAATCTTGAGGCGCGTCTCCTTGCCGCCGGCGTATCCATTAATCAGTTAGTGCGGTGCTACGCGGATTTTTTGCTTCATCTGATTGCAGGCGACGCTTTAAGTAGTATTTCTTCTGCAAAACTCGATCTTATGTCCAACTACCTGAGTAAGGCCGTAACTCCTGGAGTAATTGAGTCTAGTCAGGAGCAAAGGAAGGGGTTCTTTGTCGATCTTTGGCCAATTGAAAGGCAATATAGAGAATCGGATCCACCATTCGCGAATTTCGTACGATGTGTAATCTGTTGCTTCGGAAATGAGGAAGACTGGGAGCAGGATGATACGGGAGAGACCACACCTTTATGGTATTTTCTTTTCTATATCAAGAAGGTTTGTCCCGAAATAAAAAACGAATTTTTACAGTATTTTGAAGGTGCTTTCAGTGAGCGTGGATTATCTGAAAGGTAGGCTTTAGCTGTCGGCAATTTTTTGCGCGACAGTGGAGAGGTCCTTCGCACTGAAAACACTGGTGAACTATTACCCCTCACGAGCGGCAGTTTTCGGCCAAAGCAGACGATGGACATCCAACTGATACGTCAGTAGTGTGCTCAAAATTCATGTCGCTTTTCCCTCGCGTCATGTCGCGCTTCTGACGTGACAGTCAAGCCAATCAGGGAATTGCGGATGAACAAGTAGCGTTATCAGACATACATGTCGCGTTTAAGAAAACATGTATGCTGTCTAATTACTAACTAAGCAATAAAGCACAGGGGATTATAGCAAGTGTCATCGTTAACTGACTGGATTGTCGCCGGATCAAGTATCATCACAGCGGTCGGAGTGGTTTTTGTAGCGTTTCAGGCCCTTTTGGCTCAAAGGTCTTTAAAAGCAGATCATGAAAGATCCAGAAGAGAAAAGGCTATCAACCTTCTTATGCATATGGATGTGATTAGACAAAGGCAATCTTCCATTGCTAGAAAGTTTGCGGAAACACTAAGTTTTGAACAGTCAAGATCTCTATTGAGTCAAGAGAGCTTTAAGGTGGAGTCGAAGCACAGGGAGTTATTGCTGGGTTGTATTTCGAAGGAATCGAATCTCCACGAGACTACCAAGGATTCTAATGGTCAAATTGAAATTCCAGTATCAGACTGTGCTGATATCAGGTGGCAGATTGTATCTTATCTAAATAATCTTGAAAGTACGCTCTCAGCCTGGAGGCACAACGTGGCTGATAGAGATATATTGGAAGAACAATATCACTTTTTGGTTTCTCCATCAGATGGTCACTACCTGCTTAAAGAGTTCCGTAGAGCTGCAGGTGGGCCAAGGCATTTCCCATCAATAGAAGAATTTGTGTCGCATATCGAAAATAAATCAAACAACAGTAGTGGAAAGGTACAGGTTGCCTAACAAGGTATTACAGCGGACATGACGCTGAATGTGGCGTTAGCGTCCGCTTCTGGCCGGGAGCAAGCCCGACGCATTAGGCAGCAGCCGGCCAGAAGCAGTCATTCGGGAATGCCTGGGCTATCAACGAAATCGGCAAAGAGGTGTATCGAGCAAGCTGGCTCTGTCCAGGGATTTGCTTGCACAGCGGCGTGAACTATCGCACTCGTATTGACGAAGAGCGCGTTGCCATACTGCGATTGATGCACTTGACGATAGTTGGTATAAGCGATGCGCACGCCCTTGAGGAGCGTGTTCGCTGATACGCCAATCACGCGGCGGCTCTCAAAGTTGTCGGCGCGGACTTCACTTCCAATTATGAAATAGAGAGCTTCGTTCTCCGCCTTTAGAACCTGGGGACTAATCATCTTGAAGTCCACTCCGATTACCAATTCTTTGAGTGCGATCTGTGCTGTTGCCTGTCCACACCATTTCTACCTTCTGTCACTGGAATAAATTATGAGTTTTATGAAGACCGCTGCGTCATTGGCAATTGTCCAGATTCTGATTCTGGGAAGCGCTGCCTGGGCCCAACAGCCAACCAGTGAGACAGCAATTCAAGCTCAATTGCATGTTCCTGAGCCGTATGAGCTGACGCAAGGAACCTTTATCAACCTGACATTGGAGCGCGTTGATCCCAACCAGGTATCAGCGATGGTCTATGAGAACGTCTACGACGCCTTCGAGAACATCGCGATACCCAGAGGAAGCCGCTTGTTCGGACGCCAAGTCAACAAAATTAATGACGTACATGACGTGTATTTCACCCAGATACAGCTCAACAGCACCGGCCAAACCTATACCCTTCAACCGCCTTTACAGGCCACCACACCGCTCGGTGCAGCCGGCATCGTGGATTTTAAGCCTGCTGCTACTGCCGGAACCATGCTGCGCAAAGATCTCGTGATTCCACACTAAGTTGCCATCTACAGATGCATCGCCCCCAGCAATGACAGATTCGCGTTTCCACGATCCGTACGAAAGCTACATCCTCAATTTTGGATAAATAACTAAATGAGCGCTCTGCTTCTGAAAGCTCCACTAAACACAAAATTCCAAGCAGATGTTCAAAAGTACATCATCGAGCTAGAGTTGAAAATTAAACGCCTTCATTTCTTTCGAGCTGCGCAAGTCAAGAAACTGCTGCCGGCCCGAGAGAGTGCGGAGTTCTTCACTCAGTGCATTGAAGCGTTAGAGAAAGCGTTCGCTGGCGATCTCAACTCCTACTCAGCCATGCGCTGGATGTACTACCTTCGGCGTACACCTAATGCAGTTTTTAGTGGAGACCTATCTTCCACCGGCGTTAACTCCCGAGCATTAGCTGAAGTTTACGCAAATCGCAGTACGAAATCAGAAACAGCTACATATGGGAGTAATGGCTTCGTTTTTCCGATCAACGAAAGCACGTTAAGGCACGTCGCCCGATTTGCATCTTTCATTACGATTATTTATGACTTGCAAGTTGGATTCCGTTTCGCGAGTAAAGGGTCCGAATATGATTTTTCCAGCCAGCATCACCGCGCACTTATCAAAAGAAAATTCATGGCGGATCTACCAGCTTTTAAATCAGTCCTTCCACGCCGTGTGCGAAACCCGTTACTGGAGTCCGCCGTGCAGATTTATGACCAACGCCATAACTATCAACGGCGCACTTTCCAAGGGGTAGCGATGAGCCTGGCAGGCCTCGCTCATGACGACGCAGCAATCGGCGACATAAAAACCAGAGTTGATATCACGCAGGCGCTGTGGGGGATGCAAGACGAAAAAATCTTCTCGCCTCAAGAGTTTCTTGACGGAAACCCACGAGCTGAAATTTATGGAGGCGACCGGCAGATCATTGTTCGTTTCGGCCCGTCGAACATTGACTACGCAAGGCTTTTCGAGCTGTACCGCCTACCTGTTATGGCAAAAGTCGAAATTGATAACAACGCCGCGCTTTGCCTATTGCTGCTTTTCCTCGCCGGGCGCTGGCTTCAGAGACGGCGCTACTCGTTCCTTCGAGTCATGGAACTCGGCTACTTCATCATGGATTTCCAGCAGTGGGACGATTTCGCCGACGGGCAATACTCCAAGGCATGCGATGAGATCCGTCAGTATCTACCTCAGCTCCAAGCACCTGAAAACTACAGCGCATTCGTCACAAGTTGCTTGAACTTTAAAGGTGAGGTTTGGCCCCTCTCTCACGGGGATATCCTCCGGGTTACTAACGACTACGTATGTATTGACATGTGGGCCGCTTCTACGGGTTTCCTGGGCTGGTTCCAATTTCCCAAGACTCAAGGGCAGGTTGCTAATGAACGTGCAGCCAAGTTTGAGGACGTGGTTCAAGAGGTAATCGATTTGTCCCCTTGGGCAGACAGTTCCATTCAGAGGTTGCGGCAACGGGAGCTTAAAGTGGACGGGCAAGCTCTGACCGACATTGATGCTATCGGCTCCTACGATGGCGCCCTACTAGTGGTTTCGTGCAAAAGCATCCCATACACGCGCGAGTATGATCGCGGTACGCACAACGCCATTCGCAACGCAGCATCGACGGTGGACAAAGGGGTAGATTATTGGGCAAACATCGTCAGCAAACTCCAAGCTCGGAAGGAAGGTGATAATTTCAATTTCACAAGCTACAAGCAGATCATTGGAGTGGTTTGCACGCCCTTTGCGGTGTACACGAGCCATCCTGCGTCTCTGTCAATGTCTGTAGGTAAATTGCGATGGGCGTGCTCATTGGATGAGCTGTCGGAGTTTTTGAGAAGTAGCGCCTCAGGGATTACTGAATCGCCCAGAGTTTCGTAGACGGTTCTATGCCCTAGACCGAGGTAGATCAGAATGGTGGAGCTGCTGTTTTGAGGAACACCATTGAGCGTCCGATTCTGGCCGACCTCTGACGGTCACGACAGGCGGGAGTCGGCCATAAACGGACGTTGGCTAACGACCGCTACCGGCCAGAAGCGGTCAGTCATATCCGGCTGCTTCCGGCCAAACGCTGTTGTACCTAGCCATCACCGCCTATACCAATCAAAACTACCTGAAAGACGATCTGGACGGCTTAAGCGCTGCTATGGAATCCTTGGGGCACGTAGTCCCTTCCAGCAGAGTCAACCTTTTATGCTTATGCAACTCCTGAGCAGCATGCTGCCGTCACTTACAATCCAAAATACAAAGGTTCATCTCGCACAACACAATGGGTTTGAACACCCAATGGATGTATTCCTTGCAGGCGATTTCGATGATTGGCAGTCATGGCAGTCCCGAAGAAACTTTGAATGCGAGTACGTGATTGGTCTGGTAGAACTGCCTGGCACTAAGAAATGGTTACTGGCTGGTGTGTACGATTCACTCAAAGTCAACGAATCGAAGGGTAGTAAAGGGAATCGTGACTTCGTGTACGACTACCGTCGTGTGCCTGAATTTGCCGAGCTGGAAGGCCGCTTGATACTCGACTACACAAAACCACGAGGTAACTATCTCTGGCTTGAAACGTGCCTGAAAAGCATGGTTGTATCATCAATGCTGGAAAAGCCTATGACAGTCGGAAAATTTCCCGGCTTCAAGGAAGTAGATATATCTCACAGAGAATTGAACATTATCGCCCAACAGGGTCTAGAATCTTGGCAGACAGCGCTTTCCAGCGTAGCAGGTGTGTATCTCATATCTGACCGTACTGAAGGCGAGCATCAGCTATACGTAGGCTCGGCGACCGGGACGGGCGGTTTGTGGGAACGCTGGGTTAACTACTCTAATAACGGACATGGTGGAAATATCCGCATACGAGATCTGCGAACTAAGCGTGGCAAAAATTTCGCAGAAAATTTCAGGTTTAGCATTCTCGAAATTGCGGATAAACATACAGGGAAGGATGAAATGATGCAGAAAGAAATTTATTGGAAGCGCCGCCTTCTGACGCGCGACAGCGGACTAAACGGAAACTGAACAGATCGGATATGCCCCTTTGCCACCCGACTAAATATTCTTCTATATGATATTTTAACTGTCTTTAATCTTGAAGCGTGTAGATGCCATGGACCTGCCACCAGAGAAACTATACAAATACATTCCTTCTGCTAGAGTTGACGTATTACAACACCTGACAATACGATTTACTCAGCCATCCGCACTAAATGATCCATTCGAATTTAATCTGCTATTTAGTGAGGCTTTGTCAACTCAACAGCTTCGAGAGCACTACGAAAAAGCAGATAAACATGAAATTGCCTTAGAAGCAATTAACAGCCTCCCAGATGAACAGAAAGCTTTGCTTGCGCTATTACCGAAAGAGCAGCTTGTTCATATGCTTGAGCAATTCACCTCAACAATTTTCAATTCGGAACAAATCAATAGCATTCATGGAGCCTACATAGCACCATTAACATCAAAATTAAAAAATAAACTTTATGAAGGTCTTAATAAAACAATTGGCATTTTGAGCTTGAGCGCAACGCCTGTATCCCCTCCTATGTGGGCAAATTATGCAGAAAACTCAACAGGGTTTGTGCTGGAGTTTGATACTGCGCATCCTTTTTTCAACGGTCGGCGATCTGACAAGGATGAGTTTTATCACCTGCGTCGAGTAGTTTATGCTGATAGGCAGCCAGGTGCCACAATGATGGATATGCCGTTTGATACTTTTGTCCTGAAAAATAAAAGTTGGGAATACGAACAGGAATGGCGCATGCTCTTGCCATTAGATGCAGCATGCAAAAGATTTAAAACCCCATCCGGTGATGATGTGTCGTTATTTGATGTCCCGGCTACGGCAATTTCAAAAGTCATTATTGGCCTTAATTCAAAAAAGCAAACAATCAGCGAATTAGTAGGGATTTTGAAAAAGAGCAACCATTTCGCTCACGTCGGATTAGAAAAAATTCAGAAAGGCTCCACGGGTTTTGAATTGACCAAGTTTAAAAATGAATAGCGAATCTCTACACTGAAAGCTGCCCGACGATTGCATAACTATAATTACTGCTTTTGACACAACTCGAAATGCAGCCCGCTATGGGTATCGATAGTCCAAAGTGCGAATGGCTGCTCATGGCCGAAAGCTGCCGCTGGCGAATGGAGAGCAAAGGGCCTATTCCTAACCATCTTTATTGATTTTCGCTGCTCTTGGCTCGTTATTCAATCAAGTGGAAATCGTCTCGCTGTTTGGGATCGGTAGTCGCACCTCGGCAGTTCTCACCTTTAGATGGGGGGTGACCTGGGATGAAAATTAGCCCTTCATTCTCGAATGCGTAAGCCAATGCCTGCATCGTTACCTCATTCAACTTCCTTGTACCGCTCTCAAGATCTTTGATGGCTTTCACAGAAACGGAAGAACGGAAGGCTAATGCCTCGATGCTCCAGTCCAGCATTTCTCTTGCTACAGAGCAGTGACGTGCAGAAAAGGTGGCCGGCAGTCGTTGAAAAAAAGCTAACAGGGCAGCGTCCTCCGCCGCTTCGGATACGGATCTAGCTTTTGAGAAATTGACAATTTCAGCACTCATGAAAGACGTCCTTTTGCTGTATGGATGAACAGTATCTAGAGTAGCGTCTCGGATTCTCTTTAGCTAGAGGGGGCAGCAGCTGTAGAAATGCCCGAGCTGAAAATCGGGAAATTGACTCAAAATTTTCCAGCAATCTTTAGGGCAAATTTAGGGCATATATTAGGTCTGTGCAGGCCGTTCTATACCAATTCAAATGATTCGAAGTCCGCGCTATGAAGGTCTATAGCGGTATGGCTGGGGTGTGCCGTGGGTTCGAATCCCTATCTCTCCGCCATTATTGAACAAGACGAAGCCCCCGTAATCATTGCTGATTACGGGGGCTTTTTCGTTTCTGGCGTTTCGTTCGTGAGGCTTTTCGGGTACAACCTGCCGACTGCATAAAAGGAACAGCTCGATGAGTGAAGTTCAGCCGTTGGCGGGTGATGACGACGTTAGGCCGCAGGCCGTGAGTCTGCGCGAGGCGTTCTGGTTCTGGTTGAAGCTGGGCTTTATCAGTTTCGGCGGGCCGGCCGGGCAGATTTCGATCATGCACCAGGAGTTGGTCGAGCGGCGGCGCTGGATTTCCGAGCGGCGTTTTCTGCATGCCTTGAACTATTGCATGTTGCTGCCCGGGCCTGAGGCGCAGCAATTGGCGACTTACATTGGCTGGCTGATGCATCGCAGCTGGGGCGGGATTGTGGCCGGGGCGTTGTTCGTGTTGCCTTCGCTGTTCATCCTGATTTTCCTGTCGTGGCTCTATATCGCCTTCGGTGAAGTGCCGGTGGTCGCTGGGCTGTTTTACGGGATCAAGCCTGCGGTGACGGCCATTGTCGTGCAGGCGGCGCATCGCATCGGTTCGCGGGCGCTGAAGAATAATTGGCTGTGGGCGATTGCGGCGGCGTCGTTTACGGCGATTTTTGCGTTCAATGTGCCGTTCCCGTTGATCGTGCTGGGTGCTGCGGTGACTGGCTATTTTGGCGGTCGCCTGGCACCGGAGAAATTCAGGGCCGGCGGGCATAGCGCAGCGAAGAAGTCTTTCGGCACGGCGTTGATCGACGACGACACGCCAACCCCGGCCCATGCCCGTTTCAGCTGGACGAAACTGGCCACGCTCGCCGTGATTGGCGTCGCGCTTTGGGCGTTGCCGATGGGAGTATTGACCGCGCTATTCGGCTGGCAGGGCACGTTGACGCAAATGAGCTGGTTCTTCACCAAAGCTGCGCTGCTTACCTTTGGCGGAGCTTATGCGGTGTTGCCCTATGTCTATCAAGGTGCGGTCGGCCACTACGGCTGGCTGACGCCGACGCAGATGATCGACGGCCTGGCGCTGGGCGAAACCACACCGGGGCCGCTGATCATGGTGGTGGCGTTTGTCGGTTTTGTCGGGGCTTATGTGGCGCAGGTGTTCGGCGCCGATCAGGTGTTTCTCGCCGGAGCGGTCGCCGCCGCGCTGGTGACGTGGTTTACCTTTCTGCCCTCATTCCTGTTCATCCTCGCCGGCGGCCCGCTGGTGGAGTCGACGCACGACGAACTCAAATTCACCGCACCACTGACCGCGATCACCGCTGCGGTGGTTGGGGTGATTCTCAATCTGGCGTGTTTCTTCGGCTACCACGTGCTCTGGCCGCAAGGCTTCAGCGGCAGCCTGGATTGGCCATCGGCGTTGATTGCGCTTGCCGCGGCCATTGCCCTGTTTCGCTTCAAGCGCGGAGTGATTCAGGTGTTGCTGGGCTGTGCGCTGGTTGGGTTGGTGGTGCATTTGCTGCGTTAGTGATCGCGGCGCTGGAAATCGAATCGCGCGCTGGAGACTCGATTCCGGCAATAAGTTCCGGTCATTCCAGTGCGAATACCCCCAGCGGTATAGCCCCGTTTCGCTTGTTGGCGCGGTTCAAACCATTTGTCCTGTCGCCGCAAATTTTTTGAAATTTCCGCAACGACAATGCTTCACAAAAGGGTAGGCAAACTTTTACCCAGAACTTGCCACGCTTACCCGACTGAGGAGATTTGTCATGTTTCTACATAACAAGCGACTTCAATACACCGTTCGTGTCGCCGAGCCCAATCCGGGGCTGGCCAATCTGTTGCTCGAGCAGTTTGGCGGCGCACAAGGTGAACTGGCGGCGGCTTCGCGCTATTTCACTCAAGCCCTGGCCGAGGACGATCCGGGACGCAAGGACTTGCTGATGGATATCGCCACTGAAGAACTCAGCCATTTGGAAATCATTGGCTCGATCATCGTCATGCTCAACAAGGGCGCGAAAGGCCGGATGGCCGAAGGCGTCGAGCAGGAGGGCGAGCTGTATCGCTCGCTCAATGGCAACGGCAATGACTCGCACATCACCAGCCTGCTCTACGGTGCCGGTTCGCCGCTGACCAACTCTGCCGGTGTGCCATGGACGGCGGCGTACGTCGATACCATCGGTGAGCCGACCGCCGACATGCGCTCCAATATTGCTGCTGAAGCACGGGCGAAGATCGTCTATGAGCGCTTGATGAACGTGACCGATGACCCCGGCGTGAAAGAGGCTCTGGGCTTTCTGATGACCCGTGAGATCGCCCACCAGTTGTCGTTCGAAAAAGCCCTGCATTCGATTCAGCCAAACTTCCCGCAAGGCAAGCTGCCCGGCATGCCTGAGTTCACCAACGTCTACTTCAACATGTCGCAAGGCACCGAAAGCATGCGCGGCCCGTGGAATCAGGGCGACGATTGGGAGTTCGTCGAAACCCCGACGCCAGCGGTCGACGGCGGCGATGGCTTGGCCACCGTGCAACTGGACAGCGCCGACGAAGCGCTGCTGGAAAACATGAAGATGCGCACCATGTCCGACCCCAACAGCGAGCCGGTCACCGGTGCGGATCTGGGCTCCGGCGCGCAGGCCAAGCCTGGTTTGTAAGGCACGTGGGGCGCGCCGGACATCGAGCGGCGCGCCCCGGTTGATCACTGTGAAATCATCAAGAAGAGGACTCGACAATGGCTACTCCACAGGAAAACCTGCTCGACTGGCTGCGTGATGCCCATGCCATGGAGCAACAGGCCGAGCAAATGCTCAAGGCACAATCCAAGCGTCTGGAACATTACCCGCAGCTCAAGGCGCGCATCGATCAGCACATCGAAGAAACCCTCGGCCAGCAGAAACTCATCGACGAATGCCTGCAACGTCTGGGCGGTGAATCCTCGACGATGAAAGACCTGGGCGGCAAATTGATGGCGTTCGGTCAGGCTGTCGGCGGCTCCTTGATGAGCGATGAAGTGATCAAGGGCGCCATGGCCGGCTACGTTTTCGAGAACATGGAGGTCGCCAGCTATACCGTGCTGATCGCAGCGGCGAAAGCGGCGGGGGACACGCAGACGCAGAAGGCCTGCGAACAGATTCTGCCGCAGGAAGTGGCCATGGCTGAATGGCTGCTCAAGCATTTGCCGCAACTGACCGACGCGTTTCTGGAACGCTCGGCGGATCCGGACAAAGAAGCCAAGAAGTAACCCTTGCCACCGGCGTCCGCCTGCCAGACGGGCGGACGCGCTATCAAATTACGGTGCGACCTGCAGCGGCTTGCGCTCGATCTCCACCGGTTGCAAATGACCCAGCCGATCCAAGTGATAGCGTTGCAGATCCCGCGCCAGAATCAGGTGGCCGTCATACAGCGCCGCCGCTTCACTGCGCACATCTTCGATGGATGGACTCAGCGCCGGGTTGGCCTGATAGCGCGCGCTAAAGTGCGTCAGCACCAGGTTGCGCACCCCAGCGGATTCGGCGAAACCGGCGACAGCGGCGGCGCTACTGTGGCCGTAACTGGCTCGAGCGCGGTCGATTGCTGCCTGCACGAATGTCGCTTCATGCACCAGCACGTCCGCCGATTGCGCCACTTCTGCCAGCAGTGCCGGCCGATCGTTGTCGCCGCAGACGATGATGCGCCGATCAGGTCGCGCGCTCAGCAGATAGTCGCGAGCGTGCAGCATTCGCCCGTCAACCTCCACGTCCTGACCATGGGCCAACTGACCCCAGAGCGGGCCGCGTTCGATGCCTTCAGCGTCGAGTCGCTGCACGTCGAGACGCGGTTCCGGATCGGACTCGGTAAATACATAACCGTGACACGGCACACGGTGCGACAACTCGACGGTCTGCACCTGGACGTTGAGGTTGCGCCATTCGGTAAGCGTTTCCACGGCGTGCAGGTTGATCTCGAAGGGCAGATGCGATTGCGTCACCTCGAGGCTCATTCTCAGCCATGGCTGCAGCGCCGCCGGCAGAATAATGTCCAGCGGCCGCGTGCGTCCGGACATGCCGGTGCTCGCCAGCAGACCCGGCAAGCCCAGGCAGTGATCGGCGTGCACATGAGTGATGAAAATCGCCCGCAATTCACTCAGTGACAGCGGCGTGCGCAGCACCTGATGCTGAGTGCCTTCACCGCAATCGATCAGGTACCAGCCCTTGCCGGCAGAGGCGATCAATGCTGTTGCGCTGACGTTGCGCTGGCGGGTCGGCACGCCGGCAGACGTGCCCAGAAACAACAAATCCACGGTGGTTCTCCCTGGCGGATCGGATTTCAGATCTTGCGTGCAGTTCTCGGTGAGCTTTCGACAATCAGCGAGGCGATTCGGATCCATCGAAGTACCGGGACAATTCATCGGACACCCGCCGTTGCGGTGTGCGGCCTTGGCACTTCGCTCGCTGATGATGGTCACAGCGAAACGGAGTCACTTAGCGGAGGTCAACTTGCCCAGAAAATCCAGGCCGATCGTCGACCGCGCCGATGCGGCGACCCTTTCGCAAGAACGCAAAGATGTGTTTTTCGCGGCGGTGCAGGTCAGCCGTATGGCCATGATTGTCACCGATCCAGCGCAGCCCGACGATCCCATCATTTTTGCCAACAATGCGTTTCTTGAACTCAGCGGCTACGAGCTGGAAGAAGTGCTCGGGCGCAACTGCAGGTTTCTGCAAGGCGAGCAGACTGATCGTTCCGTCTTGCAACAGGTCAAGCAAGCGCTCAAACATCAACACGAAACCTGCGTGGAGGTACTCAACTATCGCAAGGATGGCTCGTCGTTCTGGAACGAGCTGTTCATCGCGCCACTATTCAACGAGCGCGGGCAACTGGTGTATTTCTTCGCCTCGCAAATGGACGTCAGCCGCCGACGCGACGCCGAGGACGGTTTGCGCTACAGCGAGAACATGGAAGCGCTGGGCCAGTTGACCGGTGGCATCGCTCACGATTTCAACAATCTGTTGCAAGTGATGATCGGCTACATCGAGCTGATCCAGCACACCGCCAAGCGGCCGAGCATTGATCCGCAACGCATCGTGGTCGGCGCCGGCCACGCTCGCGCGGCGGCGGAAAAAGCACGTTTGCTGACCCAGCATCTGCTGGCATTCTCCCGCCGACAGCGGCTCGAAGGCCGGGTGATCAATCTCAATGCCTTGCTTGAGCGCTCTGCGCTGCCGACGCATGAATCCGCCGATCTGGAACCGCGATTCGAACTGGCCGAGGATTTGTGGAACTGCCGGCTCGACCCGGCGCAGGCCGAGATGGCACTGAATCATCTGCTGTCCAATGCCCGCGATGCATTGGGGCAGCAGCAACAGCAACAGCCCGTGATCACCGTGCAGACGCGCAACGTCGTTGTCCCGGACGCGACCGATCCGCACCAGGGCGGACTGGCGGCGGGGCGTTACGTCTGCATCGCAATCGCCGATAACGGCGTGGGCATTGCCGCTGACGATCTCGAAAAGGTCATGGAACCGTTTTTCACCACCAAGGAGGAGGGCAACGGTGCCGGCCTCGGTTTGTCGATGGTTTACGGCTTCGTCAAGCAATCCGGCGGTGTGGTCAAAATCGAATCGACACCGGGGCTCGGCACCACGGTGCGCCTGTTCTTCCCGGCGGATGACAGTCAGCTATCGGCACCTGGCTCCGCTGAAACCGCAGAAAATCTCAAGGGCACGGAGCGCATCCTGATCGTCGAGGATCGCGCCGAAGTTGCTGAACTGGCGCGCTTCGTACTGTCCGAACAGGGTTACCGGACCACCATCGCTGCAGACGCGAGCGAGGCACTGGCGATGTTGCAGAGTAGCGACTTTGAGCTGGTCTTCACCGATCTGGTCATGCCCGGTGAGATGAACGGGCTGGCACTGGCGCGGGAAATCACCCAGCGCTATCCGACCATGAAGATCCTGCTGACGACCGGCTACTGCGCGGACGAGTCGACGCCCAATGAGCTGGCTGACAATGAGTTCGAATTGATCGCCAAGCCCTACGCGCCGGTGGATCTGTTGCGCAAGCTGCGCTCGATGCTCGGCTGAAAAAACGAACTGTCAGTGAACGTTCGGCGTCCATCCTTAAGACCACATTGAGCAACCAGTGAGGGGACGATCCCCGAGGAGATGTTTGCTATGAGTGATTATCCGATGGACGAAACCGATTCCGATCACCGCAACCGCCAGTTCGGTCAGGCGCTGGGGCTGGATGCTGACGAGGTGGAGTCGTGGGTCAGTGCAATCGAAGAGGACGGCAGCGGCATGGGCTACGTCGTGCATTTTTCCAGCGAGACGCCGGTGGACGTACTGGCCAAGGTGCAAGGGCTGGGCGATGACCTGATGATCAATATCGGGCCGATCGACTGAGCATCAGGGAGAACGGTTCATGCAGGAGCAACCTTTGGTGGTGATAAGCGGCGCCAGTGCTGGCGTGGGGCGCGCGGTGGCTCATCGATTTGCCGCTGGGGGCTACCGCATCGGCCTGTTGGCGCGTGATCCGGCGGGACTGGCCGCCACGCAAGCAGAGCTGCAAGCGTATGGCGTTCAGGTTGAAACGGTTAGCGTCGATGTCGCCGATGCGCTCGCCGTGCAAGAGGCCGCGCAGCAACTGGAAGCCACGCTTGGGCCGCTGGCGGTGTGGGTCAACGCGGCGATGGTCACGGTGCTCTCGCCGATAGAACAATTGCCCGCCGCCGAGATCGAGCGCGTCACTCAGGTGACCTATCTCGGTACGGTTCATGGCACCTTGGCGGCGCTGTCGTTGATGCGTGCGCGCAACAAGGGCCTGATCATCCAGGTCGGCTCGGCACTGGCCTATCGCGCCATTCCGTTGCAGGCCGCCTATTGCGGGGCGAAGTTCGCTGTGCGCGGTTTTACTGATTCATTGCGCTGTGAGTTGCTGCATGAGCGCAGCCATATTCGCGTGTGCATGGTGCAATTGCCGGCGATCAATACCCCGCAGTTCGATTGGGCACGCAACAAATTGCCCAAGCGTCCCCAACCGGTGCCACCGATTCACGACCCCGATGTGGCAGCACGGGCAATTTTCAGTGTGGTAAAGCGTCCGCCGCGAGAGTTGTGGCTGGGGTGGTCGACGATCAAAGCGATTGTCGGCCAGTCGGTCATGCCCGGTCTGCTCGACCGTTTGATGGCGCGAAGTGCATGGTCCGGTCAGCAGACCAATGAGCCTGAAGACAACGAGCACCCGGACAATCTGTTCGAAGCGCAGCCGGATCGGCATCAGACCCGTGGCCGCTTTATCGGCCGCTCAAAGGACGCGGCGCTGGCCTTGACTTCGACTCAAGTGCTGGCGGTATCGGCAGTAATCGCCGTACTGGTGGCCGTGGTTCTATTACAGCTTTGATTGTTCCCCGTTAGTCAGGGGTTGACGGATTTCAGTGCGCCAGCGGAGGGCTTGAGTTTTTCCTGCAGGTCGCGGGCAGTTTTTGCCTGTTTCTCGATGTCCGGCAATGCGGATTGGGCGAAAGCCTTGAGCTGCGGATTTTGTGATGACATCGCTTCTTTCTTGAACAGCATCAGCTTTTGCTCAAGGGTTTCGGCCTGGCTGTCGATGTAAATGCGGTCGAACGAGTCATCCCTTGATTCAAGGCGTAGCTGCTTGGCTTTGGATGCCACCGAGGGTTCAGCGGGAACCACCATATGCTGGCTTTGCCCCAGCTGCCTGATTTGTTTATCGAAACGCTCATGGTCGGAGATCATTTGTCTGGCGAACGCTTTGACTTCGGGCAAAATTGCCTTTTCCAAGGCGATGCGCGAACTGTTGTGCTGGAACAGGCTTTGCTGTGCCGCCTCTTCGATGAAGGCGTCGATAGTGTCTGCATGGCCTGGCTGGACGCTCATAGCCAAGACCGCAAGGCAGATCGCGGCGAGTGATTTCATGGCGCGTAACCTCCGCAGCATCGATGGATGGTGGCGGCCCGGGATCGGCTCATGGCTGCTGATAGTGGCCGGGGACGTTGTCGCCTTCGTCGGGCCTGGTGCGTTTCTGCACCTGGACGTCGCTCAGTGAAGCGGTCTTCAATTCGGCGAAAGCGGTCTTGACCAGGGTTTCAGCGAGACCCGGATCAAGGGTGTCGCCATCGTGGATCAGCGTGCGGCTTTGCGGCTGGTTGTCGACGATGAAACTGACGAGGTAGCGGTGCTCATGGGACATGGCTGAAATCCTTGGGTGCATGGCAGCAAAAATTGCAGTACATGCACCTTTGATGAACACCGCTGACAAGCATTCAAATAAACCCTTTGAAGGGCGACAGACGGTGCCGCTTTGCAGATGAACGGGACGTCGCTCAAATTTCCTTGATCGGCGTCTCGCCCTGTACGGCTTTGATCAGATTGATCACATGCAGGCAATCAGCCTTGTTCACATACGATTCGCCACTGGCCACGGTCTCGTGGTTACGCGCACGCAGCCGCCAGCGCCATTGGCCTTTGCCAGTGCTCGGGGTGCCTCGGGTTTGTCGGTAGATTTCGAAATACATGGGGTTCGCTCCCTGCGATGGATGTGCGCGCCAACCTGTGTGGCGCATCGACGCAAGCCTAGCGCAGCGGGTTTTTTTGGCTATCGGGGATTTGTTTCCAATCGTTCGCGAATGTTTCTGCAAAAGCCGCTGCATAAACGTTTATGGACGGCATCCCCAACGCCTTTCTACACTGCCGCTATTCCGGGAGCAGGGGCAATGGATGAACCGCAATGAACTACGCAAGGCCGACATCAACCTGATGGTGGTGTTCGAGACCCTGATGCTGGAGCGCAACGTGACCCGCGCGGCGGAGAAGCTGTTCCTCGGCCAGCCGACCATCAGTTCGGCACTCAACCGTTTGCGCACGATGCTCAATGATCCGCTGTTCATCCGCGTCGGCCATCGCATGGAACCGACGGCCCGCGCCGAAGACATTTACCGCCATCTCAAACCGGCACTGGATTCACTGTCGGCGGCGCTGAGCCTGACCCGCGATTTCGATCCCGCCACCAGCACCATGACCTTTCGCATCGGCCTGTCCGACGACGTCGAATTCGGCCTGCTGCCGCCGCTGTTGCGCGCGCTGCGCCAGGAAGCACCGAGCGTGGTGTTCGTGGTGCAGCATGTCGATTACTGGCGCATTCCCGACCTGTTGGCCGCCGGCGATATCACCGTCGGCATCAGCCAGACCCGGGGCCTGCCGGCCAACGCCAAACGCAAACTGCTGCGGCACATCCAGCCGAGCATTTTGCGCGCCGATGCCTCTGCTACACCGCTGACCCTCGACGAATATTGCGCTCGCCCGCATGTGCTGGTGTCGCACACGGCCAATGTCAGTGGCTACGCCGATGAGTGGCTGGCGGAACTGGGCCGCACGCGGCAGGTGGTGTTGTCGGTGCCGCAATACAGCGCACTGCCGGCGTTGCTGGCCGGCACCGACCTGATCGCCAGCCTGCCGGATTACACCGCAGCGGCGATGGCGGCGTCCGGGGCGCTGTTCCAGGAACCGTTTCCGTTCAAGACGCCGACATTGGACCTGTCGATGGTCTGGCTCAGCCACGTCGACAGCGACCCGGCCGAACGCTGGCTGCGCTCGCGGCTCGAAGCGTTCATGAGTGAACGGCCAGCTGAGCACTACGATCCCTTGTAGGAGCTGCCGCAGGCTGCGATCTTTTGATCTTGATTGTGAAAAACACAAAATCAAAAGCTCGCAGCCTCGTTTCACTCGACAGCTCCTACAGGGAATGCGTTGAGCCGACTGTGTTATATGTACGCCCCCCGCATCCGCCGACTGGAGATCCGCAATGCCACACCTGCACATGGAATACACCGCCAACCTGACGCAGTTGAACGCTGACATCGCCCTGATCCGGCTCAACAATACGCTGGTCGGTTCCGGTCAGTTTGGCGCGGAGTTCGACATCAAGAGCCGCGCGATCAAGATCGACAACTTCAAGGTCGGTACGGCGCAGGGCGAGCGCGCCTTCGTCCATGTGAAACTGGCCTTGCTCAGCGGGCGCTCGGCGGAGATCAAGAAGCAGCTCTCGCAAAGCCTGCTGGCGGTGTTGCAGGAGCTCTGCGAATGGCCGGCCGGGCTCGAAGTGCAACTGTGTGTCGAACTGCTCGACATCGATCGCGAGTCCTACAGCAAAGCCGCGATCGGCGTCTGACGCTCAGGCGTTTTCCAGCTCGCTGCACACCTGAATCACCTGCTCGCGCAGCCAGACGTTGGCGCTGTCCTGATCGGCGTTCTGGCTCCACTGCATGTCGAGGGTGAAACCCGGCAAGCCATTGGGCGCCTCGCAGTGGTTGAACACCGCGTCGTTGGTCAGCAAACGCTGGATACGCCGGGGCAGGGTGAGGATGAAATCGGTGCCGGTGATCATCTTCAACGCGGCGCTGTAGCTGTTCGAGCGCGCGACAATCTGACGTTTCTGCGCCTGCCGCGCCAGCCAGCCGTCGACCATGTTGGTGCTTGATGTCCATGGCGTCGGGAACACATGCCGACGTTCGGTGAATGCTTGCAGGCTCAACCGCGGTTCGAGTGGCGTGGCGCGTTTGTCGAAGACGCAGACCAGGTCATCTTCCAGCAGCATCCGTGATTTCAGATCCGCATGCTGGCGGTGAAAGTGCGGGCCGAAACTGATCACCAGATCGAGGCTGCCGTCGCGCAACTCTTCGGCCGGCACATCGGTTTCAAACTTGTGCATGTTGACCATCACCGGCAAGTCATCGAAGTCGAAGCGCTTCAACAGTCGCGGCAGAATCAATTGCTCGAAGTATTCCGGGGCGCAAATGTTGAAAGTCACCGCCTGCCGGCTCGGGTCGAAGGCCGGGGCACCGGCGTGGCAGAGGTTGATGCTTTCGATGATCTTCTGCACATGGCCGTACATGCTGCAGGCCTTGTAGGTCGGGCGCATGCCGGTGCGGGTGTTGATGAACAGTTCGTCTTCGAAACTGGTGCGCAGTTTCTTCAGGCAATAACTGACGGTGGACTGGCTGACGAACAGGGTTTCCGAGACATCGGTGACACTGCTCTGCTCGTACACGGCGACGAATACCATCAAGTCCTGCATGTCGAGCTTGCGAAGCAAATTACTGTTCAGCATGAGTTCCGTCTCGCTGTGCCCCCTTGCGCAGAATTCGCGCAAACGTGTGCGTACGATCCTAACGGAACGATGGTGCCAGGAGAAACCCTTGTAGGACATTTCACGGACACATGTGGGACAGAAACTTTTAGCAACACGACGTTGCCAATCTCGTGCGCAAAAGATGGCCAGAGGCCTCTAGCCCGGGCGAGGCAAGTGGCGCGCGTAGTGGCGAGGGTCGAAGCGCATCACCATCAGCAGCATGATCACCATCACCGCCGTCAACGCCCACCACGCGCCTTCGAAATTGCCCAGCCGATCGCGAATCATCCCTGCCAACAGCGGCGAGAGGCTGGCGATCAGATAACCGATCCCCTGTACAAACGCGGTCAGGCCACCGGCACGCTGCGGCTCGTCGCAATGATCCAGCGCGACGATCAGGCTCATCGGAAACAGACCGCCAATCCCCAGGCCCAACAGACAAGGCCACAGCAGGGCCAAATATTGCGGGACGAGTATCAGCCCGCAGAAACCGCCGATGATCAGCAACAGCAGAACCGCCACTATCCCACGCCGATCACGGCTGCGATTGGCGATCGCAGGCACTGCCAGGCCGGAAATGACCTCCATCGCTGTAAGAAAACCCAACAGCAGCCCAGCGTTCTGTTCACTCCAGCCTTTTTCCACGTAATACGGGGCGAGCCAGGCGAGGACACAGGTGTAGGACGCCGTACCGAGGCCAAAGAAAATCGCCAGCAACCAGGCGCGAGGGCGGGTGATGAAAGACTCCCGCCGGGTCACCGTTGATATGGCTTGCGCGGGCTGCAAGCACCAGACCAGCAACGCGACCAATGCCAACGCCGCCCAGATGGCCAGCCCCACGCGCCAGCTGCCGGCCTGCACCATCACCAGTGGCGCGAACGAGGCGGCAATCGCCGCGCCGCCCATGATTGACGTGACGTAGACGCCCATGCATAACGCCACGTTGTCAGCAAAGCGCGATTTGATCAGCGCCGGCATCAATGCCTGAATCAGGGCTATGCCAATGCCGGCCAGCATCGCGCTGACGATCAGCTCGATCGCCGAATCGATAAACAGCCGTGACACGCTCGCCAGCCCGATGATCAACAGCGACAGCAGCACCGTGCGTCGGTCGCCCAGGCGCTGGCTGATGCTCAGGCCGAAAAACATCGCCAGTCCCATGGCCATCACCGGCAGCATCGTCAGCAGAGAGGCAAGCGTGAAGCTCAACGGTATATCGCCACGGATCGCCGACAGCAGCGGCCCGATGGCTGCCATTGAGGGGCGCAGATTAAGTGCGACAAGGATGATCGCGAGCATCAGCCAAGCGGCGGGGCGGGTGTGATTCATCGGCGGGCCTTTGAGTGCGGAGGCTGATGATTAGGCTTGGCGTCGCCGACGTCGGCAAATCAGAAAGTCGCGGGCCAGACCTAAAAACTCGATAACACCCCTGTCCCGATGTGGGAGCGAGCCTGCTCGCGAATGCGTTCCTCCAGACAGACATTCATTTGCTGACACTGCGCTTTCGCGAGCAGGCTCGCTCCCACAGGACATTGCGAAGTGCCTGAAACTGAATAAAACCTGAACCATTCTCAAATACTCGCAAACCTTCACGTTCGTACTCCGAGGCAACTAATCATTAGCATCTTTTTCACGAAAAATTGATTCGCTGCCGCCTAAAGTTTGGCATGCCTCGGTGAATGAAATTTTCACAATCGACGAGGCTCTTCTTTCAGGAACAGTCACTCATATGTTGAAGTTAAAAGCCGTGCACCCGGAATGGGTGACGTTGTTTGCCAGCGCCTTTTTGTTGCTCGGTTTCAATCTGGTGCTTTGGCAACATCTGTTCGAGATCACCGCCGCCGATGGCAAGGGCATCGCCATGCGCGTTGCGTTTGGCGTGATGATCTTTGCCGCGTTCAACATAGTCCTGACATTATTCGCTTTCCGGCCACTGCTTAAACCACTATTGACCCTGTTGTTTTTAGTCAGCGCCGGCGTGGCTTATTTCATGAGCCAATATGGCGTGATGATCGATGCCGGCATGTTGCGCAACTTTGCCGAGACCAACGTCACGGAAGTGCGTGATCTGCTCTCATTGAAGTTGTTTGCTTATATTCTCTTGCTGGGTGTCCTGCCGTGTTTGTTGTTGTGGAAAGTTCCGGTCAGTTATCGGCGCTGGCATCGCGAGTTGTTCAGCAAAGTTATTGTCAGTGTTGCCTCGGCAGCGGTGATCGGTGTTGTCGCATTGGCCAACTATCAAGGCTTGTCGTCGCTGTTTCGCAATCACCACGAAATTCGCCTGATGCTGGTGCCGAGCAATTACATCGGCGCATCCATTGGTTATCTGCAAGAGCAAGTGGTCTCGGCGCAGCAGCCGTTCATCAAGATCGGCGAAGATGCCCAGCGCAATCCCGACTTGCAGCTACAGCCACGCAAATCCCTCACGGTGCTGGTGGTGGGGGAGAGTGCGCGGGCGCAGAACTTCGGCATTCTCGGTTACGACCGAGACACCACGCCGCAACTGGACAAGGAAGCGGGGCTGATCGCTTTCACTGACGTGCATTCCTGCGGCACGGAAACCGCAGTCTCGGTACCGTGCATGTTCTCCAATATGGGCCGCAAGGATTACAACGCCAGCAAGGCCAGGAATGAAGAGGGCTTGCTCGACGTACTCAAGCGTGCCGGCATCAATGTGATCTGGCGCGATAATCAGTCCGGCTGCAAAGGCACTTGCGACCGTGTCACGGTGCAGGATGTCAGCAAGTTGCAAGACCCGGCGTTGTGCGCCAACAGCGAATGTCGCGATGAAATCCTCCTGCAAGGGCTGCAAAGTTTTATCGAACATCTGGACAAGGACACCGTGCTGGTGCTGCATCAGATGGGCAGTCACGGCCCCGATTACTTCAAGCGTTATCCCAAGGAGTACGAACACTTCACTCCGGTCTGTGAAAGTAACGCGCTGAACAATTGCAGTCGCGAAAGTATCGTCAACGGTTACGACAACACCTTGGTCTACACCGACCATGTGCTGGCGAGCCTGATCGATGTGCTGCGCAGCAATCAGGACAAAGTCGACACCGCCATGCTCTATCTGTCGGACCACGGCGAATCGCTGGGCGAATACAACCTGTTTCTGCACGGCACGCCTTATATGCTGGCGCCCGAGCAACAGAAGCATGTAGCGATGCTGGCGTGGTTCTCCGACAGCTATCAGAAGGCCTACTCGGTCGACACCCATTGCCTGCAACTGAGCCGGGACAAACCGCTGAGCCAGGACAATCTGTTCCACTCGATGCTCGGCCTGCTGGAAGTGCGCAGCAGCGTCTATCAGCCGGCGCTGGACATGTTCGCCGGTTGTCGCGGCGCAGTGATCGACGGCGTGTTGGCCAAGCAGTGAAGCGTTCCCTGCCCGTCGCACCAATGCGACGGGCCTTTCTGTTTCTGCTGTCAGACTATTCTTGCTGACAGGCAAGACATTTCCTTACAGCTCTTGCCCTTCAAAGGCGCGTAAATCGTCGGTGGCGATATATACTGCGCGCCATTCTTCAAGGGAGAGCCGTGTGGCTATCGATATTCACTGGATTCGCGACAACGAAAGCCTCGCGCAGTTTTGCGCCGAGTGGCAGCAGCTGCCGTTCGTTGCCCTCGACACCGAATTCATGCGGGTCGACACCTTCTACCCGATTGCCGGCCTGTTGCAGATCGGCGACGGCAAACGCGCCTACCTGATCGACCCGCTTACCATCAACGCCTGGCAACCGCTGGCCGCGTTGCTGGAGAACCCGGCGGTGCTCAAAGTCCTGCACGCCTGCAGCGAAGACCTCGAAGTGCTGTTGCGCCTGACCGGCAGCCTGCCGGCGCCGTTGTTCGACACGCAACTGGCCGCCGCTTACCTGAACCTCGGCTTCTCGATGGGCTATTCGCGTCTGGTGCAGGAAGTGCTCGGCATCGACCTGCCCAAGGGCGAAACCCGCTCCGACTGGTTGCAGCGCCCGCTGTCCGATACCCAGATCAGCTATGCCGCCGAAGACGCCGTGCATCTGGCTGAGGTGTTCGTCGAGTTGCGGCCCAAGCTGTCCGCCGACAAGTTCGCCTGGGTGCTGGAGGATGGCGCCGAACTGGTTGCCAACCTGCGCCGCGAGACCGATCCGTACGAGGTCTATCGCGAGGCGAAACTGGCGTGGAAGCTGTCCCGTGCGCAACTGGCCGTGCTGCGTGAGCTGTGCGCCTGGCGCGAAAAAGAAGCCCGCGCCCGCGACCTGCCGCGCAACCGCATCGTCCGGGAACACTCGCTGTGGCCCCTGGCCCGCACGCAGCCGGATAACCTCGCGGCGCTGGGCAAGATCGAAGACATGCACCCGCGTACCGTACGTCAGGACGGTCAGTTTCTGCTTGATCTGATCAAGCGCTCTGGCAGTGTGGGGCCGGATCAATGGCCGCCGGCAGTGCCCGAGCCGTTGCCGATCGAAGCCGCTGCGTTGATCAAACAACTGCGCGCGCTGGGTCAGGCCGAGGCCGAACGCCTGGGTATTGCCCCGGAACTGATGCTGCGCAAGAAAACCCTCGAAGCGCTGGTCAAAAGCGGCTTCCCCGAGGGGCCTTACCAATTGCCCGATTCGCTGCGTGGCTGGCGCCGCGAATTGCTCGGCCAGAAGCTGCTCGACAGCCTGGCCACCGCCGGAGAACAGCCTTGAAACGTATTTGCTCCATCTACCAAAGCTCCAAGCGCAGCGGCATGTATCTCTACGTGCTCAAGAGCGATGCGCTCGAGCGCGTGCCGGATGCGCTGATGACGGCTTTCGGCAAAGCGAAGCATTCCTTCGATCTGGTGCTGTCGCCCGAGCGCAAGCTGGCCAGCGAAGACATCACCGTGGTTCTGGAAAACCTCGACAAGCAGGGCTATCACCTGCAGATGCCACCGGCCGAGGACGAGTACATCGAGCACTTGCCCGAAGAGTTGCTGCGACGCAACGACCCGGTCTGACCCGCGAGGCCCTGTCCTGGGCCTCGGTTAACCCTGGAACTGTTTTTACCGCGATGGCCGGCCCAAACCCGGCGGCTGTCTGCACGGTTTGCGAAAGGTTTGAAGATGCGCGTTCTGATTGCTGAACACGACCACGCGATATACGCCCGCCTGCTGCGTCAGGCACTGCCCGAGCTTGAAGTCCTGACCAGCGGCGACTCCGCCGAACTGGCGCGGCAGGCCGCCGATTGCCCGGTGTGGCTGGGCCAGCCGGATCTGCTCGCGACCCTGCTGCGCCAGGGCCATCAACCGCAATGGCTGCAATCGACCTGGGCCGGCATCACGCCGCTGCTCGCCGACGGCCTGCGCCGCGATTATCGCCTGACCCGCGCCGTGGGGATTTTCGGTCAGGTCATGGCCGAATACGTGCTGACCTACATCCTCGGCCACGAACGCGAAGTGCTGGCGCGGCTGGTCAGTCAGGTCGAGCGCAAGTGGGACAACCGCAGCGGCCAGAGTCTGGTCGGGCGCAAGGTGCTGATCGTCGGCACCGGTGACATCGGCCAGAGCGTTGCGCAGTTTCTGCGGCCGTTCGGCGTCGAGCTTTATGGCATCGCCAGCAGCGCCCGCGAACAGGCGCCGTTTGTCGAAGTCGGCGCGCTGGCGGATCTGCCGCGTCTGGTGGGCGAGGTGGACTACGTGGTCAATCTGCTGCCGAACACCGAACACACCCACGATATCTACGACGCGGCGCTGTTCAAGCAATTCAAACCGACCGGACTGTTCATCAACGCTGGACGCGGTGTGGCAGTGGTCGATGCCGATCTGGTTGAAGCTTTGAAAGAAGGGCACCTGGCCGGCGCGGTGATCGACGTCTGCCGTCAGGAACCATTGCCGCAACGCCATCCGTTCTGGACCGCGTGGGGCTTGCTCCTGACCGGGCACAGCTCGGCACCGACCTCGCCGGCGCTGATGGTGGATTTGTTTGTGCAGAATCTGAAAGCGTATGAGGCGGGTGAAGCGTTGCGCGGCGAGGTGGATTTCACCCGCGGTTACTGACTCACCCGATTTCGCTGTGGGAGCGAGCCTGCTCGCGAAGAGGGCGTGTCAGTCGACAACAGCGTGTCTGACACAGCGCTTTCGCGAGCAGGCTCGCTCCCACATTGGTTTCAAAGTGCAGCCACCAGTTTGCTCAGCGGGCGGCGCTGGCGCTGACAAGCGGATTTACCGACAGTCGCCAGCGCTTGGCCCTTGCGTCCGCTGGCACTAGACTGGCGGCCTTTTCACCACCTTGATGTTGATGCTTGAGCCATGGCCGCCATAGTCGAACCGTTCTGGAAACGCAAAACCCTCGATCAACTCGATCACGAGGAATGGGAATCGCTGTGCGACGGCTGCGGTCTGTGCTGCCTGCAAAAGCTCGAGGATGAAGAAGACAACAGCGTCTATTACACGCGCATCGCCTGCAAACTGCTGGATCTGAAAACCTGCCAGTGCAGCGATTATCCGAACCGGATCAAGTTTGTCCCGGACTGCATCCAGCTCACGCCGGGTCAGGCGGAAGAATTCAAATGGCTGCCGCCGACCTGCGGTTATCGTCTGGTCAGCGAGGGCAAGGATCTGCCGTTATGGCATCACCTGGTGTGTGGCGACCGCGATGCGGTGCACCATGAGCGGATTTCCCAGTCCGGGCGCATGCTCGCCGAAGGCAGCGTGCCGGAGGATGACTGGGAAGATCATCTGATTTTTCGCGCGGGCTGATGAGGTGGTGGGTTGTTGAACCCGTAAAGATCAAAAGATCGCAGCCTTCGGCAGCTCCTACAATGGAAAACGTGATTCCGTGTAGGAGCTGCCGGAGGCTGCGATCTTTTGCTTTAAAGCCTCAGACGCCGGCTTTCGGCGAGGTCAGCGAATCATTGCCGGTAACGGTTGCCGTTTCGGTGGCCACTTCGGCATTGGTCTTCAGCTTGCTCAGCTCTTCCCCAGCGCGTTCGATCTTCGCCCGCACGTTGCTCATGTCCTGACGGCCTTTTTCCAGCAGGCTTTTCGCCGAGCAGTGCCCGGTAATGCCACGGGCCACGGCCATGCCGCCGAGCGCCACTTGAATCAGGCCGAACACGCCGCCACGGCGCAGGCCCTTGCCGACCATCAGCACGCCGCCGGTCAACGAGCCGACGCGCTCCCAGCCATGCACGTTCTTGTGCGAAGGCGACTGGAACGGGGTGGATTCGATGCGTTCTACGCGTTTGAGCTCGCTCATGGTCTATCTCCAGGCAGGGTGCGATTGATAGATAAGCTGACTGCCAGGGCGGTCAGCTTGTTCCATCGAATGTGCGACGCTTCAGCGGAATTTCGGCCCGGAGCGGGTGTTCAGGCCTTTGGCCATGCGGTCGTAGAGCACGACGTTGACCGTGGCGGCGAGGTTCATGCAGCCGGTGGTCGGGATGTACACGACGTCTTCGCACCAGTCGCGAATCTCTTTATCCAGCGAGCCGTCTTCCGGCCCGAAGATGTACAGGGCGCGGTCGGGGTGGGTATATTCCGGCAGCGGCCGTGCGCCTTCGACCAGCTCTACCGCAACGGGCACGCAGTTGAGCGGAAGGATTTTTTTCAGGTCGTCGATGCCGATCAGCGGGATGTCGTAGTGCACGCGTTTGGTGTCGGTGACGAAGTCGGCGGCGCGTTCATAACGCTTGCCGGTGTAGAACACCGACGCCACGCCGTAACAGCCTGCGGCGCGCATCACCGAACCGACGTTCTCCGGTGATTTTGGGTTATACAAACCAATGCAGCTGTACCGTTTGTCTGCCACGAGCGGGGTGCCTTCGAGAAAAAGAGCGCGATTATACGGGGATTGGGGGAGGGCGGGCAGATTCGAGACTTGTGGTGTCTGGCAGGCCGCTTTCGCGAGCAGGCTCGCTCCCACATCCCCTGTGGGAGCGAGCCTGCTCGCGAAAGGGCCAGCTCAGGCGATGAAGATCTTCAGTCTTCTTTTTTCATCAGGCCAGCCAGGGCCGCAAACGGATTATGCGTGGCCTTGGCGATCTTTGGTGTGCTCAGCGAGCCTTCGCCGAAATACTGCTGATCGGTGTAACGCGAGTGTTCGTTGTCGTGGCAATACAGGCACAACAGCTCCCAGTTCGAGCCGTCCTGCGGGTTGTTGTCGTGGTTGTGGTCGCGGTGGTGCACGGTCAGTTCGCTCAGGCGCTTGCCGGAAAACTCACGGGCGCAGCGGCCGCAGACGTGCGGGTACATCTTCAGGGCCTTGTCGCGGTAGCCCATTTCCTTGTCGCGCTGGTTGTCGGCGAGGATGCGGTCCAGCTTCGACGTGTTGGTGGGGGTGGACGAACTCATGGGTTCACCTTTGCAGAAAGACTGATGACGGTTATGCGCAGAGTTTAGCTCAGCCCTTGAGCTTCTCGGCAATCCAGATCGTGTGGCGGGTGCCCTTGTTGCCGTGGGCGAAGACCTGGACTTCTTCGGCCTTGAAGCCGGCCTTCTTCAATTTGTCGGAAAACTGTCGGTCAGCGCTGGCCGACCACACCGCGAGCACGCCTTTGGGGCGCAGGGCCTTGGCGCAGGCATTCAGACCAGCGGCGGAGTACAGCCAACTGTTGGCCTTCTGGGTCAGACCTTCAGGGCCGTTGTCGACGTCGAGCATGATCGCGTCGAAACCGTTCGGCTCGCTTTGCAGCACGTTGGCCACATCTTCCATGCGGATCACCGTGCGCGGATCGAGCAATGGCCGACCGGACTTCTCCCCGAGCGGGCAGCGATTCCACTCGACTACGCCGGGCACCAGCTCAGCGACCACCACTTCGGCGGACTTGCCCAGGTGCTTGAGTGCCGAGGCGAGGGTGAAACCCATGCCCAGGCCGCCGATCAACACCCGCGAATTCGGCCGGCCGGCGACCTTGCGGCAGGGAATCTCGGCCAGCGCATCTTCAGAACCGTGCATGCGCGTGTTCATCAACTGTCCGCCGTCGCCGCCCTGGATCTTGATGACGAAATCCTCGCCATACTCGAACAGGCACAGGGCACCGCCGTTTTCAGGGATCGGGGTGGTGTCGAGCAGAACGAAACGTTTCATGGAAATCTCTACAAGGGGGAAGGCAAGCAGGCGCGTTGGGAGTAGCCTGAGCACAGACTAAAGGCCAAACGGAGCCCTTGATGAAGCGCACCATTCTAACGGTCATTACCCTGGCCGCGCTCGCGATTACTGCAGTGCAGGCCCAGCAGAGCGTTCCAGTCAGCCCGACGCCGCAACCCGGTTCGCCCGGCACTGCGACGCCGACGCCGTATCCGCAGATCACCCCGATCACCCTGCCCAAGTCGGGCGCCGGCAGCGGCAGCCCGCCGCTGGTACCGATCGAAATGCCCAGCCCGCCGAGCAAGGATCAACCGGTGCCGGGCATCGAGCCGAACGGCAACAAGGTCAAGTCCCCCGGCGGTTAAACCTGTTGTGCGGCGAGTTGGCCGTCGGCCATGCGCAGGCGTTTGGACAGCGAGACGGCGAGGGCGCGGATGATCTTTGCGGCGATTTTCGGTGCGTCGTTGAGCATTTTTTCCAGCGAATCCTTGCCCAGATTGAGCAACTGACAGTTGCTCGCCGCGATGCAGGTAGCCGAGCGGCGCTCGCCATCGAGCACGGCCATTTCACCGAAGGCGCGACCGCTGCGCAGGGTGGCCATGGTGATCACCTGGCCGTCGGCGCCGGTTTTCTGCACGGCGACCTGGCCGGTGTGGATGATGCACATGAAACTGCCGGCATCACCCTCGCGAAAAATCGCCTCGCCCTCAGCCACGGTGCTGATACTGAAATAGCCGGAAGCGGCCGCAAAGTCGGCCAGTTGCAATTGATCGAACAGGCCACAGTCCATCAGCCAGTCGCGGATTTCGTTGTTCAGAAAGGTCGGTTCAGACATGTCGATGCGGTCTTTTTGTTATCACATTTCAAGGCTATACACGGATCCCGTAGGAACGGGCTCTTGTGGCGAGGGGATTTATCCCCGCTCGGCTGCGCAGCAGTCGCAAATCCTGCCAACTCGGTGCTTCAGAAATACTGAGTTTGCAGGTTTTGGGGCCGCTTCGCAGCCCAACGGGGATAAATCCCCTCGCCACAATGGGTCTGGAATTAAGACCCAAGTGACCGACGGAGTTCCTCAGGCTAGGCCCAAAACCTTGAACACAAATGCATATTCGAGCGCTACGTCACGTAATCCCTGATAGCGTCCGCTCATGCCGCCATGCCCGGCACCCAATTCAGTCTTGAGCAGCAGCACATTGTCGTCGGTCTTGGTTGCGCGCAATTTCGCCACCCACTTGGCCGCCTCCCAATACTGCACACGGCTGTCGTTGTAGCCGGCGATCACCAGCATTGGCGGATAAGCCTGCGCGGTGACGTTTTCGTACGGCGCGTAAGCCTTGATCCGATCATAGACGTCCGGTTCTTCCGGGTTGCCCCATTCGTCGTATTCGGTAACGGTCAGGGGCAGCTCGGGGTCGAGCATGGTGTTGAGTACGTCGACGAACGGCACTTCGGCAATCGCCACGCCGAACAGGTCCGGGCGCTGGTTGAGCACCGCGCCGATCAGCAGGCCACCGGCGCTGCCGCCGCTGATCGCCAGTTTCTCCGCCGTGGTGATGCCGTTGAGAATCAGGAATTCGGCGCAAGCGATGAAGTCGCTGAAGGTGTTGTGTTTGTGTTCCTGCTTGCCGGCGCGATACCAGGCTTCGCCCAATTCACCACCACCACGTACGTGAGCGATGGCGAAGGCCATGCCGCGATCGAGCAGGCTCAGGCGTGCATGGGAAAACCACGGATCGAGGCTGGAACCGTAAGCGCCGTAACCATACAGATACAGCGGCACCGGTTTACCGACCATCTCGCGCTTCATCACCAGACTGATCGGCACCTGCGTGCCGTCGGGGGCGGTGGCCCATAGACGTTGGCTGACATAGGCGTCGGCATCAAATTGGCCGAGTACCGGAGTTTCCTTGAGCACCGTTTGCTCGCCGCTGGCGAGGATCAACTGGCGCACCTGAGCCGGGCGATTCAACGCTTCGTAGCGCAAGCGAATGCGATCGCTCTCGAATTCCAGGCTGTTTTGCACATGCAGACTGTAGGCCGCATCGGGCAACTGCACGCGATACGACGCCTGGCCCTGCGGGTGAACCTCGATGATCGGCAGACCACCTTCGCGCAGGCTCAAGGTCATAGCCTCTGCGTTGAGGCTGACGCCGTCGAGCATCACTTCTTCGTTGTGCGGGATAAGGTTCTGCCACTCGGCCTCGCTTGGCGGCACGCCAGTGTCCGGGGCCTGATACAGAGCGAAGTTGATGCCGTCGCGGTTGGTGCGGATAAACCAGGTCCAGACGCCATCGAGCAGGCCGTGGTCGACGTCGTATTCGTGATCTTCGACCCGTGGCGCCAGGCAGCTGAACGGCAGATGCGGCTGATTGGCTTCCAGCGCCCAGACTTCACTGGTGGTCTTGCTGCCCAGCGACAGCAGCAATTGCTGTTCGGAGCTGGCGCGGTAGCAATGCAGGAAGAACCGCCCATCCGGCTCGTGAAAAACCTCTTCAGCGGCAGTGCCATCGAGGCGATAGCGGAACAGTTTATGCGGGCGATGGGTGTCGTCGAGCACGCCGAAAAACAGGGTCAGGCTGTCGTTGGCCCAGGTCATGCTGCCGTCGCAGTCCTCGAATTCCAGTTCGCTGACCTTGTCGTTGGACAGCTCTTTGACGAACAGCGTGTAGACCTCGTCGCCCGAGGTATCGACGCTGTAGGCCAGGCGCTGGTGATCAGGACTGATGCTGAAAGCACCGAGCGAGAAGAAGCCGCCATTGGCCAGCGCATTCGGGTCGAGCAACAGTTGCTCGCGGCTTTCATCGAGGGTCAGGCTGTCGTCGGCAGGACGCGGGCAGCGGTAGTGCCGGGCGTATTCGTCACCGGCGGTGGTGCGCGTGTAATACAGATACGGGCCCCAAGGCGAGGGCAGGGACAGATCAGTCTCGAGAATCCGTCCCTTGATCTCATTGAACAGGCTTTCACGCAGCTCGGCCTGATCGGCGGTTTGCGCTTCCTGATAAGCGTTTTCAGCCTTGAGGTAGTCGAGCACCGCGTCGGTGTCGCGCTCCTGCAGCCAGGCATACGGGTCGGCGCCGGGCGCCCGCTGGGCAATCGGGGCAGTCATGACATTGGCGGATTGGGGCATGGAAGGCTCTCGGACAATATTCGGAATTGGGTTGTTCGCAGGTCTTGAAAGCGCCGCAGCCCTTGTGGGAGCGAGCCTGCTCGCGAAAGCGGTGTGTCAGGCAACGCTGTTGCAACTGACAGTCCGTATTCGGGAGCAGGCTCGCTCCCACAGGGGCGGCTGCTGGCCGTCTGGTATTGGGACAAGCCGCATGGGCGAAAAGTCGTTACTATAAGCGCCTATTTGCCTGCCTTGCCATGGACACCATGACCGAGAACGACTATCTGATCGCCTGGGGCCTTTACGCCTTTGCCGCCGTGGGCTGCCTGCTGGTATGGATGCGCCTGACCACCTGGATGTGGCGCTGGCTGCGCGAGCCGCTGCGTGTGCTGATGGCGGTGTTGCTGTTCAGCCCGACCATCGTCGATCCGGTGAAAGCCAAAGTTGCACCGGCCATCGCCATCACCGCCCTGGACATGCTGTTCAAGGTCGGCAACAACGCCTGGCGCGCGGTTTCCGATCTGTTCATGTACGGCATGATCGCCTTCGGGGCGTATCTGGTTTTCGTCTTGATCCGCCTGCCGATCGAGCGCGCCTCGACAGCGCGGCGTGAACGCGCCGAGGCCGCCAAGGCCGCGGCCCGTGCCGAAGAGCGCGACGATGATCAACCGTTCGGCGGCGCCGGTGATGACCGCTACGGCCGCCCGCCAGTGCCGAACAATCCGCAGCGCATGCGGGTCGAGCCGCGTCTGTAACCCGAGAGTCCGCACATGTGTGAATTATTGGGCATGAGTGCCAACGTGCCGACCGACATCGTGTTCAGCTTCACCGGCCTGATGCAGCGCGGCGGACGCACCGGCCCGCACCGCGACGGCTGGGGCATTGCCTTCTACGAGGGGCGCGGCTTGCGTCTGTTTCAGGACCCGGCGGCGAGCAGCGAGTCGGAAGTAGCCAATCTGGTGCAGCGTTATCCGATCAAGAGCGAAGTGGTCATCGGCCACATCCGCCAGGCCAACGTCGGCAAGGTCTGCCTGTCCAACACCCACCCGTTCGTCCGCGAACTGTGGGGGCGCAACTGGTGTTTCGCGCACAACGGTCAACTCGCCGACTTCACTCCGATCAAGAGTTTCTACCGCCCGGTCGGCGATACCGACAGCGAAGCGGCCTTCTGCGATTTGCTCAACCGGGTACGCGCAGCCTTCCCCGAGCCGGTCGATATCGAAGTGCTGCTGCCGGATCTGGTCGCAGCGTGCGCCGAATATCGCAGCAAAGGCGTGTTCAATTGCCTGCTCAGCGACGGTGACTGGCTGTTCTGTTACTGCTCGACCAAACTCGCTCAGATCACCCGCCGCGCACCGTTCGGCCCGGCGCGGCTCAAGGATGTCGATGTGATTGTCGACTTCCAGGCCGAAACCACGCCCAACGATGTGGTCACGGTGATTGCCACCGAGCCTCTGACCGAAAACGAAACCTGGACCCGCTACGAACCGGGCCAATGGAGCCTGTGGCGACGCGGCGAATGCGTCAGCCAGGGCAAGACCGAATAAGGATTTGCACCCATGTTGCTCAGTTATCTACGGCTGGTGTTGTTTGCGGCGGGCCTGTTGATCGGTGTCCAGGTCCCGGGGTTTATCAACGATTACGCCCAGCGTGTCGAAGCGCACCTGATCGAAGCGCAGACCGGCCTGCGCGGTTTCCAAGGCACGGCCGATCAGTTTTTCAAAGGCGACATGCAGGCGCTGGTCGCACATTACCGGGCCAGCGAAGACCCGATTTTCCGCAGCGATGCCGACAGCCTGAACACCTTGCTCACCCGCCAGGTCGCGCTGGACAAGCAATTCCAGGCGATGCAAGGCCCGTGGTATGTGCGCTTCCTGCAAGTGGTCCTGGCCGCTGATCCGGACATTCGCAAGGAAACCTGGAACGGCTACAGCTACCAGATCCTGCTGACGCCAGAGGCGATGATCTGGGGCATGAGCGGCGCGTTGCTGCTGTCGTTCGGTGTCGAATGCCTGTTCCGCCTGATCGACTGGGTCGTCCTCGGCGGCCGCCGCCTGCGCCAGAGCCGACCGATCGAAGATCGCGACGTCCGCGGCCTCTGATGATCGTTCCCACGCTCTGCGTGGGAATGCAGCCCGGGACGCTCTGCGTCCCCAAAGGCGAACGCAGAGCGTCCGTTGAGGCATTCCCACGCAGAGCGTGGGAACGATCATGACGTAAGGGAAATGTAATTTTTGCCGACTTTCTGCGCGTACTCTGCAAGCACCTGCTGACACAACGTCACAATCTCCTCGACCCACTCAACCCCGACCCGCCACGACACCACCACCGGCAGATTCGCCGGCCGCTGCTCGATGTCGAGCAAGATCAATTCGCCACGCGCCAGTTCCTCGGCCACCAGCACCGGCGGCAGCGCGCCGATACCGAAGCCATCGCGCAACAACCGGGTGATCGCTGACACCGAATTCACGCAATTCAAACGTGGCGCCATGACGCCGTTGGCCTGCATCAGGGCGACGATATCCTGATGCGGTCGTGAGTTTTTCGAATAGGTGATGATCCGCTCCTGCGCCAGTTCGGCGAGGTCGGCGTAGTCGCGGTTATAGATCGAATTGCTCGCGACGATCCAGCCCAGCGGATGGCTGGCCAGCTCCAGGCTGCGCACGCTTTCGTGACGGACCAGATCGGTTTGCAGGACCAGATCAAGGAAGCCTTTTTGCAGCTGATCGCAGAGGTTCAGCGCGGTATCTGCGACCAACTCGATCTCCACCCGTGGGTACAGATCGGTCATCTGCGCCACCAGTGGGCTCAGCCAGGTATGAATCACCGTGTCCATCACGCCGATACGCACCCGGCCGACCTTGCTCGAACGGGTTTCGATCGATTGTTTCAGCGCCGCCATGGTGTCGAGCATCTGTTCAGTCGTAATCGAGCACCTTCAAGCCTTCCGGGGTCAGGCTGACGCCGCGTGAATCGCGCAGAAACAGCTTCACGCCCAGTTCGCCTTCGAGCACCGCAATGCGGCTGGAAATCGACGCCTGGGTGGTGAACAGCTTGTCGGCGGTCAGGCGAAAACTCTTCAGGCGCGCGACCCAGACAAAGGTCTCGAGAAACTTCAGATTCATGGACAAGGCTCGGCTGACAAATTTTTCTTATGCCTAAGGCGGGTTTTTATTCGTTGGACGGCGCAGGGCAGGGCGACGAAAAATCGGCGCATCCGGTTCCCACGATAGGCGTCGTCGGAGCTTCGAACAAGACCAATAAAAGCCCTGCGGAGATTTGCCATGAGTGCTCCCGACACCCTCCCGTTATCCAAGCCAGTGACGCGCCCCGGGCCGTTCGACTGGTATCGCAACATCAACCAGCAGGAGCGCCGCACGTTCTGGAGCTGCAAGATCGGCTACGGTCTGGACGGCATGGACACGCAGATGCTCAGCTTTGTCGTGCCGACGCTGATCGCGATGTGGGGTATCACCACTGGCGAAGCGGGGCTGATTCACACCAGCACCCTGATCGCCTCGGCCATCGGCGGTTGGGTCGCCGGGATTCTCTCCGACCGCATCGGCCGCGTGCGCACCCTGCAACTGACGGTGCTGTGGTTCGCCTTCTTCACCTTCCTCTGCGGCTTCGCGCAAAACTACGAACAATTGCTGATCGCCCGCACCCTGATGGGCTTCGGATTCGGCGGTGAATGGACCGCCGGCGCGGTGTTGATCGGTGAAGTGATCCGCGCCAAGGATCGCGGCAAAGCGGTGGGCATGGTGCAATCCGGCTGGGCGCTGGGCTGGGGCCTGACGGCGATTCTGTACGCGCTGCTGTTTTCGGTGTTGCCAGCGGAAGATGCCTGGCGCGCGCTGTTCATCCTCGGCATCGTGCCGGCGATATTCGTGATTTTCGTCCGTCGCCTGGTGAAAGATCCGGAGATATATCGCGAAGCCAAAGCCGCGCAAACTCCGGAAAACCCGGCGAAGTTCTACGAGATCTTCGCACCGGGAATGCTCTTCACCACGTTTCGCGCTTCCTTGCTGACCACCGGTGCGTTGGGCGGCTACTACGCGATTACCTCCTGGCTGCCGACTTTCCTCAAGAACGAGCGCGGTTTGAGCGTGCTCGGCACCGGTGGTTATCTGGCGATGGTGATCGTCGGTTCCTACGTCGGCTATGTGATCAGCGCGTATCTGACCGACCTGCTCGGGCGGAAAAAGAATTTCATCTTGTTCGCGGTCGGCTCGTTCACCATCGTTCTGCTCTACACGCAGATGCCGGTCAGCAACGGCGTGATGCTGTGGCTGGGCTTTCCGCTGGGCTTCTTCGCCTCGGGGATTTTCAGCGGCATGGGCGCGTTTCTGACTGAATTGTTCCCCACGCGGATTCGCGGCTCGGGCCAGGGTTTCTGTTACAACATCGGCCGCGCACTGGCGGCGTTGTTCCCGCTGCTGATCGGCCTGCTCAGCCAGAAAGTGCCGCTGAGCATGGGCATCGGCGCCTTCGCGGCGGTGTCATATGGCGTGGTGATTCTGGCGGCGCTGAGCCTGCCGGAAACCCGTGGCAAGCAACTCGACGCGCAGTAACTGATACCCTGCGCAGAAGTCTCCTACAGATAAAAAGACCAGCAGCTACAGGAGTGTTCACCGTGAGCCGCCTGCTATTGAATTGCGACATTGGCGAGAGCTTCGGCAGCTGGACCATGGGTCTGGATGCCGAGGTCATGCCCTTCATCGATTGCGCCAATGTTGCCTGTGGTTTCCATGCCGGCGACCCGAGCATCATGCGCAAAACCGTGGCGCTGGCCCTCGAACACGGCGTGCAGATTGGCGCGCACCCGGCCTATCAGGATCTGGTCGGATTCGGCCGACGCTCCATGGCGTATTCCGCGCAAGAGCTGCAGGACATCCTGCATTACCAGATCGGCGCCCTCGACGGCATCTGCAAGGCGCAGGGCGGGCGTGTGAGTTACGTCAAACCCCACGGCGCGATGTACAACGACATGATGGCCAACCCGGCGCAGTTGCGCGCGGTGGTGCAGGCCGTGGCCGCGTATGACCGCAGCCTGCCGCTGATGTTGATGGCGACCCGAGACAACGCTGCGGCGCAGCAAATTGGCGATGAATACGGCGTAACGCTGTGGTTTGAAGCGTTCGCCGACCGTGCCTATGACAGTGGCGGCCGGCTGGTCTCCCGGCAATTGCCCGGTGCCGTGCATCACGATCCCGAAAAAATCATCGAGCAAGCGTTGACCATCGCCCGTGGCGGCGAACTCAGCGCCAGCGATGGCAGCGCCTTGATCCTGCGCGCCAATACCTTGTGCGTCCACGGCGACAACGCCAGTTCCGTGGCCGCCGTGCGGCGCATTCGCCAGGCCTTGCAGCAGTCGAGTGCGTCATGAATCCACGGGTTGAAGTGGTGGCGCTGGATTGCCTGATGCTGCGTCTGTTCGATGAAATCGCCGAAGCCAACATGCCGTGGATGCTCGCCGCCAGCGAGCGCTTGCGCACGGCGTTTGGTGCACAACTGATCGATCTGGTGCCGTCCTATACGACGTTGATGGTGCATTACGATCTGACGCTGTTGAGTCCGGCGCAGGCGCGCGAATTGATCGCCGAAGCGCTGGTCGATCTGACGCCGAATGCGCGAAGCGCTGGGCAGCGCCACGTCTTGCCGGTCTGGTACGACTTGAGTGTCGGCCCGGAACTGAGCCTGCTGGCTGAACGCAGCGGGCTGGCGGTGAAGGAGGTGATTCGTCGCCACAGCGCACGGGAATATCAGGTGTTCGCGTTGGGCTTTGCGCCGGGTTTTGCCTTCATGGGCCTGGTCGAAGAAATGCTCGCCGCGCCACGCTTGAGCACACCGCGCAAGAAAGTCGCCGCCGGCAGCGTCGGTATCGCTGAGCGGCAGACCGCTGCCTATCCGGTGGTCTCACCCGGTGGCTGGAACCTGATCGGGCGCACCCCGGCGAAACTCTTCGATCGCCATCGCGACGGCTACAGCCTGATGCAACCCGGCGACACGGTGCGCTTCGAAGTGGTCGACCACGCCGAATTCATTCGTCTGGGCGGCGATGACACCCCACTGGAGGCGCTGGCATGAGTCGATTGACGATCGAAGCCAGCACGCCGCTGTGCCTGTTGCAGGACGCCGGGCGGTTTGGCGTGCGACATCTGGGCGTGACCCAGGGCGGCGCGGCGGATTGGTGCTCCATGAGCTGGGCCAATTGGCTATTGGGCAATGAACTGGATGCAGCGGTAGTTGAAATCACCCTCGGCGGGTTTGCCGTGGTGGCTGAGGAGGATTGCCTGCTGGCGCTGGCGGGAGCGGATCTCGGCGCCCAGATCGACGGCCAACCGCTGGCGCCGTGGCGCAGTTTCCGGTTGGCGAAAGGGCAGACATTGCGCTTCACCCAGCCTTTGCTTGGCGCCCGGGTTTATCTGGCCGCACCCGTTGGTTTTACTGCGCCCAAGGTACTGGGCAGCAGTGCCACGGTACTGCGAGAAGAATTGGGCGGACTTGATGGCATGGGCCTTCCGCTCGCCAAAGGGGCGGCGCTCGGTTACAGCGGCGAAGCGTTGGCGACGCGGGAAATGCCTTCAGCGCTGCGGCCGGATTTCAAAATGCACGCGCCTTTGGACTTGGTGCTCGGCGCACAGATCGGCCAGTTCAGCGGGCAGAGCCTGTTCGATGTCTTCAACAGCGCCTGGACCATCGACAGTCGCGCCGACCGCATGGGCATCCGCCTGCTCGGCGCGGCGTTGCAATATCAAGGCGCGCCGATGATCTCCGAGGGGATTCCGTTGGGGGCAGTGCAGGTGCCGCCGGACGGGCAGCCGATTGTGTTGCTCAACGATCGCCAGACCATTGGCGGCTATCCGCGCCTGGGTGCGTTGACACCGCTGGCGTTGGCACGATTGGCGCAATGCCTGCCGGGAGCGAAGGTGAGATTGAGGCCGGTAGTGCAGGACGTCGCGCACCGCGAGCATGTCGAATATTTGCAGCGCTTCAAAGATCGCTAAAAGCTTCGCGAGCAGGCTCGCTCCCACAGATGTTGATCGTTCCCACGCTCCGTGTGGGAATGCCGCCCGGGACGCTCCGCGTCCCTGTGACGCAGAGCGTGACTTGATGCATTTTCACGCGGAGCATGGGAACGATCAGGTCGTCATTTGGAAAGAAACCGCATCCCTTCTTCAAGCCCGCGCAGCGTCAGCGGATACATCTGATCCTCGATCAGATCGCGGACGATGTTGGTCGACGAGGTATAGCCCCACGTGTCCTTCGGATACGGATTGATCCAGATGAGCTTCTTGTATTTCTCCATGAAGCGCTGCATCCACACGTAACCCGGCTCTTCGTTCCAGTGCTCGACGCTGCCACCGGCCTGGGTGATTTCGTACGGCGCCATGGCGGCGTCACCGATAAAGATCACTTTGTAGTCGGCGCCGTACTTGTGCAGCAGATCCTGGGTCGAAGTGCGCTCGGAAGTGCGGCGCATGTTGTTTTTCCACACCGATTCATAGATGAAGTTGTGGAAGTAGAAGTACTCGAGGTGCTTGAACTCGGTCTTGCAGGCCGAAAACAATTCCTCACAGATCTTCACGTGCGCGTCCATCGAGCCGCCGATGTCGAACAACAGCAGCAGCTTCACCGTGTTGCGCCGTTCCGGGCGCATCTGGATATTCAGCAGGCCGGCGTCCTTGGCGGTGTGGTCGATGGTGCCGTCGATGTCGAGTTCTTCCGCCGCACCCTGGCGAGCGAACTTGCGCAGACGACGCAAGGCGACCTTGATATTGCGTGTGCCCAGTTCCACCGAATCGTCGAGGTTCTTGTACTCGCGCTGATCCCAGACCTTAACCGCTTTGCCCTGACGCTTGCCGGCATCGCCAACGCGGATGCCTTCCGGGTTGAAACCGCCGGAGCCGAACGGGCTGGTGCCGCCGGTGCCAATCCATTTGTTGCCGCCGGCGTGGCGTTCCTTCTGTTCTTCCAGACGCTTCTTGAATTCCTCGATGAGCTTGTCCAGCCCGCCAAGGGACTGGATCTGCGCGCGCTCTTCGTCGCTCAGCGAACGCTCGAATTCCTTGCGCAGCCAGTCCTCGGGAATCAGCGCCTGCAAGTGGTCGTCGAGTTTCTCCAGGCCATTGAAGTAGGCACCGAACGCGCGGTCGAACTTGTCGAAATGGCGCTCGTCCTTCACCAGAATCGCCCGCGACAAGTAATAAAACTCGTCCATGTCGGCGAAGGTCACACGCTGTTTCAGCGCGTTGATCAGGTCGAGCAGCTCGCGCACCGATACCGGTACCTTGGCTGCACGCATTTCGTTGAACAGGTTGAGCAACATGGCAGCAGCCTCTTAGCGGGTGCCGCGCCGGCTCATGAACGCCAGGCGCTCAAGCAGTTGCACGTCCTGTTCGTTCTTCACCAGTGCCCCTGCCAGTGGCGGAATGGCTTTGGTCGGATCGCGCTCGCGCAGCACCGCTTCGCCGATGTTGTCGGCCATCAACAGCTTCAGCCAGTCGACCAGCTCGGATGTCGAAGGCTTTTTCTTCAGGCCCGGTACCTTGCGCACGTCGAAGAACACATCGAGCGCTTCGCTGACCAGGTCCTTTTTGATGTCCGGGTAGTGCACGTCGACGATTTTCTGCAGGGTAGTGCGGTCGGGGAAAGCGATGTAGTGGAAGAAGCAGCGGCGCAGAAAGGCGTCCGGCAATTCTTTTTCGTTGTTGGAAGTAATGATGATGATCGGGCGCTTTTTCGCCTTGATGGTCTCGTCGATTTCGTAAACGTAGAACTCCATCTTGTCGAGTTCTTGCAGCAGATCGTTGGGGAACTCGATGTCGGCCTTGTCGATTTCGTCGATCAGCAGAATCACCCGCTCCTCGGACTCGAACGCTTCCCAGAGCTTGCCTTTCTTCAGGTAGTTGCGCACGTCGTGGACTTTTTCGTTGCCCAGTTGCGAATCGCGCAAACGGCTGACGGCGTCGTACTCGTACAGGCCCTGGTGGGCCTTGGTGGTGGATTTGATGTGCCAGGTGATCAGCTTGGCACCGAACGACTCGGCCAGTTGCTCGGCGAGCATGGTCTTGCCGGTGCCCGGCTCACCCTTGACCAGCAGCGGTCGTTCCAGGGTGATGGCGGCGTTGACCGCCAGCTTCAGGTCATCGGTGGCGACGTAGGCCTGGGTGCCTTCGAACTTCATCTGCTAATCCTCGAACGGTAACGCTGACCTTACGGGCAGGGCGGGGCGAAATAATCGGATGCCCGACTATAACGCGCACGCCGGTCGACTGTGAACGCAGACGGCTTATTCAGTCTCTGAATGGAGCGTCACATGT
Source organism: Pseudomonas sp. Sample_23 (assembly GCF_004307595.1). Taxonomy (NCBI): domain Bacteria; kingdom Pseudomonadati; phylum Pseudomonadota; class Gammaproteobacteria; order Pseudomonadales; family Pseudomonadaceae; genus Pseudomonas; species Pseudomonas sp. Sample_23. Next base: position 63,967 of record NZ_RCNX01000036.1, read on the forward strand.
TGACTCAGTCTCGGCGGGTGGCCGAATATTTTGTCAACGGCCAAACTTAACCCTCATCTGGCTTCGGCCGTTCGTACCGCGCATTGAATGCCTGGATGAAGCCATTGCGCAAAATCTGCAAAAACGCTTCAAAGGCGTTGACGTTCTGCTGGTGAACATTGCCGCTGAGTTCAACGCGGGTGGCGAACTGGTTTTTGTTCTGGTTTTTCAGCACGGTCTCGGTGCCGCCGACCAGCGCTTCCCAGATTGAGCGGAACAGGCCTTTGTTCTTGTTTTCGACGTCTTGCTGCCAGTTGAATACGTCGACGTCGCGCAGCAGGGGTTTGATGTAGCCGGTGAGTCGGGCTTTCTCTGCCTTCGCTTCGATAACCACATCGCCGTGGCCGGCGTTGAAATCGAATTTGCCGTAGGCGGCGGCGAAGTCGTTCATGCGTTTGAGCTCGATGTCACGGGCGCGCAGGCGGAATTCGAAGTCTTCGAAGTTGCTCAGTGGATCGAAGGTGGCGGTGGTTTCCAGCGGCGCGTGGCCCAGCAGCAACGCCTTGCCTTCAAAGCGCGCGTCGCGTTTGCCTTCCTTGTCGACCACATTGGTCAGGTTGTAGATGCTGGCGTTGACGTTGCTGGCGTTCATGTTCACCGGCGGCTTGGAATTGAAGTTGCGGAACGTGATACGGCCGTCGTTGATCTGCACTTCATCAAGGGTGATCGGCAGCAGCTTGCCCAACTGCTCACGCCAGTCGGTGCCCTGACCGGTCTGCGAGTTCTGTTTGTTGGGGCCGCCGTCGACAAAGTTGATTTCGGGGTTGAGGAATTGCACCTGCGCGACCACGGCATGGTCGTACCACAACGAATGCCAGCTCACCGACAGATCGATCAACGGCGCATCGACGAACGGCACCGGTACTTTGCCGTCGACCTTGACGATCTTCAGGCCGTTGATTTTGTATGCGCCGCGCCACAGCGCGAGGTCGACATCGGTGATCTGGCCACGGTAATCGCCCATGTCCGCGAGCTTGTCATTGAGGTAGTCGCGTACCAGATAGGGCAGGGCGAAATGCAGGGCGACCAGCAGCACCACGACACCCGTCAGGGTCCAGAGCGGCCAGCTGTAACGACGTTTCATGCCATTGTTCCTTCAAGAGTGTGGCTTGACGATTCAATGCGATTGACTCCGCGCGTTTGCAGACGTTCGACCCGACTGGACTGTGATCGGCAACGGGCTTACCTTGGAAGGCTGAATTCAACGCTGCATAAGGACCCAGCCATGAGCCGTATTTACGCTGACAACGCCCATTCCATCGGTAATACGCCGCTGGTCCAGATCAACCGCATCGCGCCGCGCGGGGTCACCATCCTGGCCAAGATCGAGGGGCGCAACCCCGGTTACTCGGTCAAATGCCGAATCGGCGCCAACATGATCTGGGACGCCGAAAGCAGCGGCAGACTCAAGCCGGGCATGACCATTGTCGAGCCGACTTCCGGTAACACCGGTATCGGTCTGGCCTTCGTTGCCGCTGCGCGTGGCTATAAATTGATGCTGACCATGCCGGCGTCGATGAGCATCGAGCGCCGCAAGGTTCTTAAAGCCTTGGGCGCGGAACTGGTGTTGACCGAGCCGGCCAAGGGCATGAAGGGCGCCATCGAGAAAGCTGCGGAAATCGTCGCCAGCGATGCCGACAAATACTTCATGCCGGCGCAGTTCGATAACCCGGCCAACCCGGCGATTCATGAGAAGACCACCGGCCCGGAAATCTGGAACGACACCGACGGCGCCGTGGATGTGCTGGTGGCTGGCGTAGGTACCGGTGGAACCATTACCGGTGTCTCGCGGTATATCAAGAACACCGCCGGGAAACCGATTCTGTCGGTGGCCGTCGAGCCGGCGTCTTCTCCGGTGATTACGCAGGCGTTGGCCGGTGCCGAAATCAAGCCGAGCCCGCACAAGATTCAGGGCATTGGCGCCGGTTTTGTGCCGAAGAATCTTGATCTGTCGATGGTCGATCGCGTCGAACAGGTGACCGATGAAGAATCCAAGGCCATGGCTTTGCGCCTGATGCAGGAAGAGGGGATTTTGTGCGGCATCTCCTGCGGTGCTGCCATGGCGGTGGCGGTGCGTCTGGCGGAGAAACCAGAGATGCAGGGTAAAACCATCGTCGTGGTGCTGCCGGATTCGGGCGAGCGTTATCTGTCGAGCATGCTGTTCAGTGACCTGTTTACCGAGCAGGAGAACCAGCAGTAAGCCTGTTGATTCAAGTCAGCCAGGGTTCAGGCGCTGCATGTTAATAAAGGCTTTGTTGCGTAATGCTTAACACTGAATCTTGTGTCAGGCGGGTTTTTCCCGGAGCCGGTAGTGTTTATCATGGCCGGCTGCCATGCCGGGAAAAGGGCATTGCGCAGCGTTGTCTTTATTCAAGGAGTCGTTGATGACCGTTTCGTTTGCCGCCAAGGCGTTTGTGCTGTTGCTGTTCCTGGGCAGCACGCTCTATGTGCATTTGCGCGGCAAGGCGCGTTTGCCGGTATTGCGCCAGTTCGTCAACCACTCCGCACTGTTTGCTCCGTACAACGCGTTGATGTACCTGTTTTCCGCAGTGCCATCCAGACCGTATCTGGATCGCAGCAAGTTTCCGGAGCTGGATGTACTGCGCGACAACTGGGAAACCATTCGCGACGAAGCCATGCACTTGTTCGACGAAGGCTACATTCGCGCCGCCGAGAAGAACAACGATGCGGGTTTCGGTTCGTTCTTCAAGAAGGGCTGGAAGCGTTTTTATCTGAAGTGGTACGACAAACCGCTGCCATCGGCCGAAGCTCTTTGCCCGAAAACCGTGGCGCTGGTCAGTGCCATACCCAACGTCAAGGGCGCGATGTTCGCGCTGCTGCCGGGCGGCAGTCACCTCAATCCGCACCGTGACCCGTTCGCCGGCTCCCTGCGTTATCACCTCGGCCTGTCGACACCCAACTCCGACGATTGCCGGATCTTCGTCGACGGTCAGGTCTATGCCTGGCGCGACGGCGATGACGTGATGTTCGACGAGACCTACGTGCACTGGGTCAAGAATGAAACCGCTCAGACTCGAGTGATTCTGTTCTGTGACATCGAACGCCCGCTGAGCAACCGCCTGATGACCCGCATCAATCGCTTCATCAGTGGCTGGCTCGGCCGCGCCACCGCGCCGCAGAATCTTGATGATGAACGCGTTGGCGGCATCAACCAGGCTTATGCCTGGAGCAAGAACTTCAGCGACCGTTTCAGCGGCGTGGTCAAGCAGTGGAAGCGCCGGCACCCCAAGGCCTACAGGGTAATGCGCCCGGTGCTGGCGGTGTTGGTGCTGACGTTGCTGGGGTATTGGTTGTTTGGTTGACGCTGGCTCAGAAATAAAAAACCGCTCCTCAGGAGCGGTTTTTTATTGATGGGTTCAAGGACGTCCGGCGAGCAGGTTGGGCTCGGTCACGTCGGTTCCGTTTTCAAGGACCTGCAGAAAACGGCGCTGATTCGCGGATAACTCCAGTCGATCAAGCTTTTCCACCGGCTCGCGCAATTCCTTCTTGCTTGGGGATTTTCTTACGACTTTGCGCATACTCCCTCCCTCGCTGGTCATTAAATGAACAGATGTCACGATACTTTACTCTCCACTGGTAGAACAAGGCGACCTTGAACATCAAATGTGAAGCCGAGTTGTTGATAAACCGGAATGGCTCCCGGCATAGGTTCCTGAACTTCGATGACTTGGCTGCCAATAATTCGGGCGAATTCGTCGATGGCGAGCAATGCCAAAGCGGCTATTTGGTTTTTCAGCGGGTGAGCCTTTCCGGGTTTGCCCTCCAGTCGCACGATGCGAATCCGCTGGCGGCTATTGTTGGGATTTGCGAAGCATAGCCCGCAGAGCTCTAGTTCAAACCAGATTGCGATATCCAGAGACAGAGGTTCTCGAGCTTTCCAGACGACGACGTCTTCCCACGAGAAAATGGGGTCGTCCCAAGACTGATAAACTGCGAGTGCTTCCGCATCAATAGGCTCAAAGCGGACTTCTGACATGTCGGCTCCCGAAATGCATCGCATCTGCGCAGTCGCAACACCCGCCCGCTTCCTCGCCTCCGACCGATAAACCTGATACCGCAAATACGTCCGTTCCCTTGGCATATGATCTCTTGCATTCCATGTCTCCTGACAATCCGTTGCCGCGCCAATAACCCTAACCACCCGGCGCCAGACTGTCGCTACCGGCCCTTCGCCCAAGTCATTGCAATCTATGTCCCGGGCTGGTTATAGTCAGCCCGCGAGCCGCCTGGCTCGCGCGTTCATTTCCTCACTAAAGATCAGCATTCATGCCTGCATCCCTCATCAACGCGGTAGTCGATTCAGCGGTCAACGCTGGCGTCGTGCCGTGCGGGAATCGGCAGCCTGTGCAGATCAGTCATTACCCTCCACCTGTCAGTAGCACGCCGGTGTGCGCAGTCGTTTCGCCGCCGGGCGTTGGTGTGCGGGGTTGATCGGCAGTTTCTGCTGACCCCTGCGCCCGCCAGAACAACCTACTGAATTTCAGCTTCGGCTGAGTTGGCTTCTTGCCTGACTACAGGTGGTATTCATGTTTGTCCTTTCGAAACAATCCGCGCTCGCGGCGACGTCCACGAGCCTGTTCGTTCTGCTGTGGAGCAGCGGGGCGATTTTCTCCAAATGGGGCCTCGTCCATGCTTCGCCCTTTGCCTTTCTGCTGATTCGCTTCGCCATCGCCCTGTGCGGGCTGGTGTTGCTGGCGCCGCTGCTGAGATTGAAGCTGCCCAAGGGTGGCAAGCCGATGCTGTTCGCGATCGCCACGGGACTGGTGTTGCTCGGGGCCTATCAGATCTTTTATCTGCTGGCGCTGGATTGCAAAGTCACGCCGGGGGTAATGGCGACGATCATGGGCGTTCAGCCGATCCTCACCGTGGTCTTGATGGAACGGCAGCGTTCGGCGAGCCGCCTGTTCGGCCTGGCGCTGGGTCTGGCCGGGCTGATCATGGTGGTTTATCAAGGGATCGGTCTGGCCGGAATGTCCTGGGCCGGCATGCTGTTCGGTTTGCTGGCGCTGGCGAGCATGACGCTCGGCTCGATCATGCAAAAGCGCATCACCGAAAATCCATTGGGTACGCTACCAGTGCAGTACCTGGCCGGGCTGTTGCTGTGCGGGGTGTTCGTACCGTTCCAGCCGTTTCACTTCGAGCACAGCGCAGGCTTCATTGTCCCGGTGTTATGGATGGGCCTGGTGGTTTCAGTGCTGGCGACGCTGTTGCTGTATCGACTGATCGCGCGGGGCAATCTGGTGAATGTCACCAGTCTGTTCTATCTGGTGCCGGCGGTGACGGCGGTGATGGATTACCTGATTTTCGGCAATCGGCTGGCGGCGTTGAGCGTGTTGGGAATGCTGCTGATTATTGTTGGATTGGTATTTGTGTTCCGTAAAACCGGATAGCCGATAGGCAGGTGGCGCTTGTTGCGCCGCCTTTCGCGAGCAGGCTCGCTCCCACATTGGAATGTATTTTTCTGTGGGAGAGAGCCTGCTCGCGAATATCTGCGGCAGAAAATCTAACGGACTGACGCGTTTGCAGGCTTCACCACCGCCGGCTTCAACACCAGCCACAACGCCGCCGCAATCAGCACCCCGCCATAAATGTGCGCCATCGACAACGGCTCATCCAGCAACAACGCCCCCCACAACACGCCGAACGGCGGGATCATGAAGGTCACGGTCATCGATTTTACCGGGCCGATCGAGCTGAGCAGGCGGAAATAGATGATGTAGGCAAACGCCGTGCAACCCAGGCCCAGGCCGAGCAGCGACAGCCAGACCTGCCAGCCGCCCCAGCTGACCGGCGGCGCGGTAATGGTGCTGTAGGCGAACAGCGGCAGCAAAAACAACGTCGCCCCGAGCATGCTGCCCAGTGCCGACAAACGGCTGTCCAGCCCACCGGCCTGATCCAGCCAGCGCCGTGCGAGGAATCCGGCAAAGCCGTAGCAAGTGGTCGCCAGCAGGCAGGCGACCGCGCCCATCAGCAGTTGCAGATCGAAGGCTACAGGACCGGCACGCGTCAGCACACCGACGCCGAACAGACCGAGGAACACGCCGCTGAGCTTGGCCGCCGTGAGCTTTTCGCTGAAGAACAAACCGCCAATCAACACGCCCATCAGCGGCGTCGTGGCGTTGAAGATCGCCGAATAGCCGGCCGGCAATACTTGCGCCGCCACCGAATACAGCGTCGCCGGAATCCCCGAGTTGATCACGCCCAGCAGCATCACGGTTTTCAGCTTGCCCTTGAAGTCCCAGCTGATGCGCATCAGCCCGAGTATCACCAGCAGCCCGGCCGCCGCGATCGACACCCGAAAGAAACCGGTCGGGATCGTGCCGATCACCGGGGCAATGATGCGCATGAACAGAAAACTCGCGCCCCAGATAGCGGCCAGCGACAACATACGGAAAATATCGACAGGGCTCACGGCGGGCTCCTTCCTTGATCGGGACGAGAGTGTTGCCGAGCGTCCGGATCATGGCAACCGCTATTCGGGCTTTTAATTCTGCTTGCCGATGCATCGGCACGAGAAACCCCGTCAACGGTCAACCCCGTATCGATTTTGGCAGAAATTGCGCTTTTCCTGCGGACGGTTCCGTGACTAAGCTCAAACGAATCGATTTCCCGCCGAGGTTTCATTTATGTCGCAGCAATGGCCAGCCACCGAGATCGCCCGGATGATCCTCGCCGGCTTCGACGATTACCGCGAGCATTTCCGCCGCATCACCGACGGCGCGCGGGAGCGTTTCGAACAGGCGCGCTGGCAAGAAGCCCAGGCCGCCTCGGCGGCGCGGATCAGTCTGTACGAAGAAAAGGTTGGCGAAACCGTCGCTCGCCTGCGCGAGTATTTCGACGAAGAGACCCTGATGGACGTCAGCTGCTGGCCGCTGGTGAAAAGCGCCTATATCAGTGTGATCGACCTGCGCTTCGACGATGAGCTGTCCGAAACCTGGTACAACTCGATTTTCTGCGGGCTGTTCAGCCACGACCTGATCAGCGACGGCTGCATGTTCATCCACACCACGCGCCCGAGCCTGCGCCGAGCCCGCGCCGCGCAAACCCGCACATACAAGCCGCAGGGCCAGTTGTCCGGGATGCTCGCGAGTATTTTTTCCGATTACCGCTTCAGCGAGGATTACGCTGATCTGCCCGGCGACTTGCTGCGGCTCGAAGCGCAATTGCGCGAGAACCTGCCGGACTGGGTGTGCAAGGACCCGGAGCTGGGCGTCGAGCTATTTTCCTCGGTGCTCTACCGCAATAAAGGCGCGTATCTGGTCGGACGCATCTATACCCGCGACGAGCAGTGGCCGCTGGTGATTCCGTTGTTGCACCGCGAAGGTCGAGGCATTCAGATCGATGCGTTGATCACCGACGAAGCCGATGTGTCGATCATCTTCTCTTTCACCCGTTCGTATTTCATGGTCGATGTACCGGTGCCGGCGGAGTTCATCGGTTTTCTGCGACGCATTCTGCCGGGCAAGCACATCGCCGAGTTGTACACCTCGATTGGCTTCTACAAGCACGGCAAGTCGGAGTTTTACCGCGCGCTGATCAATCACCTGGCCAACACTGACGATCAGTTCATCATGGCCCCGGGCGTGCGTGGCATGGTCATGAGCGTGTTCACCCTGCCGGGTTTCAACACCGTATTCAAAATCATCAAGGACCGTTTCTCTCCGTCGAAAAACGTCGACCGCGCCACGGTGATCGAAAAGTATCGTCTGGTGAAAAGCGTCGATCGGGTCGGGCGTATGGCCGATACCCAGGAATTTGCCGACTTTCGTTTTCCGCTGAGCAAGTTCGATCCGGCGTGTCTGGAGGAACTGCTAGAGGTCGCGCCGTCGACGGTTTCGGTCGAAGGCGAAACCGTGCTGATCCGCCACTGCTGGACCGAGCGGCGGATGACCCCACTCAACCTTTATCTGGAAAATGCCAACGACGCGCAAGTGCGCGAAGCGCTGGAAGATTACGGTCTGGCGATCAAGCAATTGGCGGCGGCGAATATTTTTCCCGGCGACATGCTGCTGAAAAACTTCGGCGTCACCCGTCACGGGCGCGTGGTGTTTTACGACTACGACGAAATCTGCTTCCTGACCGAAGCCAACTTCCGCCACATCCCGCAACCGCGCACGCCGGAGGACGAAATGGCCTCCGAGCCGTGGTACTCGATCGGCCCGCTTGACGTGTTTCCCGAAGAGTTTCCGCCGTTCCTGTTTGCCGATTCGGGCCAGCGGAAATTGTTCGATCAATTGCATGGCGAGTTGTACAACGCCGATTACTGGAAGGGCTTGCAGGAGGCGATTCGGGCGGGGAAGGTCATCGACGTCTTCCCCTACCGGCGCAAGGGCCGCAATAACGAATAAATCCCCCTGAATACATTGTGGCGAGGGGATTTATCCCCGATGGGGTGCGAAGCACCCCCAAAACCATTCAACTCAGACGCTTCAGATCGACGTTGATATCCAGTCGGCGACTGCTGCGCAGCCGATCGGGGATAAATCCCCTCGCCACAAGAGCACCTCACAGTCGTGTTCGGTGCCGCAAATCTGCGACAATCCGCCCCCTGCATAAATAGACGACCGAATTGCCTACCCGATGACCGACGAATCGCCCTCCATCGACAAACTGCTGAAAAACCTCGATCACGCCATGCTCGCCGACCGTCACCGGCTGCGGCGGCAGTTGCTTGAGCTGCGCAAGAAACCCGACGAGGCCAAACTGGCCCAGTGGGTGGCGCGGATGCAGGCGTCCTGTGATCAGGTACTGGCGCGTCGCGCGAGCCTGCCGGTGATTCGTTACGACGACAGTTTGCCGATCGCGGCCAAGCGCGACGAGATCAAGAAGGCCCTGGAGCAACATCAGGTACTGATCATCGCCGGCGAAACCGGTTCGGGCAAAACCACCCAGTTGCCGAAGATCTGCCTGGAAATCGGTCGCGGCCAGCACGGTCTGATCGGCCATACCCAGCCGCGTCGGATCGCCGCGCGCAGTGTCGCCAGCCGTGTCGCCGAAGAACTCGGCACGCCGCTTGGAGCGCTGGTCGGCTATCAGGTGCGGTTTGAAGATCAAAGCGATTCCAACACCCTGATCAAACTGATGACCGACGGCATTCTGCTGGCGGAAACCCAGAACGATCGTTATCTGGAACGCTATGACACGATCATCGTCGACGAAGCCCACGAACGCAGCCTCAACATCGATTTCCTCCTCGGCTACCTGAAAACCCTGCTGCCACGCCGTCCCGACCTCAAGGTCATCATTACTTCGGCGACCATCGATCTGGAGCGCTTCTCCAAGCACTTCGATGACGCGCCGATCGTCGAAGTGTCGGGCCGTACTTTTCCTGTGGAAACCTGGTACCGGCCGCTGACCCTGGAGCAGGACGAAGAGGGCAACCGGGTCGAGGACGACCTGACCGTCGATCAGGCGATTCTCGCCACTCTCGACGAAATCGCCGCCTACGAGCGCAGCGAACGACGCAGCCCCGGCGATGTGCTGGTGTTCCTGCCCGGCGAGCGCGAGATTCGCGACGCCGCCGACATGTTGCGCAAGGCCCAGCTCAAACACACCGAAATCCTGCCGCTGTACGCGCGCCTGTCGCCGGCTGAACAGCAGCGGATTTTCCAGTCGCATCCGGGCCGCCGCGTGGTGCTGGCGACCAACGTCGCCGAGACCTCGCTGACCGTGCCGGGCATTCGCTATGTGATTGACAGCGGCACCGCGCGCATCAGTCGTTACAGCTACCGCGCCAAGGTGCAGCGCTTGCCGATCGAGGCGATTTCCCAGGCCAGCGCCAATCAGCGTAAAGGTCGTTGCGGCCGGGTCGAGCCGGGTATCTGCGTGCGTTTGTACAGCGAAGAGGACTTCCTTGGGCGCCCGGAATTTACCGATCCGGAAATTCTGCGCACCAACCTCGCCGCCGTTATTTTGCAGATGCTCCATCTGCGCCTCGGTGAAATCACCGCGTTCCCGTTTATCGAGCCGCCGGACGGCAAGGCGATCAGCGACGGTTTCAACCTGCTGCAAGAGCTATCGGCGGTGGATCGCAACAGTCAGCTGACACCACTCGGTCGCCAGTTGGCGCGTTTGCCGGTCGACCCACGCATGGGCCGCATGCTGCTGGAAGCGGCCAAGCTCGGCAGTCTGCAGGAAGTGCTGATCGTCGCCAGTGCGATGTCGATTCAGGACCCGCGCGAGCGTCCACCGGAGCGTCAGCAAGCGGCGGATCAGGCCCATGCGCAATGGAAGGATCCGGATTCCGACTTCGCCGGGCTGGTCAATCTGTGGCGTGGTTTTGAAGAACAGCGCCAGGCGCTGACCGCCAATCCGCTGCGCAATTGGTGCCGGAAGAATTTCCTCAATTACCTGCGCTTGCGCGAGTGGCGTGATTCTCATCGTCAGTTGAGCCTGATCTGCCGCGACATGCAGTTGATCCTGAACAAGGAGCCGGCGGATTATCCGAAGCTGCACAAAGCGGTGCTGGTCGGCTTGCTCAGCCAGATCGGCCAGAAAACCGAAGACGGCGATTACCTCGGCGCGCGGCAGCGGCGCTTCTGGATTCACCCGTCGTCGGGCATCGGCAAGAAGCGCCCGCAGTGGCTGATGACCGCCGAACTGGTGGAAACCACCAAACTCTACGCGCGCATGGTCGCCAAGATCGATGCCGACTGGATCGAGCCGCTGGCCGGACACCTGATCAAGAAAAACCACTTCGAGCCGCATTGGGAGAAGAAGCGCGGCCAGGTCGTCGCCTACGAGCAGATCACCCTGTTCGGCCTGATCGTCGTCGGTCGCCGCCCGGTGCATTACGGCCCGGTCGATCCGGTGGTTTCCCGTGAGCTGTTTATCCGCGAAGGTCTGGTGCGCGGCGAGATTCAGTCGCGGGCCAAATGCCTGAGTGCCAATCAGAAACTGCTCGAGCAGCTCGACGAACTCGAGGCCAAGGCGCGCCGTCGCGACATTCTCGCCGACGAAGAAACCCTCTACGCCTTCTACGATGCGCGTCTGCCGGCGGAGATCCACCAGACCGCGACCTTCGACAGTTGGTACAAAGTCAACAGCCAGAAAGATCCGCAGCTGTTGATCATGCGCGAAGAAGACGTGTTGGCCCGCGAGGCCAGCGAAGTCACCGCCCGTGATTACCCGGACACGCTGCACATCGGCGATCTGGAACTGGCGCTGACGTATCACTTCGAGCCCAATCACCCGCGCGACGGCGTGACCTTGCGCGTGCCGGCTCCGCTGCTGCCGATGCTGCCGCCGGAGCGTCTGGAATGGCTGGTGCCGGGGCTGATCGAGGCCAAGTGCATTGCTCTGGTGCGCAACCTGCCGAAAGCCCTGCGCAAGAACTTCGTGCCAGTGCCGGACTTCATCAAGGCCGCGTTGCAGCGCATGACTTTCGCCGAAGGTTCGCTGCCGCAAGCGCTCGGTCGCGAGCTGCTGCGCATGACCGGCGCGCGGGTCAGCGATGAAGCGTGGGCGGAAGCGGCGCAGCAGGTTGAGAGCCATCTGCGCATGAACCTGGAAATCGTCGATGGCGAGGGCAAGTTCCTTGGCGAAGGCCGCGATCTGGCTGAGCTGACCGCACGCTTCGCCGAAGCCAGCCAGGCCGCGCTGGCGGTGCCGCAGAGTGCGCAAAGTCAGCAACCGGTGGAGGCAAAAGTCTTCGCGCCAGTGGCGGAAAAGACCCAGCAAAAGATCGCCGGGTTGTCGATGACGGTGTACCCGGCGCTGGTGGAAGAGGGCGGCACGGTCAAGGAAGGGCGTTTCTCCACCCCCGCCGAAGCCGAGTTCCAGCATCGTCGCGCCTTGCAGCGCTTGCTCATGCAGCAACTGGCCGAGCCGGCGAAATTCCTCCGGGGCAAGTTGCCCGGGCAGACTGAACTGGGCTTGCTGTATCGCGAACTGGGCCGGGTCGATGCGCTGGTCGAAGACATTCTGCTGGCCAGCCTCGACAGCTGCATTCTCGAAGGTGAAGACCCGTTGCCCCGCGATGGCGCCGGATTGGCGGCATTGGCCGAACGCAAACGCGGCAACTGGACCGAGCACGCCGAGCGGGTTGCGCGGCTGACGCTGGAAATCCTCAAGATCTGGCACCGTCTGCAAAAACGCTTCAAGGGCAAGATCGATCTGGCGCAAGCGGTGGCACTCAACGACATCAAGCAACAGATCGGCAATCTGGTCTATCCGGGTTTCGTCCGCGAAACGCCGATGCAGTGGCTCAAGGAGTTGCCGCGTTATCTGAAAGCGGTCGAGCAACGTTTCGAGAAACTCGGCGCACAGGTGCAGAAGGATCGGGTCTGGAGTGGCGAACTCGCTGGCCTGTGGGCGCAATACCAGACCCGCGCGGCCAAGCATGCGCAGGAAGGCAAGCGTGATCCGCAGCTGGAGTTGTACCGCTGGTGGCTGGAGGAATACCGCGTGTCGCTGTTCGCTCAACAGTTGGGGACGAAAGTGCCGATCTCCGACAAGCGCCTGAGCAAACAGTGGAGCCAGGTCGAGCCCTGACCTGCAGCCATACACAATCCCCCTGAGGAAGCGGTCTTTGTGGCGAGGGGATTTATCCCCGTTGGGTGGCGAAGCCGCCCCAAAACCTGCGAGCTCGGTTCATCGATCGTTCCCACGCTCTGCGTGGGAATGCCTCTGGGGACGCTCCGCGTCCAGTGACGCGGAGCGTCACGGGCTGCATTCCCACGCGGAGCGTGGGAACGATCATCAAAAGATCGCAGCCTTCGGCAGCTCCTGCAGGGATCGAGTTGAGCAGGAGAAAGGCGCCAAAATCTCGGGTTTATGGCAAACTTCGCCACCATAACCCGCCGTTTCGCGACCCAGAGCCTTCGGCCGTGTCGCGCTGCGGAATAAAACGATGCCAGGTTTGCGTCCCCCGGATGGGAATAGACCCTTTGCGTGTTGGTACGACGGTTCCAGCACTTTCTGCCTGAACAGATTAGAGAAACGACCATGCATAACGTCGTCATCAGCGGCACCGGCCTGTACACACCGGCCAACAGCATCTCCAACGAAGAGCTGGTGCAGTCTTTCAATACCTACGTCGCCCAGTTCAACGCCGATAACGCCGAGGCGATTGCCAGCGGTGAAGTCCAGGCCCTGACCGAATCCAGCGCCGCGTTCATCGAAAAGGCCTCGGGCATCAAGAGCCGCTTTGTCATGGACAAGGACGGCATCCTCGATCCGCAACGCATGGCCCCGCGCCTGCCCGAGCGTTCCAACGATGAATGGTCGGTGCTCTGCCAGATGGCCGTCGGCGCGGCTGAACAAGCCCTGCAACGAGCCGGCAAAACCGCCGCCGACATCGACGGCGTGATCGTCGCCTGCTCCAACCTGCAACGCGCCTACCCGGCCATCGCTATCGAAGTCCAGGAAGCGCTGGGCATTGAAGGTTTCGGTTTCGACATGAACGTGGCGTGTTCTTCGGCCACCTTCGGCATCCAGGCCGCCGCCAACAGCGTGCAACTGGGCCAGGCGCGGGCGATCCTGATGGTCAACCCGGAGGTCTGCACCGGGCACCTGAACTTCCGTGATCGCGACAGCCACTTCATCTTCGGCGATGCCGCGACTGCGGTGATCATCGAGCGCGCGGATCTGGCGACCTCCCCGTACCAGTTCGACGTGGTCAGCACCAAACTGCTGACCAAGTTCTCCAACAACATCCGCAACAACTTCGGCTTCCTCAACCGAGCGGCGGAAGAGGGCATCGGTGCCCGCGACAAGCTGTTCGTGCAGGAAGGCCGCAAGGTGTTCAAGGATGTCTGCCCGATGGTCGCCGAGCTGATTGGCGAGCACCTGGAAGAGAACCAGCTCAACGTCGGCGACGTGAAGCGTTTCTGGCTGCACCAGGCCAACCTGAGCATGAACCACCTGATCGTGCGCAAGCTGCTCGGCCGCGAAGCTACCGAAGAAGAAGCCCCGGTGATTCTCGACAGCTACGCCAACACCAGCTCGGCCGGTTCGGTCATTGCTTTCCACAAATATCAGGATGATCTGGCCTCGGGTTCGCTGGCGGTGCTCAGTTCGTTTGGTGCCGGTTATTCGATCGGTAGCGTGTTGCTGCGCAAGCGCTGATATAGGTTAATTTCCCCTTAATCGCGTCGATCTTTCCTACATTCGAAGCGGCTGAAACGCTGTAATTTTTCGGACGTCGCGGCAGGTGCACACCTGCCGCGTTCATTTTCGAAGTCCGGACAAGGGGATTGATGGATGGCGGCTGACGACACCCAACTGCTCACGCGCTTGCTGGCGGGGGAGCAAAAGGCTTTCAAGGAACTGGTCACCACCTATCAGAGCGCCATGCGCGCGGTGGCTTACGCGATTGTCGGCCAGCGTCATGTCGAGGAAGTGGTGCAGGATGCCTGGCTGTCGGTGGTGCGCCATCTGGCCAGTTTCGAAGGCCGGTCCAGCCTCAAAACCTGGTTGCTGACCATTACCGCCAATTCGGCCAAGAGTCGCTACAAGCTCAATCGCCGGGAAGTCCTGCTCGACGACCTGCCATCACCTCACGGCACCATCGGTGACGATCGATTTTCCTCGAGCGACGGTCATTGGCTGGTCGCGCCATTTGCCTGGCATCAGGACACCCCAGAGGCGCTGCTCACCGAAAACGAACTGCGTGAATGCCTCGAACACACGTTGCTGAGTTTGTCCGAGCTGCAGAGCAGTGTCCTGCTGTTGCGCGAACGCCAGGGCCTGGAGCTGGAAGAGATCTGTAATCTTCTGGAGATCTCGCTCTCCAATGTCCGCGTGCTGCTGCATCGGGCACGCTTGAAGGTCTTTGCGACCGTGGAACATTTTGAGGAGACAGGAGAATGTTGACCTGCAAGGAGCAAGTGGCACGATCCAGCGATTATCTCGATGGCCAACTGAGCTTTCGCGAGACGCTGATGGTGCGTCATCACCTGTTGTTCTGCCCCAACTGCCGGCGCTTCATGCGGCAGATGCGCGTGATGCAGGCAACCCTGAAGGCGCTGCCGGAACAACCGGAAGAGGGAGTGGATGCTTTGGCTGAGCGTCTGGCGACGCAGAGGCGCGACGACAGTCCTTGAAAGAGTCAGCCCGGGGCAGCGTCAGCGAACGGATGATGGGGATCGCTGGCATTGCACCGGGCTGCAGGACATCAGCTTCGAACGACAAGTCGCAAGGGGAGCGGTGACTTGCAGCTTGTCGCTCGAAGCTTGTAGCTGTTTTCTTAGAACTTCGCTTCAGCATCCAACTGCAGGGTGTTGGCATCTGCATCGCGCTGGCTGCGGCTGGCGAAGTCGGCCTTGGTCAGGAAGTATGTGGCGCCGACGGCGAAGTTCTTGTCGATGTCGTAACCGACCTTGAACTTGTGCCCGCGCGAACCGGTGGTGCCGTTGGCGAAGTCGGAGTCGGTGAAGGCGCCGACCACGGCGTTGCGCTGCACGTCGCGATAGTTGTAGTCGAGGTTGAAGCCGAAGACTTTCGACTTGGCGCCGAGCAACCATGCGGTGTCTTGATCGGTTACGGCATCGTTGTTCTTCACGTACTGGCCGTAGAACGACAGCGGCATTGGCAGGCCGCCGATGTCGATCTGGCTGAACCCTTCATACAGACGGAATTCGTTGTCGGCCGAGTTGCCGTTGACTGCCAGGGCGCACGGCGTCGAGGTGCCGGTGCAGCGGCTGTCATCGTCATTCTGGTAAGCGTAAACGCTGCCGCCGACGGTCATCTTCAGGTTGTCAGTGATGTTGAAACGGCTGCCCAACTGGCCAGCGGTCAGGCGCAGGTCGTGGCGGAATTGCACGCCGTCGCCGTCAACGTTGTCCTTGAGGTTGTAGTTACCCAGGCTGCCGAACAGTTCGGCGCTGCCGCCCAGTGGGTATTTGTAGGTAACGGCCAGACCTTCCGGGTTGATGTCGCTGTCCCAGATCACGTCGCCCATGCTTACCCATGGTTGCAGCATCTTGCCGCCGATCACGTGCAGGTTCTTGATCTGATCCGGGTGATAGTCGATGTAGCCGAGGTCGAGCCAGATCTGCTTCTTGTCGAAGTAGTTGTCCTGATCCTGGTTGGTCGAGCGCGCGTCGTCACCGCCGCCGGTGGCGATACGGATACCGGTGTCGACTTGCGGGTTGATCTCGGTATAGGCACCCAGACGCGCACGGATGCGCTGGCGGTCCTTGTCGCGGCCGCCGTTGTTCGGCTCGCCGTCGATCTTGATGGTTTCCTGACGGATACGTAGGTCGCCCTTGAACTGGGTCTTGGCCGCCCAGGCCAGTTTCTGATCGAACAGGCTCTGTTCGTTGGTCTTCTTCGCGACCGCCGCCACTTGTTCGTTGGTTTCCTGCTGCGCCTGTTGGGCGATTTGCTGAGCCTTCTGATCCTTGGCCAGTTCTGTTTGCAGCTCGATGTACTGCGCCTGGGAAATCGACCCGTTGGCCTTGAGCATGTCGAGCAGTTTGGCGTCGACTGCAGCACTGGCCGGAACGCTCATGGCCAGCAACAAGCCGCCGCACAGGGCCGCTGCAGTTTTCGTGGAAGCAAGACGCATAGCAATCTCCGAAGATGAAGGGGATGGCTGAACCATCCTGGGCACAACCGGCCTGAAGGCCGGAAAACTGTGTCCGGGTTAGAACCCGGCGCTCTAAAAACAGGCGCCAGTATCGCGATGGTTTATGACAGAGCGGTGGCACAGTGATGGCAGGTTGATGACGATGCGGATCAGGCGTGAACTATCGAGTTAGAGCGCTGTCGGCCGATTGAGCGTGTGCAACGGGGTCGCGATCAGCGATACTCGCCGGGCTTTGTCGCCAAGCTGTGGAGTGCCAGTGAATGCCGTTGCAACGCCTGCAAGACCTGTCAGAAATCGCCCCGGCAAGCTGGGATGCGCTGGTGCCGGACAACCAGCCGTTCCTGCGTCACGCCTTCCTCAGCGCGCTGGAAGACAGCGGCAGTGTCGGCCCGCACTCAGGCTGGCAGCCCGAACATTTACTGCACATCGAAGATGATCGACTGATCGCCGCACTGCCCAGTTATCGCAAGTGGCATTCCTACGGCGAGTACGTCTTCGATCACGGCTGGGCCGATGCCTGCGCCCGCGCCGGCATTGATTACTACCCCAAACTCCTGACTGCCGTGCCCTTCAGCCCGGTCAGCGGCCCGCGCTTGCTGGCGGCAACAGTGGAGGACGGTTTCGAACTGCTGAAAAGTCTGCCCGGCTATTTGCAGATCGAAGAGCTCTCCAGCGCGCACATCAATTTCACTGATCCGTTTACCGATGCGGCGATGGCCGGGCAGCCGGGCTGGCTGCAGCGTATTGGCTGTCAATATCACTGGCAGAACCGTGAGTACCGCGACTTTCAGGACTTCCTCGACGCCCTCAGCTCACGCAAGCGCAAGCAGATGCGCAAGGAGCGCGAGCAGGTGGCGGGGCAGGGCTTTGAGTTCGAGTGGTTGGAGGGGCGTGAGCTGGGCGAGGCGCAGTGGGATTTTGTTTACGCCTGTTATGCCAACACCTACGCGGTGCGGCGTCAGGCGCCGTACCTGACGCGGGAGTTCTTCAGCCTGCTGGCCGAACGTATGCCCGAGGCGATTCGCGTGGTCCTGGCCAAGCAGGGCTCACGGCCGGTGGCGATGGCGTTCAGCCTGGTCGGTGGCGACAGTTTCTACGGGCGGTATTGGGGTTGCCTGGCCGAGTTTGATCGGCTGCATTTCGAGACGTGTTTTTATCAGGGCATGGATTACGCGATTGCCCAAGGCATCCAGCGTTTCGATGCCGGGGCGCAGGGCGAGCACAAGTTGATTCGCGGCTTCGAACCGGTGATCACCCATTCCTGGCATTACCTGCGCCATCCGGGGCTGAAAGCGGCGGTGAAGGATTTCCTCAAGCAGGAGCGCGCCGGGGTTCTGGCCTATGCCGAAGAGGCCCGCACCGCGTTGCCCTATCGCCAAACCTGACCATGATCGTTCCCACGCGGAGCGTGGGAACGATCATATCGCGCGATCAATCGATACCGACAAACCCTCCGGTCTGGTGCGCCCACAACCGCGCATACAGGCCGCGATGGGCGAGCAGTTCGGCGTGGGTGCCGCTCTCGGCGATCTTGCCGTTTTCCAGCACCACCAGACGGTCCATGCGCGCGATAGTCGAGAGACGGTGGGCGATGGCGATCACGGTTTTGCCCTGCATCAAGGTCTCGAGGCTTTCCTGAATCGCCGCTTCGACTTCCGAATCCAGCGCCGAAGTGGCTTCGTCCATGATCAGGATCGGCGCGTCCTTGAGCAGCACCCGCGCAATCGCGATGCGCTGGCGCTGACCGCCCGAGAGTTTCACCCCGCGCTCGCCGACATGCGCGTCGAAACCGCTGCGGCCTTCAGCGTCGGATAGCAGTGGAATGAACTCATCGGCGCGAGCCTTGTGCACCGCCTCCCACAGTTCGGCGTCGGTGGCGTCGGGTTTGCCGTAAAGCAAGTTGTCACGGATCGAGCGGTGCAACAGCGAGGTGTCCTGAGTGATCATGCCGATCCGCGCACGCAGGCTTTCCTGGCCGACTTCGGCAATGTTCTGCCCATCGATCAGGATGCGCCCGCCCTCGACGTCGTACAGGCGCAGCAAGAGGTTGACCAGGGTTGATTTGCCAGCGCCGGACGGGCCGATCAAACCGATTTTTTCCCCCGGTTTGATGTTCAGGTTGAGGTCGCCGATGATCCCGCGCTTCTTGCCGTAGTGAAAATCCACGTGCTCGAAACGCACTTCGCCCGAGGCCACGGCCAGCGGTTTGGCCTCGTCGCGGTCGGTGACGCTGACCGGTTGTGAGATGGTGCGCAGACCGTCCTGAACCATGCCGATGTTTTCGAAAATGCCGGTGACCACCCACATGATCCAGCCGGACATGTTGACGATGCGAATCACCAGGCCGGTGGCCAGGGCAATCGCGCCGACGGTGATCAGCGACTGCGTCCACAGCCACAACGCCAGCGCCGTGGTGCCGACGATCAGCAGGCCGTTCATGGTAGTGATCGCCACGTCCATGCTGGTCACCACGCGACCGGCCATTTGCGCTTTGACGGTCTGTTCTTCGATGGCTTCCTTGGCGTAGTGCTGTTCGAAGTTGGTGTGGGCGAACAGTTTCAGCGTGGCGATGTTGGTGTAGCCGTCGACGATGCGCCCCATCAATTTCGAGCGCGCGTCAGAGGCTTCCACCGAGCGCTCCTTCACCCGCGGCACGAAGTAATACAGCGCGCCGATGTAAGCGACGATCCAGGTCAGCAACGGGATCATCAGGCGCCAGTCGGCCTCGGCGAACAGCACCAGCGAACTGATCGCATAGATCACCACGTGCCACAGCGCGTCGACCGCTTGCACGGCAGAATCGCGCAGCGAGTTGCCGGTCTGCATGATGCGCTGGGCGATGCGCCCGGCGAAGTCGTTCTGGAAGAAATTCAGGCTCTGCTTGAGTACGTAACTGTGGTTCTGCCAGCGGATCATGCTGGTCATGCCGGGGCTCAGGGTCTGATGCACCAGCAGGTCGTGCAGGGCAAAGAAGATCGGTCGCAGCACCAGAGCGACCACCAGCATCCAGGTCAATTCGAGGGCGTGGTCGCTGAAGAAATTCGGGTTGGGCGTGCCTTGCGCCAGATCGATGATGCGGCTCAGGTAGCTGAACAGCGCTACTTCGATCAATGAGGCAAACAGGCCGATGACGAGCAGGGCAGCAAAACTTGGCCAGACCTGCTTCAGGTAATAGACGTAGAAGGGCCAGACGCGGTCCGGCGGGGACGCCGTCGGGGCGTCGCGGAAGATATCGATCAGTTGTTCGAAACGGCGATAGAGCATCAGATAACCGCCCGGAATCCGGGCTCTCCTTTTATCAGTGCGAGCGGCGCAGGCTCAGCCCCACGCCGTTCGATATGCCCGGCGAAACTCAGTCGATGCGCTTGGCCGACTTGATGATCACAGGGTCGACAGGCACGTTCTGCATGCCTTGTTTGGTGGTGGTCTGCGAGTTGACGATGATGTCCACGACGTCCATGCCCTTGACCACTTTGGCGAACACCGCGTAACCGGCGTCGCGACCCGGGTCGAGGAACGCGTTGTCGGCGACGTTGATGAAGAACTGGCTGGTCGCCGAATCAGGGTTGGAAGTACGCGCCATCGACAGGGTGCCGCGAACGTTGTGCAGGCCATTGCTGGCCTCGTTCTTGATCGGCGCCTTGGTTTCTTTCTGTTGCATCTGCTGGGTGAAGCCGCCGCCCTGAGCCATGAAGCCCGGGATCACGCGGTGGAAAATGGTGTTGTTGTAGAAACCGCTGTCGACGTATTCAAGGAAGTTCTTCGTGCTGATCGGTGCCTTGACCGGGTCCAGTTCGATTTCGATCTGGCCGTTGGTGGTGTCCAGCAGCACGTGAGGCGCCTTGGCCGGGGTAGCAGCCATCAGGTTGGCGGCAAACAGTACGGAGCCGGCGGCGAGGGCGAGTTTTTTCAGCATGGGTCAGTGATCCTGAGAGTGAAGGTCGGCTGTGGCGAGAAAATCCAGCAGCGTGTGATTGAAGCGTTCGGGTTGATCGAGCGGGGTGGCATGGCGCGAGTCGTCAATGACCACCAGCCGCGCATCCGGCAGCAGTTTTACATAGGTTTCCTTTAACGCCACCGGTGTGTAGTCACGGTCGGCGCTGATGACGAGCGTTGGACAGGACACCCGGGAAAGTCGTTCCTGAACGCCCCAGCCCACGATCGCATCGAAGCTGGCGAGATAAGCACGTTTGTCGTTTTTTGCCCAGCGTTCGGCCATTTTCCGTCGCAGATCGGCCTGTTCCGGCTTGGGGAAAAGTTTGCTGCCGAGGGCTTTGCCGATGGTTTCCAGGCTGAGCAGGCGCATCAGGCTCCAGCGTTTGAACCACTGCCAATAATCATCGCGGCTGCGCAATTTGACCTGTGGCGCGCTGTTGACGATGGTCAGGCTCTTGAGCGCTTGCGGCTGATCGACAGCCAGCTGAAAACCGATCATCCCGCCCATCGACAGCCCGACGTAGTGCACCGGGCCGAGGCGCAGGTGCTCGATCAGGGCGAGCAGGTCGGCGCTGAACCCGGCAATGCTGTAGCGTTCGCGGGGTTTGTCCGAGCGCCCGTGGCCGCGTATGTCCGGGACGACCACCCGGTAGTGCGCGGCCAGCGCGGGGATCTGCATTTCCCAGTCCAGGGTGCTCGAGCCGAGCCCGTGAACCAGCAGCAACGGCGCACCGTGGCCATATTCCTCGTAGTGCAGGTTGCAACCTTCGTGCTCGAAATACGCCATCGGTGAACTCCGTGTCAGGCTTGTTCGGGGGCGGCAAACGGTGCGTCCAGCGGCAAGGTGTCGAAGGTGCGCAGCAGTTCGATAAGGATTTGCGTGGCCGGGCCCAGGGGTTTGTCCTTGTTTGAATACAGATAGAAACTCGAATTGCGGCTGCCGCCTCGGTCCAACGGTAGCAGCTTGAGCGAACCATCCTTCAATTCCCGGTCGATCATGTGCCGCGGTAGCCAGGCAAAGCCCAGGCCGCTGCTGACAAAGGTCGCGGCGGTGGCGAGGCTGCCGACGGTCCAGCGCTGTTCGGCGCCGAGCCAGCCGACATCGCGCGGCTGCTGGCGGCCGGAGTCGCGGATCACCACTTGCATCTGGGTTTCCAGATCCTGAAAGCTCAGCTCGCGGTTGAGCCGATGCAGCGGGTGATCAGGGTGGGCAACGGCGACGAACTCGACATCGCTCAATTCCGCACCCAGGTAGCCCGGAATGCTCAGGCCGGTGATGGCCAGATCCGCCACGCCTTCGAGCAGCACTTCCTCGACGCCCGACAACACTTCCTCGCGCAGACGCACGCGGCAGCCGCGACTCTGCGGCATGAACGCGGTCAGGGCACGGACGATCCGCGCGCTCGGGTAGGCCGCATCGACCACCAGCCGCACTTCAGCTTCCCAGCCTTGCTCCATGTGATGGGCGAGGTCTTCCAATTGGCTGGCCTGTTTGACCAATTGCCGCGAACGGCGCAGCAATACGCCGCCGGCTTCGGTGAGCACAGCTTTGCGCCCGTCGATGCGCAGCAACGGCACACCGAGCTGATCCTGCATGCGGGCGACGGTGTAGCTCACCGACGATTGCGAACGGTGCAGGGCCTCGGCGGCCTGGGCGAATCCGCCGTGGTCGACCACGGCCTGCAACGTTCGCCATTGATCAAGGGTCACGCGGGGCGCTTTCATCAATAGCTCCTCTTGTCCTAAGCTGGCCGTCCCTCATGGAGACTGCCGAATGAAAAAATTCTGTTGTGTGGTGCTGGCGCTGCTGCCGTTGACCGCGTTTGCCTATCCGATCGATGTGCAAAAGGATCTCAACGGCATGAAGATCGACTACGAGACTTACGACACGGACAACGACATCGGCTCGATCCGCGTGGCCAACTACGGTGATGTCGACGCGACCTGCCGTGCGGTGTTCAGCAACGGCCCGGAAGCACCACGCACGCGCAGCATCGATGTGCCGGCGGGCAAGCATAAAAACGCCACGGCCAAGTTCACCCGAGAGATCATCAAGCTGCGCATCAAACTGACCTGCACCCCGAAATAAGCTCGGTACTCTGAACACCTTGGGTTCCATTGTGGGAGCGAGCCTGCTCGCGAAGACGGAGTGTCATCCAGAGATGATGTGACTGACATTCCGCTTTCGAGAGCAGACTCGCTCCCACAGGGGATATGGGTTTAGCTTATAAACGAATTTATCGATGGATTACAGCGGATATTTGCGCTTTTTCATCGATTAGACTCTGTTTAACCTTCACTCCATCGACTTACAACATTCTCGGATGGAGGCTACACACCATGTCCCGCGTTCTGATCATCGAAAGCAGTGCCCGCCAGCAAGACTCGGTTTCCCGTCAACTGACCCAGACCTTCATCGCTCAGTGGAAAGCCGCGCACCCTGCCGATCAGATCACCGTGCGTGACCTCGCCGCGAACCCGGTGCCGCATCTGGACGCCAACTTGCTGGGCGGCTGGATGAAGCCCGCCGAACAGCGCAACGACAGCGAACAGGCGTCGCTGGACCGCTCCAACCAATTGACTGATGAGCTGCTTGCCGCCGACGTGCTGGTGATGGCCGCACCGATGTACAACTTTGCGATCCCGAGCACGCTCAAGGCCTGGCTCGATCATGTGCTGCGCGCCGGGGTGACCTTCAAGTACACCGAAACCGGTCCGCAAGGTCTGCTCAACGGCAAGCGCGCCTTTGTCCTGACTGCTCGCGGTGGTGTGTATGCCGGTGGTCCTGCGGATCATCAGGAACCGTACCTGCGCCAGGTGATGGGTTTCATCGGCATCAACGACGTGACCTTTATCCATGCCGAGGGCATGAACCTGGGCGGTGACTTCCAGGAGAAGGGCCTGAATCAGGCCAACGCCAAACTGTCTCAGGTCGCTTGATCGGTTAATCGCCAGATAATCGCTGGATGGTCTAGTGACCTGGCGCAACCCCTTCAAGGTTCCACGCGCATCGAACCTCCCTTTGCACTTTTGCTCCTGAGTGCTGTAGCCCGATTGAACGCTTTAGCGAGATCGGGCTTTTTTTTGTCTGCGATTTAACGAAAAACACATAGCTCGTTGTGGGAGCGAGCCTGCTCGCGAAAGCGGTGTCTCAGAAAAGTATCTGCCGTCTGACTCGCTGCCTTCGCGAGGAGCCTCGCTCCTACCGGTTATTTTTGTGTTTCCGGCTATTCGCAGTGAGCGGCAAAAACCGCTATCGTCGCCGCCATTCGATTTCGAGGCGAACATGGGCTATCTACTTTTCGTGACGCTGATCCAGGCGTTTTCCTTCAGTCTGATCGGCGAATACCTGGCCGGGCATGTCGACAGTTACTTCGCGGTGCTGGTGCGTGTGGTGCTGGCGGGGCTGGTGTTCATTCCGCTGACCCGCTGGCGTTCGGTGGAGCCGGCGTTCATGCGTGGCATGTTGCTGATCGGCGCGTTGCAGTTCGGTGTGACTTACGTCTGCCTTTACCTGAGCTTCCGTGTGCTGACGGTGCCGGAGGTGTTGCTGTTCACCATTCTCACGCCGCTGCACGTGACGTTGATCGAAGACGCGCTGAACCGCCGCTTTAATCCGTGGGCATTGGTTGCTGCGCTAGTGGCAGTCGGCGGTGCGGCGGTGATTCGCTTCGACAGCATCAGTCCCGACTTCTTCATGGGCTTCCTGCTGCTGCAACTGGCCAACTTCACTTATGCCGCCGGGCAGGTCCTGTACAAGCATCTGGTGGCGAAGCATCCGAGTGATCTGCCGCATTACCGCCGCTTCGGTTATTTCTACCTCGGTGCATTGGTGGTTGTGCTGCCAGCGTTCCTGTTGTTCGGCAAGTCGAACTTCCTGCCGGAAGCGCCGCTGCAATGGGCGGTGTTGCTGGTTCTCGGACTGGTGTCGACGGCGCTGGGTCTGTACTGGTGGAACAAAGGTGCATGCATGGTCAACGGCGGCACACTGGCGGTGATGAACAACCTGCATGTGCCGGTGGGATTGTTGTTGAATCTGCTGATCTGGAATCAGCATGAGGAACTGGGGAGATTGTTCCTTGGCGGGGGTGTGATTCTGGCGGCTGTGTGGATCAGTCGGTTGGGCATCCGTAAATCTCCGGCCGCCGCATAACCCCTGTGGGAGCGAGCCTGCTCGCGAAGGCGTTGGGTCAGATAAGTATGGGTCGACTGACACATTGCATTCGCGAGCAGGCTCGCTCCCACATTGGATCTTTGGGTTACATCAGGTGTTTTTCCGGCTCCGGAATACTCGCCGAGCCCAGTACCGCCGGCAACAACCCCGCACGCAAATCCCCGCCACTCGGCTGTTGATACAGACTCAAGCCAAACTCCGGCAACACCGCCAGCAGGTAATCGAAAATATCCCCCTGAATCCGCTCGTAATCGGCCCACACCGTGGTGCGGGTGAAGCAGTAGATTTCCAGCGGAATGCCCTGCGCGGTGGTCTGCATCTGCCGGACCATGCAGGTCATGTTCGGCTGAATCTCCGGGTGGCTCTTCAGATACGCCAGCGCATAGGCGCGGAAAGTGCCGATGTTGGTCATGCGGCGGCGGTTGGCTGACATGGCCGCGACATTGCCCTGCGCTTCGTTCCAGGCCTTGAGCTCGGCTTTCTTGCGGCCCATATAGTCGGTCAGCAGGTGCACCTGGGAGAGCTTTTCTTCCTCGTCGTCGCGGATGAAGCGCACGCCGCTGGCATCGATGAACAGGCTGCGCTTGATCCGCCGACCGCCGGACTGCTGCATGCCGCGCCAGTTCTTGAACGACTCGGACATCAGCCGCCAGGTCGGGATCGAGACGATGGTTTTGTCGAAGTTCTGTACGTGTGAACTTAGGTTCTGAATGGACATGCAAAACCTATACAAATCAGCTGTTTGAGATTTTTTGTCCATTGTCCATTTTTCCTCAAGACGATGGACAGCCTGCCATCCCACAACCCACGCAGTCCCATAATCCTCGATCCCACCAGCCCCTCCCGACCCTTGCAGGTAGACCCAGAGCTGCTGCTCCATCAAAGATTCTCAAGTGATTATATTTGAGAACAAGGTGCCTGATAAGGCACTCATCCCTCATATGAATTATCAGCATTTCACGAAAAGCAAAAAGATTGGGAGATATGGTTTCTTCCCACCAAGAGGCTGATTTGATCGTGTGAATTGTCGGTCACCCGCCCATGGCGTGGTGATCGGCGTTTTCACCGTTTGGCCTGCTGCAGCTTAGTCTCTGGCCGGTTCGAACGGTATCGGCTGATGCCTATGTGCGCTAGTTCGCACGGCATGGCTTTACGTCATTCATAACGGTCAATCAGGACGCCCATCGGGCCCAGTAAGATCAAGCTGTAAACTCAAAAAATGCACTGTAAACCTCCATGCTTTACAGGTCATTTTTTTGGTTTACCCCCCTCCCATGATGACCTGTGCCTGTGCCTGTGCCTGGCTAGCAGTCCAGACAAGCGTCTGATCGCGCCCGCGCTAGTGCGGGGAAAGCCCTGAGTCATGGCGCCGTGCAACGAGTACCGCTCAAACAGCGAGCGATAGAACCCAATCAGCACCTCTTCGGCATTGGGCTCCAGAAGCTCGGAAGCACCGAAGCGGTAAATCTCATACCCCACCAGCCTCAGAGCCCTGTCCACGCCTACCGCTGCAGTAGGTGGTGACGGGGCGAGTTATGGCAGCTGGTTGCATTCCCGAGCGACCTTCGTTCTGCTGCTCTCGGTGATCGAACGCCGAGCTCCGGCTTGACGATATCGGGGATGTCGTAAAGCTTGAACTTTAAAAATATCAAAGCATTATAGATTCAGAATGAATCATAGATATCAGCAAACATTTTTCCGAGTAGATATTTGTTGTAGTTGGTGCGATCAAATCTCAATAGTTCGGACTCATTAAACGAAAGGCCCAGTTGCGTGTTTATCTTGGCTTCTTCAAGATTTCTTTTCGCGATGAAGAAGTCAATGGCTTCCATCAACAGTATGTCATACCGTTCATTCACTATGAACGTCTTGAGAGAATTCTGAGATTTTTCACACTCGTCCGGGGCGCATGCAATGATTTTTACTTTATCGCTGTCGCCAGTGATAGCATCAGAAAGACCAGCAGGGTTTCCTGAGTTGGAGAGTTGGAATTTAATTTGTTCGTCATCAAATAGCGGGTTCAGGTGCGGGCTTTTGAAAAAGTCTTTCTTTCCTTTTAGGCTGGAGTTGCAACTTGAGCAGCTTGGAACGAGATTGTATAGGGTTAACGCAAGGTGCGGATATTGATCCTTATAAAAGAAGTGATCCAGCGTAGGTCGGAATGAGCCTCCCTTAGTTTTTATGGTGAACGCATAGGCATGGTTGCAATATGGACAGATTCTTGTCTTGGATTTTTTGCATAATGCATAAGCATTCCATTGCCCATATTTGCTGATAAATTTGTCGTAATTAAATATTTGCGCAAGCTCTTCTATGAAGAGAGTTTTACGGTCACCTAATTCTTTAGAGTAGCATTCTAGAATTGCAATGCTTTTCAGCAAGTCTGAAAGCTTGGAGGAAACTATGAGCTCTCTTGTGCTGTATACAAAATAAAATGCCGGTTTTTTAGGCCCGCACTCATTGAATTGAGAATCAATAAAGTCCTGAATGATCTTGTTGTGATATTTGGCGTGGTCATCTTCTGCTGCTTTCCAGTTATCACGTATAGCAGCTATCAATTTCCACCTCCATGACGATTTGTTATATTGAGCACCTCGGCCTTAATGATGGGGTTGTCGATGCTTTCAATCACGAATCTATCAATTTCACTTACATGCCCTGATTTTATGGATTCGACTGCGGACTTTATCTTTGCAGATGCGAATTCTCCAATGGTCTTGGCGCCGAAGGAATGAGTAAGCAACGTGTGTAAAGGAGCCGCAAATGCGCTGGGTGCATCACTCTCACCAAGACATTCCATTCGGCAAACGAAATGCTTAGGAATATCAGTTGCAAGCAAGGGTGAGTGTGTGGCAATGATCAACTGAAGAGACACAATTCCTTCTCTTTTTTTTAAGCTTGATAACATTCGATTTAGTTGCTCTATGTACTTGCGCTGCCATTCTAGATGCAAGAACGCATCCCCTTCGTCAATCAAGAGTAGAATTTTCTTCAGTCCTTTTTTTGAATATGATGCTACTGTCTCAGAAATGAGTGCAAGTTGCGCAATAACAGCAAATTGTCCTGAGCTCATATTTTGGAAGCCAACATCGAAAAAACGATCAAGATTTGATGGTTTTAAAATGGATGAGTCTTCAAATGGCTCTAGGGCGATTTCCGAATACGCTAAACTGCCAAGTTTGATTTCTGCAGAGCGTTGTTTCATGAAGAATTCAAGGGATTCTATGTCGCCTAGACACTCTGCTGTCCTTGGGGGCTGATCACCCAAGAACCACCGGTCACGTAATCCCATGGCATCAAAAATTATGAAGCGTATGACTTTTTCATTTTTTTGGATGTTTTTAATAAGATGGTTGATTACAGCAAGTAGGGCAAATAGTTTATGTTCGGTTGTGGCTTGGGAAGCAAGTCGGCGATAAAGCTTGCCTGCGGAATCGTCAATAATCTTTTTTTTAGATCTTTCTTGTTCTAATTGGTGTTGCTCCTGGGCTTCCATTGACTCAATTGAGGTGATGGATTCTAATGTCATGAGCGATTTGATTGGACGACCCTCGTCTAGAAGGTTAAATAGCTCGGGAAATATATCCATAAACGAAGTGGGAATGTCCTCTTTATTCGGGTAAGGTCGTACCAGCAGAATGTCCACAAGGGATTTGCATACTTCCCTTACATTTATTCTGCTTACAGCATATATCTTAGGGGAAATATTGAATTCTGCGAGAATGTCTGCGTGAGGGCGTAAATCAAATGCTGAAAGTGATTCGCCCCATTTTGGCGATATATCCACGAAGTTTCTAGTTGCATGAGGGCGGCGACCTGATTGTATTGGTGCGTAATAAATTACTCCCCACTTGCTGCGCATTTCTGCGAACGACAAGCTTTTTCCGTTATCTAGATAGATGTCGCAGCAATAAGGGTCTCTTCTGGATGAGGGAAGAAATTTTCTAATTATTTTTCTGAATATGGATGTTTTGCCAGAACCGTTATTTCCGATAATTAGCGATATTGAATCGACGTCAAAGATATTTGGTGTGCCTTCAGGTGCAAGGTTTAGGCTAATTACTCTTTCATCTACTTCGATCTTGCTTATCATGTCCACGAGCTCATATTTTATAGGAGACTGTTGAGGAGCGGCGCTCGTAATTTATACTTTTCAATTTCGGATCGTTAATAGTAATTACGTTGCCACAGCCCTAACGGCCTTCTTTATGGAAAACTCCTGCTCGCTACCATCATTGAACTTCACGACAAAGCCTTGCGTAGTGCCACCGTGGGGGCCAACCCCACGCGCTATAGTGCGCGCGTAAAAGGCAATAGGATGTCCTGGTGTTAGCCAGTTGGTCGCTTGGCAATATCGGACGTACAGGTCTTCGAGCAGATCGAATTCAATGGAACCTTGAATATCTCCACCGCTAACGAGATTTTTGTCACGCATTGCATAAAAAAAGCGCTCCGCCTCCGTCTGGGATGAAAAACGTTGACCTTTGATTACCACTTGGTTTGGCATTGTCGTTCCGCTTCTAGGGTTATTCGGTAAACTCGTCAAACGCTGGAAGACCAAACTCTCCGCGAGCATTACTACACCGCGCACGTCCATTGACTTCCATCATTACATTTCAGCGACCGCCCATTGCATCAGGCCTTTCTCAAAGCTGGTGAGCTGGAGGCGCTCCATCCGTGGGGCAAGCAACCGCAGTTTTGCCAGCAAATCGTTCAGGTGCTCCGATGGCAAGATCAGGTGCTTGATCTTGGTCGAGATCTGGGTAGGAATTCCGTATTCGTCCAGTGCGGTGAGCAGCGGATCAAGGAACATGTTTTCCAGCTGCTCAGCGAAGAAGCTGAAGTCTCCAGGTTCGTACCCTTCTCGCTCCAGCACGTCGACCTGGATTTTGTGAATGGCCATGATGTCCCGAGGCAACCTGAAGCACACCATGTTCCTGATGAATTTCAGGCGCAGGTTAATTGCTTCGCTCGCTGAGACATTCTCCCACCGATTTTCTATTGCTTCGCTCAGGTAGGCCGGCAGGTTTTTCTGATTTCGGAGCTCGTTGATGTGCCAGGCCAACTGAGAGCTGGACGAGATCAGATAGTCCATCAGGTTCTTACCTTCCAAGCTGTAGACCAGCTCACATAGGTAGTTCAGTTGGTTCGGCTCAGGAATGCCTTTCCAGCCTAACAATTCCTGGCTGCCTGGAAGGTCAGTGATGATCGTTTTCGCGACCTCGACCTGACGCTCGATAGGGATGTGGCGGTTTTCGATCAAGGTGGCCGGTGACAGCACCTGGTTGGCATACGCTTCTTGGAGACGGCCTCTCGACATGTCCGTGAGATATTCGTTTTCCAGTTGCATTAACAGGCCGATAGGTGAGGTTTCATCCTGGTGGCCGATGGGGTACTCGACCGTCAGTCCCTGCTCAATGGGCGGGGCTTCGAGCATAAACACCTTGCCGATGAAGTATTTGTTCATGCGGCCAGCGCGCCCGGAAATGTTCTTGTAGGTAAAGTAGTCGAACGTCGACGTTTTAAGGCGGCGGTCGTAAATGATGACGTTCTCAGCCGAGGTGTTGACGCCCTCGATCATCGTCGATGTGCAGATGATTCGCTTGATGACACCTTCGTTGAACAGCTTGACGATGTATTGCTGCAGCGCGCGAGGCACCCCGCCATGGTGTATTCCGATACCTAGGGCGATCGCCTTGGCAACGTTCCATTCTGGGTGGTAATGCTTGGAGATCCATGCAGCAATTTCCTGCGTCTCTGGCACCGGGGCCAACCCGGCATCCTGGATAAGATACTCTGCAACCCTGTTTGCGCTTGCCGGCGCCTGACAGTAGATCAGGGTAGGGGACTCCAGCGTCCTGACCAATTCCAGGAGTTTCTGTGTCCGCTCCTCTGAGCGCATGCCCAGATTGAAATTCTGGATATCGACCGCGACGGTGCTGTAGTCGGACGGGATGAAATGGTACTCGTAACCGTCCAACCCAGAGATCTTCTGAATGTGCGGCCCGAGCATGTAGAACTGCGCTCCGGTCTTTGCGAGCTTATGGAATGCCAAGCTCAGATCGACGGCGCGTGTGTTCTTATCCTTATCGCCCCCCAAATCGATTTTGTAAAATTCGTCCAGCACGAAGAACTCCACATCATCCAGATCAGGACGCTGAATAACGCGCTCCTGCGTCAGGAGATAGACGTTGGTGACGTCGGGCACGGCTTCCTGGCTGGGGTGTGTGATCAGGTTGAAGTCTCTGAAGCGCTTGACCAAGCGGCGCCGGGTTTCGTCAATCAGCGCGATGGTAGGAACGATCACCACTACCTTCTTGAACCGGCGCTGGGCAAGTACCGCGTCGATGACCAAGCTTTTACCGACGCTGGTGGAGGCGCTCAAGACGACGTTTCGGCCCTGCATGATCAAGCTGAAAACGTGGGCCTGAAGGTGATGAAACACCATGCCTGGTTCCACGCCCTCAACCCTGTGAGCCTCGTAAGCCAAGCGGTCAGACAGGGCCATGTTGCTTAGATGTGGCGTGATGTAAGGAAAGAGCCCAACGGCTCGCACCATGTTGAGCAAGAGCGATTGTTCGACTACGTCAAAAAGCGCGAACTTGTCGAGCGCGCGGATCACCAGGTCGCGTCCTTCCCACTCAGCGTTGCTTCTGTTGACGATGGCGTTGATGGCAAGCAGCACATCGACTGTTGAAGCGCCTTCATCACTGAGGTTCGCCAGGCTGTTCTTGATCGTTTCGTAGTTCATTACCGCATCGTTCCTTGAGTTCACAGAAGCCGGCTCAACCAGCTCGGCATGCCTTCACCCTGTAGTGTTTTCAGCCGTGCAGATCGAACACAGGCCTCAGCTTATGCCTGCAGCTCTCCAAGTGTTTTGCACCGGGTATTGAATTCATTGATCAGCTTCTCGATGCTTTCCATCGGCACGAGGAAGACCATGACCTTCACTTGCGTGATGTTCTGTGGCAGCTGTTTGGTGAAGGTGCTGAAGTGGGCCTCGATCTCCTTTCTAAGATGGTTCACATAATCAGCGAGCCAACCTGACGAGAGTGCGTGACTGTCGTAGGTCAACAGGATGGGAAAGCAGAGGACGTTCATCATGTCATCGACTGGCGAGTTTTTGTGCAGTGCCTGATTGAAGGCGTCCGCTTTCGGTTGATGGTGAAGGGGCTCGCGCAGGTTGATAATGATTTCGCGTTCCGACGACAACACCGTCTCCGATATGGTGGCGTTTAGGACGCCGCAGATCTGTGCCAGGGTCGCGTCCATGGCACCTGCCTGGATCAGGCGCGCGAGCCCGAGCCATAACTGATCGTCCTGGCCAGGTATCTGCACGATGTGAGCGTTGCCAAACTCGGAAAGCTTGCCTGAGGATTTGTAAAAGACCTTGCACGCGACAGGCTCGCTGTTTTGGCGGCTACGCAGGATGGCGTGGAGGATCAGTTCGGCGATCAGCCTGTCGCGAGGCAGTTCGCTGTCGGTGAACGCATTGATGGATCGTGCCAAGATGGCTTCGGCATTGTGCGCGAGGATGTTCACGATCTCGCTCGCCTTGAGGGAAAATTCCGGGAGCCATTCGACGAGATGTTTAGCAAAACTATCATGCCGCCACGCCTTCAGCGCATAGCGTACGTCAAAGCCGGAAAATGAGTGCAGCAGGCCTTCTTCGGTGCTTGCATGAAACTCGACAAGGAAGGGATCTGGTCGCTTTTTATAGGGTTTGGCTGTAGCCGTTGATTTGTCATCAGCCGACTCTAATAGCTGCTTCAGGTGGGCCAGGGCCGGTTCCCGCAGAATGATCTTCGTCGATGCTGCAGTTTTCACGTTGGCCGTGGCAGCCTTGTCAGCCATCTCCAAGAAATCATCGTAAATTGCCTGCATCTGGGTATTGTTGGGACGGTTCCCGAAATCCTCAGCAAGCTTGGAAAGGGCCTTGATGTTGACCGCTTCCAGTGCTTCCACATCACCGTAGACCTGCCAGACGGAGTTCTCTGCCCAGTAGGCGAAATTCCGATTTTGTGGGGAGATGAATGTCTTGAATTTCCGCAGCAGAACTTTGCCTCGGGCTGTGGTGGTGTCAGGCAGAACCCTCTTGTCCAGCTCCGTTTTGAAACCGTCGAGAATCTTCGCGACGTCGCGCTTGGTCACGATTCGGAAGCGAGCAAGGCCTGGGCGCACATCGCACTTCAGCGATTTGTGGAGCAGGGACGAGTTTGCTTTGGTGCCATCCAGCTCGGTCACCTCGTCCATATTCCATTTGTGGTCACCCTCAGTCGTCTTGACCTGAATGTACTCGTTGACGAGCTGACCCCCGCACTGGAATACGACCACGATATCGTCGGCGGTTTCGCACTCTACTTGGATATAGTTGCTATCACGCAGCATCTTGAAAATGAAGCTGACGGCCACGTGGTCTTGATACTTGAAGCCCTGCCTTGCCGCAGGCCCACCTTTGTTGGATGGGCTATTTATACGCATCATGACGTCCCTGTATCGCTTGACATGCTGATAACCGAAGCAAGCACACCAACTTAGGCAGGTTGTGCCATGGACAGCAAGCTCGTGAATCCCGTTACGCTACCAATAATAGCCACTGGCTGCTATCCGCAATATGAACATAAATCGATGATCGAAATTCGTGTTGGCGGAAAAATAGGCTCGCCATGGATGCTTCGAACGACGTTTTGATTGGTTTTTTCGTTTGCGTGGGCTACCGACACCGCCAGTTTGCTGTGGTCGAATGACAAGTCAAAACGACAACCCCGATCTTGGCCGGGAGAGGCGAGGGTCATCAGCTTCTGCGTTTGGTTGTAGGAATTTTCCACCTCGGTGGTAGGCTCTCTTGTTTCGGATCCTCCAGCAGCCCTGCAATTGGGGCCTGGCTTGATGAGCAGGAGCTTTTTTCGCAGTGAAATCAAACAGCAAATCCATACCCGCGCCCACCTTTGCGCCGGATGATGCGGATCCGCATGTATCCAAGGGCTTGATACTCAAAATCGTCGACTGGCTCTTAGACAAGGTGGGTGTTGAACAAGCCTCGTCCTGGCGTGCTGGACGCTCCCAGGGTCGAAAGGAAGGCTTTAAAAAAGGGTACGCTGACGGGCATGAACAAGGGCTTGAGGACGGCAAGCTGATCGTTGAGCTGCGTCCTGGGCCAAGCCAGGAACCGGGTGGGCCGAAGACGCATCCGCCGACGCTTTTCAAGAACTGGTCATTTGAAATTACCGACGAACTTGAACAAGAAATCAGGAATGACTTTGCCCAGCTGTTAGAACATCAGCCGTCAAAAGATCAGTGGAAAATGATCCTCTCCAAGACACCGACGACTTCAGTTGTCGCGGGGGCGGGGAGTGGGAAATCAACCACCATGGTGCTGAGGCTCTTGGTGCTTCATCACTATCTCGGGATACGCTTCGAGAGTCTTACGGTGATCACTTTCACCCGAGAATCGAAACTGGACTTCGCGCACAAGGTGCGCGAAGTCTTCAAGCTTTGGCAATATGACATTACCAAAGAAGAGTCGCTGGATATCGTCAGGACGTTTCACTCGCGCATCCTGTCCTTTACTCGAAGCCTTCCTGGCCTCGAAAGGGCACAGGCTTTTGAGTTTCTAGATCTCAAGAGCGAGGATGATGAGAAGGCCGGCTCCATGTTTCAGGTCAAGCTCAAGCCCGAGCAATTGACGCTCATGAACAAATGCTACCAGTCGTTGTATGAAGGTGATCCGGTTTTCAAGGACTTAATCGCTAAGCTTGCGCGGCGCGCCATCATGCTGGAGTCCATGGAAGCAGACAGCCCTGATGCCAAAGCTCGCAAAGACAAGGTCACAGAGATGGAGGGCATCGATGACGCCCTTTGCGGAAAACTCGAAGAGCTTTGGCGTGCCGCAGGCAAGTGGCCTATTCCAGGCGTGCAGCCGAGTCGAATGCCCGTTACGTTGCTCGGAAAGACCTTCCACTTTAATGGCTTCATTCCTCAAATTGGCGCCTACGTGATTCTCGGTGTGGATGGGGACGAACCGAAGAGCCTGAAGTTAGATCCTGATCGATGGCCATATCTCACCTTGGACGTGGCTGACAAGCGCATTCTGTTCCAGGCGTTCTGCTCGAAACCCGTCATCTTTTTGAACACCTATACCGACGCTGGTGCATCGGTTGACGCCATGATCAACCTTGCCAATTCCTGCCCAAAGTTCCGGTACAAAGTCACTGGGGAGATCTCTGCGCGATACATCTTGGAGGCATTTTATTCTGCTGCGTCTTTCATCGAAAACCTTGGCCTCGATGTAATCCACGCTATCAAGCAGATGGATTTACCGGACGACGATCCTGACGTCGATTTCTTTAAAGCGTTGGCAATCTTTTGGAGTGCTTTAGACACGCAATTGGAGTCGATGAATCCGCCTGTAATGACCTTCAACAAGATGTTCGCAATGTTTGGCGAGCGTGGAGCTGCCAACTTGAGGGCGATACCCAGCGGCGTATTACAAGCCATGACGACCCTACTGATTGACGAATTTCAAGACGTCGGGGCAAACACTATTTCCTGGGTAAGAGCTACTTTCGCTGAAATAGAGCGCAGAAACCTACCCGTGCTTACCGATGGGCCCGGCTCCTACGCGTCTCTGATGGCTGTCGGGGACGACTGGCAAAGCATATATGGGTGGCGCGGCAGCTCTCCGCAGTTCTTTGTGGAATTCAACAAGTACTTCCCTGCACCGGCTACAACTCGCGTATTCATGCAAGAAAACCACCGCTCCCATCAGTGGGTGATTGATGCAGCGGAAGCCATCGTCAAGCGTACTGGGGGCTTTGATAACAAAAATGGTAAAGCGGCAAACCCTCGGGTGACAGGCAACAGGGTGCCAGTGCAGATGCGTGATCTGGATTTCACGCATTTGCGGGAGAAAGCCACGTTCCATTATGAATCTGGCCAGAAGATTTTGGTGCTGTACCGAATCGGTCGAACCAAAGCTGCAGTGGAGAAATACCTGAGTGGGCTGATCCGCCAAGCGGAGGAAGAAGGGCGCGAAGCGGATTTGAAGCTGTTGACTTACCATGCCTCCAAAGGTCTGCAAGCGGACGCAGTGTTTCTGCTGGGAGATTGCGAGATGACCACCACCTCACCTTCCAAGAACGACGTCTTCCGTCAAGCTCAGATGGGGGGTAGTGATCCGTGCGGGTACGATACGTCGCAACGTCAGGAGGCTCTTCGCACGGCCTACGTCGCCATCACTCGCGCCGTCACCTATTGCTATTGGTATGTTGATCGTAAGGAAGGCAAAACCCGAGCATTTGAGAAGGCGAGTCGGCACGTTGATCCGCTGTTGGACTGCTGGGAAGTAGTGCCCTCTGCCGCTGCCCAGCATAGGGCACCTTGGAAGGCGAAAGCTGGTCGTCGCACGGGCTCCCGACGCTTCGTGTAGCGGCGTCGAGCTGACGTATATAAGCGTCAGCCCGCTTGAGCTTGTAGGGCGGTTTGATCAGCGACCTGAGTTTGATTTTCCTGGTCAGGATCGTAGGTCGGACTGCGACTCGTGTGATTGACTGTGTCGACAAGCTGTTGCTGCAACGCGACTTCGCAACTGAGAGGGTCGCTCGTGCACGATGAAGCGCGAGAGCTGGTCGCAGCAGGGCTCTGAGCGCTAAGGGAGCACCGCCTCCCTGGCCAAATGCTAACGATGGCTGAGACCGTTTTGAAGACTGATGTATAGTCTTAGATCAAGGTGATTCAGGAGGTAAGCATGCCCGCAGTTTACGACCCTAGAGCCACCAAGAAGTCTGTCAGCCTAAGCATCAATGCTGATCTGCTCGCCAGGGCGGCGGAGTTGGATGTGAATCTCAGCGATACCTTGGAGCAAGCACCGCTGGAAGCTATCGCTCAGAGCGAGCACCTGTGTGCACAAAATCGACAGACCGAACCAACTGGATCAGTGGAAGGCATTGATGCCGTGCTGTTGGCTGCTGCAGTTGGTTTATTTGGCAACGAGACGCAGGCGGTAAAGTGGCTGAACACACCTGCTCGCGCCCTTGGTCACAAATGTCCAGTTGATGCTGACACCCAAGAAGCATTGGAAGTGATCGAGCGCCTTGCGCACGGCTTTTGCGCCTAGCTGCCATTCCCTTGCCTCGGCAGTACGCGGCGGAGCGCCTCAAAGCTCCTCCCCCTCGACATTCCTGCGAGAGCAATTCGGTGCTAAAAGCGGCGACTGGAAGGACGTGGTGAT
The DNA here is from genome assembly GCF_004307595.1 of Pseudomonas sp. Sample_23. Classification (NCBI taxonomy): domain Bacteria; kingdom Pseudomonadati; phylum Pseudomonadota; class Gammaproteobacteria; order Pseudomonadales; family Pseudomonadaceae; genus Pseudomonas; species Pseudomonas sp. Sample_23. The sequence continues at coordinate 100,897 of NZ_RCNX01000036.1, forward strand.
GGTCGATTATGGTACGTCTGAATCTGGATGTGCGTTAGACCATCATTAAAAAGGTAGTAAGCGATGAATGGGCTTGCCGCTATGCAATGCACATTCAGTAATGGAAAGTCACACATGCCTTCCAACCGAGAGCAACGTCCGACACAGTGATCTGCGGCAACAATCAGTGTGCGTGAACGCTGAGTTTCTCCGGCTACCGGTACGGGTATGTCGGCGACGAGGTCGAACGAGAACGCGTCCATTAGCGGGCATACCCGTTGCTCGATGGCGACTCAGTGTCATGTCCATGCGGGCAATTCACTGCTTACTACAACCCGGCGACGCGAACCCTACCCGCTAATTGAGGGGGCGCATACGGATCATGCTTGTTCATGCGCGCTGACAGGATGAAGGTCATAATCGCCGTCGCCCGATTGCCACTGCGCAGCGACCCGGCAAATAACCAGGTTGAACGCCCAAGTGCCCAAGGTCGGATTCGGTTCCCCACCTGGTTGTTGTCGATGGGCATAAGGGTCTACCCGCCGAGCTGGAATACCTACATTGCTTTGAACATCGCAATTCTATGCTGGGGCTTGGTATGGCCTAGCATGCTGCAAGCTTTTCTGACTTAGCCTTCCACTGGCACCGACCGCTCCCAAAGAAACCCCACGGTTGATCGACTCATCCCGAGCCGCCTGGCGGTCTCTGCTTTGCTCAAGCCAATTTCTTTGCACTCCAGCACTTTTTGGAGCTTGATCAGATTCACTGGTCGAGCGGCAGGCCGCTTCACTAGGTCAACTCCAACGAGATGCGCGGCGATGTCAGCGTCGCTGACGCGTTCTCGGAGGGCCTCCAATTCCTCGGCGGCCTTTGCGAGCAAAGTAGAGGAGGGCGTCTTGTTATGAGTCGAGAGAATGAGTGCCATGAAAGCCAAAGGGCTCATGCCGAGAGCCTCCGCGAGTTCCACAAACTTATCGATAGTTGGACTGCTTTCGGCGTTCTCGATTTTGCTCAGGTATGTGCGCGATGCTGCGTGGGCAAGGTTTTCCTGAGTGAAGCCTAGATTCCCTCGAACCGCTCGAACGACCGCTGCCAGTGCTGGCTTCAACAAGATGATGTCCTCAAAAGAGAGGATGTAGCCATGTTGTCATGTACAGTTACACGTCATATGATGTATAAAACTGTACGTCCTGCTGTCGGTGATCTTGCTTGCACTGGCCGGGGCACTAATCAGCGGCGTGGCAGGACGCGGCGGGCTCAGCATCCACAGCCCTGGGTACAGTTTGCGTACGCAGCGTGACTGCGGTTGGAGGCTCACTCAATTCCTCCAATTATTAACTAAATCGCACTGGGTACTGGGGGCCTACTGGAAGGCAGGTCGGAGTAATCGCTCGTCGTTCGTATAGTTTCATCAATTGTCGAGAATCAAGCAGATGTTCAATTGTGATTGTGCGCGAGACCGCCGGATGGCCGAGGAACACCAGAGCGCCTTACAAGGCTTGCCTCCAGAAGTCGTCCGGGCTCAGCACGTCGACTGGTCGGTCGGTGTCGACGCATTCCTATTCGGCGCCGCGAGAGTGGGGGAGCGCTTTGTCGCGCTTGTCTACAGCGACCAATCGGGAGTGTCGAAAAACGGTATGACAATCGCGACACCTCCCGTGCGGTGTATCGCCGAGAAGGACGGCTTCAAGCTGGTTCGCAGTGTCGGAGGAGATCATTACGTGATCACAAGCGAGCACGATTGTTGAAGGCCCCGACTGTCTCAGCCCGACCGGAGACGAAAAGGACAATAACCCCAACTTCGTTTTCCAAACATGTACCGCTTGAACGACGTCATCACGAAGCGTTTGATGGGTATTCAGATAGCCGCGCCTGCCGAAAATCGATGCGCTTAAGGATGAAAAATGGCTGACCTCGAAAAAATAACCGTGACTATCAAGAATTATGACGTCCAGGCGCAAGGCGATCTTGATGCTCTTTACAGTCGAGTGAGACTTGAGGATGTCAATGGAGAAACATTCTACTTCAAACAGGTGGTCGTTCCGAAGTACCTGAAAGTTCACGGTGCGATGGCGACCGAGACTCCACGAACCTGGTTTTTCAAGAGAATCTCCAAAAAGACCATTGTGGTGCTGGCTTTTGAAAACAAAGCCGGAAAAGTTGAATACGATCTGGATGACATCCGATTGATCGCTAGATCGACAATATTGAAAGGTGTTGTGTTCTCGCTCGGCTCAATTCCTGCGGCCATTATTGCTGCTACGGCCACATTTGGGCTTGGGTTAGTGATCATTCCTATGGGGCTTTGGTACGGATACAGGAACATCTTCAAGCTACCTGCAATGCTAAGCCGCAAGACACTTCTTAACGATTTCGCGCAGCACGGAATCATAGTTCGTTAATTTCCGCGAATGTCGATTGGACATGCGTTTCGGTTGCGGTATTCGAGAGGCCGCTAACTTATGAAGCTGATCTCCTTGTCTCCCGTCCGACCTTCGCTTGTGTGGCGTAGCCTGGGCTTGCAATCCATGTATAAGGCTAACAGACAACTGCGCAGCACCCATTCAACTAACCAAGAGTACTTACGTGCTCCCAAGGCGTCGTGATGAGTGATATCTGGCTACGAGAACGAGAACGAAGGAAGGCGCTATGGCAGCTCGCTGAACTGGTACCAGGCGATAAAAGCGCACGAGCGATCCTGGAACGATTGGATGAGCTTGAACAACTTGATCATGAAGTTCCATTGAGCGGCTGCCATCTTGACCACGCTGAACTGGTTCGGCTGCCTAGGGAGGTTCATCCCGTAGGGTGCTGGATTATCCGGGAAGCAGATATCCCAGAACCTTGGAGATCCCGCTTCGCGGTGGCTCTGGGGCCAGCAGGTCGCGTGGAGGCAGGATTCTATTGGCATGATTGGACTGATTTTCTAGAGGCTTGGGAGCGCGACCACGCGCACGTGGAACAACATCGATTGGCATTCAATGACGAATAACAGCAATTTCCCGAATGCCCACGATGCTATTCCAGTGGGTCAGAGTGGTCTCTTGCGCGTTGAAACCAGGGAATTAGTCAGCGGGAGAGGAATGAGGGGGCAGCACGTAAGAACGCTGGGCCGTGACAACATATCAGAACTCGAATCTGTTGAACGACTAGTGAAGTCAATTGGCGCAGAAGCATTTGAGGCGGACGTCCGACGTCTGTCGCATCTGCACAAGGTCGATACCGAGTCAGCTGTCCAATCGATCAGCCGCCTCACCCATCCCTCCCTAATAGGGATGAGCGAGACACCCTTCCAAATTTTCCAACGGCTGTGTGACGACCTAGTGTTACGAGCGCCGTCGTTGCTTCAGCGCCCAAGTTATCGATGCAGAAATGGTGATAACACAGCAGTCCCTTTTGAACTCTGGTTGAGCATCGTTCGGCATGCCCGAGAGTTTTTTGACCCAGCAGGGTTGGATGCGGATTTTTTGGTCACGAGTATGCGCGAGGGACATACGAGCAGGGAGGCCTTCGATGCCTTGATTGCTTCGAAGCGCCTCAAGTGATGGCAGGCATCGACACCAGGCAATGAGCACACGATGCTCGTCCGCCGTGAATCCATCACTATGGCTCTGAGGTTGATCAGAAAAGATTACCTCCCGCGTTGCAATGGCGTCATGACGATGCTCCACAGTGCTTCCGCAGCACCTTCTTGAGATAGCTTTTGATCATGCCCAGCGTAGTGGGACATGCCCAACGTTTTCAAATACAGGGCTTGATCATCAGCGTTTACCGACAGCGACTCGTTGTAGCTGTTACCCGCGAATGTATCGCCTTGGCTGTAATAAATCCCGGCACCCAGCTGACCTCCCTTAAACACCGTCCCCCTACCCCGGCGCCGTCGTCAGTCTTATTCAAGGGGTTGCTTAAGTTGAATGCAGCGTCTGGTACAAGTCGAAAAAACGCTGCTCGGGGATGACCGCTTCTGGCCGAACGCAGCCGCTCATGAGAGACCGCTTTCGGCCAAAAGCGGACGTTGGGAGGCGACCGCTACCGGCCAAAAAATTGCCTTCCAACGTCCACGAATTTCGCTCACTTCAAAAAGAATTTTGAGCAGCTTCCATTCGTTTAGGTGAGTGAAAAGACTATCTCAGAGATGCAGAAGCATAGGCATTCAGATGGGGTAGCTCACAATCGACCGACTACCATCTAACAGAAGCATCTGATCACCCTCCAGACCAGCATTGGGAAAGGCAGCGTAAGGCAAATGTCCGGAATCGAGTTTCACGTAAAGTGTTTTGTCAGTGGGCTTCACAGGCACTGCACCAGAGGGATAGATTCCCTGCCCTTTTTCTGTGATCAAAAATGCCAGTGGGAAAAATGACAAGAGGCTGAGGGTCGCAATGTGTCCGTGGTTTTTGCAAGTAAACATTTTTATGCTCATATGCCTACGATGCGGATAGAACCAGACATAAAAATCATGAGTGTCATCGGTGGCAGTATCGTCCCCCATGACAAACTTTTGTAACGGGGCATAGTAGGGAACAGGCACAGGCTCTTGCAGGCAATCCTTTACAGTGGTTGCTGAGAGTACGTGCCCAACCATTGCACGGCAAAATCTCATCCCATCAAACGGCATATGCACATGATTGACTGGGCTGTCTGCTCTCAAAAAATAGTGTTTGATCTTCTCTGATATGCCTTTGTAGACCCTCGCAACCTCTTGGTCATTAGTACCGAGATGTGAGCTATTGCAATGCTTGCAGATGGTTCTGAACTTACTACCGTTAGAAGACTTCACACCAATGACAGGCTCAGAATTGATTCCCATAACCTCAGTCAGGTGAGCCTGCTCAACTTTGGTGATCGTGATACTGCCCTGGGGCGGAACATGATCCCAACTGAGAGGGCCGAAGGTTCCGCAGATCAGGCAGTAGCCCTCCCTGAGCTGAGTGTGATGACGGCGCTCGGTGAGTCCTTTAGTGTAGTTTCCCATCACTACATCCTTTGCTCGAGGTAGACGCATCGATCTTAGCAGGCTGGCCCTGAACCGCCCTTGATTAAGTAGACGCATTGAGCGCCTGCTCTTGGCCGGTTCTGCCTGACATGACCGGCGCAAACCGACCAATAATAGCATGTCGGAATGGACTACAAATCGGGGGCAATACCATCAATCAAACGGAAGTAGATCCATTTCAGCAACAAACCTAATCCCTGCGTATATCCGATTATTGTCTAAAAATCATTGTCACCTTCTCGTGTTTCTCGCCTTACATGAAGATCCTCAATAAATAAATAGTTTGAATAAATAACATAAAATACAGCTACAGATTGAACCGCCGTTAAGAAAGCGATCACCCCAATGCCAAGCGCTTTAATTGCAGCCATATACGCTATGACGATAACCGTCTTGGAAAGGAGCAGCTTGCAAAAGTAAACGGCTGTTATAGCGCATGCAACAAATGCAGATGCCATGATCGACCCTACAATAGCTTCAAGCCTACGGGTGTCCTGAAGCGTGCGAGAGAAATCTGCAGTTTTTATTTTGTCCGGATCTTGAAGTCTAAGAATCGCATTGGGATAAATAAACGCGATCCAGATCCCCATGATCGTAAATACCATGCCTGACACAGCAAGAAGAGTATTTCCGTAATCTTTGAAATCTGAATAGCTGAATTCAAGCTTGAAGGCATATGTGGCCCAGCCAGCTATCCCTCCAAAAACCATCAGTGCTATAAGTTTTATCATGGGTTTATTTTGTGCCGGTCTTTTCTATCAGATTGTCTTTGATAATAGGAGCGATATACCTATCTCGATTCTCAAAAATCTTTCGATATAGGTCTTGCGCTTCGAGTATAGCATCACCATTATCGTCGATAGAAATATTTTCCGTCATTCGAAATGTCCCCGCCCAAACAACTTGCCCAGATTTATCTGTAACAAAACCTGTATCTTCCCAGCCCTTACCATCATGATCTTGGGAGTGCTGATCAATAATCGCCTTAATCTCCTCTAAAGTTGGTCGGGCTTCAACGCGCAGCTCTACTCTGCGCTTGGTTTGGTCGTCAGCAGAAACGTAAGGAACGTCAAACCTTTTAAACAACCTATGCCAGCCTTGTCGGCGGTCAGTGTTAGTTATAGACACCGTTTCTCGACGAATAATATGGGTTACTTTTTTTGAAAGTTCTGCAAGTCGAGCGGAACCAGTCGAAATATTCCGCAGGCCCATTTCAAAACTATAAATATGCTTAGGCGAATATTCTGGTTCTTCAGTAGTTTCAGATGTCGCTTCAACAGGAAGCTCTATGCGGACGAGCCCAGTTTCCGTTTCAACTCTTTTGTACTTGGGCAGCGGTACTTTGTAAGTGATGCAACCACTCACCCAGTCCTGAAACATTCGAGCGTCGCAACGCGAGTTATCGAATTTTATAGATGCCACAGTGTTTATTTCCGGGATCACCCAATAATAGCAAGGCCTGCCCCATATTGTAGGCTTCTTATTATTAACTTGAGTTTGCTTAATGGCTTTATCTACGGACCCGTCAGGATTGATCGAGATGCCATAGAGTGGACCTTGCTTGTCGCTCTCGCCTTTCCAGAGTATTAGCAAATAATCGCCATTAGTCGGATGCGCGTAGATTTTGTGAGCATAGCAAGCAGTTTTGTTTCGGTGCGTTTTCGGATCCCACGGGTTAGTAACGTCGAAGCTTCTTCCATCCACCCACTTTTTTAGTTCGGCAAATGTTTCCGCCATATCTAATCCTTGGGGATTATTTTTTGTTATTCTATAAAGCCCGCAACGACTTACGTCAAAGAAATTAATGTAACCACTATGGAGCATTTATATAGTCCTTTTCCATACGCGTAATTCCTTTGGCACCGAACAACATATTTTTTTGCCAAGGTGTGGATCCAAAAGCTACCAAATGTGGTAGCCCTTTGCTAGCGCAGCGATACTGATTCCTCAACACGGTATGTTCTGTACGTGCTAAAAAGGCGATCCGGCCGTGTCTTGGCCGGAGTTCGGGGCGTGAGCGGTCTAGCTTGATTGACGTATTGGCGTCAAAAAAACGTAACGATTCCCGATGTGAGCAACGCTTGCGAACGAGTAGGAAATCTCAAAACTGCCGCCGGTTTGAGCGGCAGTTCCGAATCGTTCAACAACTTAACTACACTGCATCCTGAATTTTTTTACCCTTCAGCTGGATTTTTAAGTTTGGAGCGCCTACCACCGCCCCCTCCAGTTCCAGGATCCCGGCCTCATAATCGATACGCCCCTTGGCAGCTAAGGTGTAGTTGTCGATACCCACCACATTAGTGTTCCCATCACGCCATTTTCCTACTGCGAATTGGGATTCAAACGGTCCTGATACAGTTGGCACGCGCCCCTGATATAGATAATGAGCGTCACCGCCGTTCACTGCTCCGTCTTTTACGACCACTAGCCCGTCGCCGTAGTCACCTGTGCTTGCACGAAAATCAACGTGAAAAATTCCATTAGTCATAACGAAACCTCATCAGAAGGAACTCACAGCGTAGTCGCTGAAAGCATCCAGGCTGTGCAAATTGTAAGTATTCGAACCGTTTCATTTAGCCTGCCAGTTTGAGCGTCTGCCTTTGGCCGGTAGCGGTCGCGTGCGAACGTCCGCTATTGGCCGTAAGCAGCCGTTCAAGGCTGCTCGTTTCTACGGCGGTAGATGCCCATCTCGTGGTTGCTACTTTGCTCTCACCGTCCACAGCTGATCCAGCTTCGTCATATAACTCTGGCTCATAAGCTCCCTACGCATCGCCCATTCAGGTGCTGTAGGCACGCTGGCTAAACGCAGCATTCCCTTTCCCCAGCGGCCATTTATCTCATCCAGAACGCTCATCACCTTGTCCGCCATCACGGGTTGCGAATGCGCGAACAGGTCATCAGTGAATTCGCCTGGCTGTCGCAGATCCATCAGTAGAACTTCCGCCTTGCTGTACTTGAAGCCCGGTCGGAAGAGGCGATTGACCGCTTCGGTCGCAGCCTTCGTCATGAGGCGTACGTCGTTGGTCGGGTACGGCAATTCCACCAAGGCGCCATTCGCATATTTCGCTTCCTCGGGATTGAACATGCCGGTGCGAATGCTGACGCGGATTTTCTTGCAGAGCGAATTTTGCGCTCGGAGTTTTTCCGCTGCGCGCTGGGTGTAGGTAGCGACGGATTCTTTGATCGGCTCGATCTGTGTGAGTCGCGTGCCAAACATTCGGCTGCAGCAAATTTCCTGCTTCGGTGGGTCAGCTTCTCCCAGTTCCAAACATGGGGTACCGGCTAGCTCACGAGCAGTCTTCTCGATCACCACGCTGAATTTCTGGCGAAGCATCCATGGATCGGCTTTCGCTAAGTCCATGGCGGTCTTGATGCCCATCGTTTCCAGATGAGCCTTCATGCGCTTGCCAATGCCCCAGACTTCGCCGACATCGGTGTTGCGCAATGTCCAGTCCCGTTTGAACGAATCGCACAGATCCACCACACCTCCCGTGATGTCCAGCAGCCCTTTGGCTGTGTGGTTGGCAAACTTGGCCAGTGTCTTCGTGCGCGCGATCCCACCCCGACTGGAATGCCTGTGTGCTTGAGAAGAGTGGAGCGCATGTGCCTGCCTAACGCGGACAGATCTGCCGGCATGCCAGTCAAATCAGCAAATGCTTCATCAATGCTGTAGATCTCAAGCGCTGGCACCATCGATTCTATGATAGTCATGACGCGTTCGCTCATGTCTCCGTACAGAGCATAGTTACTTCTGAAGGCCACGATCCCATGCCAGCGTAGATGATCTTTGATCTGGAAGTACGGCTGACCCATTTTTACGAAAGGCTTGGCGTCGTAGCTACGCGCGATCACACAGCCGTCGTTGTTCGACAGCACCACGATGGGTGTCTTGGCGAGGTCGGGTCTAAAGACGCGCTCGCAGCTCGCGTAAAACGAGTTGCAGTCGATCAGCGCGAAGACAGGCTCACGTATTGTCATGATCGCGGACGCTGTATTTCACGACTCCCCAGATCACCAGCTCGTCACCTTCCATGACATGTCTCGCCGGATATTTCGGGTTTTCCGATAGGAGAATCGCGGCGTTCTCGCGCAGAAGCAGACGCTTGCAGAAGGGCTCCGAATTTAGCGCGGCGATAACGATATCGCCACTGACCGCTTCGATGCTCCGATCGACTATCACCATATCCCCGGAGTAAATACCCGCGCCTTGCATGCTGTCCCCGTCAATCCGCACCAGGTACACGTGCGGCGCCCGGATATCGAACAGTTCATGCAGGGAAATGTGCTTCTCGATATGGTCAGCTGCGGGGGAGGGGAAGCCCGCCGGTACCTTTGATGAATAAAGTGGCAGCTTCTTGCCGCCAGTAGCGAGTGGGCCGAGGAGTGTGATGCTCATGATGCAAGCCTTGGAGGTTAACTGTACATGCATACAGTTAACGATATGGTTCGCTTGCGGTCAGTCTCATAGGCACCACAATTCGACGGGTGACAGCATGTGCGGACGCTACTCGATTTACGAATCGATGGATCACTACCTCAAGGAGCTTGCGCCAAGGCAGTTGGTGATCAATGGCTATGACCCCTGGCCCGTTGAGCGATACAACGTCGCACCGTCGACGCGGGTGGAAATCATCCGGCCGGTTCGGGAGGGCTTGAGCATTGACAAGGTCAAATGGGGATGGGTGCCTTTCTGGGCGAAGGGAAAGCGTCCTGACCCGATCAACGCAAGAGTCGAGACCGTCATCACCGGCAGGGTTTTCAATCAGCTCTGGCCAGACGGACGCGTACTCGCGCCGGCGAACGGCTGGTTCGAGTGGGTCAAGGACGAAGAAGATCCGAAGAAAAAGCAGCCGTACTTCATCACCCTGAAAGAGCAGATTCCGATATTCTTCGCAGGGTTGGCCGAGGTGCACGAAGCCCTGGAACCGGACGAACGGGACGGCTTCGTCACCATCACCGCCGCGAGTGATGAAGGCATGGTCGATATCCACGACCGCAAGCCCTTGGTCTTGGCGCCTGAGCATGCGCTTGAATGGATCGACCCCGACACTTCACCTGAACGCGCTCGCGAACTAGCGATGGAGCATTGCAGGCCTGCTACGGATTTTCATTGGTACAAGGTCGGCAAAGAAGTGGGCATTGTACGTAATCAGGGCCCTCATCTAATTGAGCCCACTACTCTCGCATCAGACGTCGATGACTGATCCATGACGATGCAAGCAACTTGGCTCCGGGAGGTCAGGGCGCTGGCGACATGAGCGTTTGGCTAGTCCACATGGGATAATTTGCCCCGATGATGGCTGTAAGTCGATTGGCAAGTGTCCCCTAAAGCGGACGTTCTCAGATAGCTCACTAGCTGGTTCTCTCTGTCTCCGCAGTTCGACGCTCCATCGCAACAGGTCGATTTCAACAGCCTCATCTGAATGCCAAGCGCTCTAGATACCGGTCGTCTACGCATCCGAACCAACAATAGCTGACAGTGTCATAATGATGTCATGTGGGGAGCGCCGATGCTCTTACCACTTAATTACAATATGCGTGCCATCATGCCTTTATCCGACGATTTCCGATTCAACGCCCATCACCTCCTGGTTGATCTGGATGCGGCCACAAATAATCTAATGATGCTTGTCGTCTCGCACGAAGTGACAGGGAGCCGCTGGGATGAAGCTGTGTCTCGTCACAAGCAAGCGTACGCAGCTTGGGCCTCCATCTTGACGGGAATTCAAACCGATCCGCTGCCTGTCCTTGATGGTCGGCCGGTAGAAGGGAACAGCTCTACCGCTAAGTAGCATCCAACGCTCGAAGATCTTCAGAAGTCTCCATCTGTGCCTCGATGCCGAGGCGAAACGGCTTTTGTTGGCAAGAATCGTCATGAGCCCTCCGTGACAGGTGGAGAGTGACCAGCGTTCGGCTACAGTTCAACGACTGCAGGGAGTGACGTATGAGCTGTTCAATTTGTGGGGCGTCGGCTCGGGTGCTGGAAACCAACTTCCATGGTGTGATAGTTGATTGCGTTTAGTGCGGTAGCTACGTTGTAAGCGCCGACGTTCTCAAAAAGAAGGAGTTCTGGGGAAAGATAGTGGCCGTCCAGGCGACAAGGCTGTGGCTCGTTAGTCAGAGGCTGGGGCACCACCATAGGCCGGTGATTACTGCCGATACCGTACGCTGGGAAAATAACTCAATCGACAGTTGCGGGAAGTCCTCAAAACTTTACCGTGCGCGAGACCATCCTATGACTACCTGCAGATAGGACATCAGCGGGTTTGTTCGCGGCGACAGCAATCGAGCCAATGCGCTCGTTGGAGCTAATTCGAAACGCGGAGCTGCTTATCGGAGTAAGCGTTACCCGAATCGCTGGCGGCAGGTCGATGCAGTCAATGCATCATTCATGCTTATTCCCATGTCCAGCCGTTGAGGTTGGCCGGTGGCTCAAGCGGCAGTTCGTACTGCTCAACATCGATTAGCAACCATCCGCCGGCCGGCTCGTTGCTGCCGTCGACAATCGGCCCTTGCAGCACCAGACCGCTGGGCAAGATCACCTGAATGGCATTGGCTTGCATGGGGCCTTGCAAGTAGCGGTCAAATTCAAGGCGAAAACGCTGCGGGCCGACGTTGAGAACGCGCACGTTTAATTCGTAGGTGGTCAGCTTGTTTGGAGACTGATCCAGGTATAGGGCTAACACGCCAACGGTTGCCAAGCCTTCATAGGCGCAAGACATAAGTCTGTTCCTGATCACGTTAGAACGGCTTGGCCGGATGCCAAAGCGTTATGGGATGGTAGACACAGTCCCCGTGTACGTGGTTTCCAACGTCGCAAAAAAAAGCCCCCGCTCTGGCTGAAAACTTGGGGCCGATTGGATTCACTGGTGGCTAAAAGCCGTAACAGCTCATGATCGGTCATCCGTACATTCTCCCGCTTGAAACCGACCGATGGTTATTCCAGTGACGGCACTGAATTGAACCAGCCTTTTTCTGGAGCAATCCATTGGTCACGGAGGGCGATTTATGAAAATGTATGTGCTGGATTTGTTGGGAAGATGCAAAGCTTCAATACGAAGTAGGGGAGTGGCAGGTCATCGATTGCTCCGCTTGCGGGCGCTATTTCATTAGCAGGCAATTCATGCAAGAGAATGTGGGGAAGACGCTAGACGTAGAGGCTACCCGACAGCTCATAGTTGACGCGATACGCGCTGGCGTAATTCCAGCCGTCAGCGAAGGAACGGCTCGTTTCACCGTGGCACGCAAGCACCCCAAATGAGTCTAGGAGAATACGCTCCTGAACTGAAGCGGCGCTAAATCCTGAATTCGAAACGGATCGTAAGAAGGGCGACGTCGTCCGATCAACGTCGCCCAGTCGTAGCTTAGACCTTACTTAGACTCCATCGTGGCCGCTTGATTGCCGCCTTGCTCGGCAATCTTCGACAATTTGTCGTCCGTAGCCTTCTCCTCCGCAAGCGTTGCGCTGAGGAGCTTGGCAGCATCCGTCAGATTCAAATGTTTGGCCATGGCGATCAGGGTGCCATAACTGGCAATCTCGTAGTGCTCCACCTTTTGCGCGGCGCCGATAAGTCCCGCATCCAGAACGGCACCTTTCTCGATTTCCTCCAAAAGCTCTTTCGATTCTTCGACCAGTCCTTCCATCGCTACGCACTTCATGCGCTTGAGTTTCAAGCCAGTCAATTCGACGAGCTGATCAATCCGTTCAATTTGTCCTTGAGTTTCCTCCAGGTGCGCATTAAAGGCTTCAGCCAAGAGAGGATTGGTCGCCGCACGTGCCATGCGGGGGAGGGCGCGAGTGATCTGTTTCTCAGCGCTGTAAATATCGGAAAGTTCGTGAATAAACAGGTCTTCAACAGTTTTTCTAGCCATTTGATTTCTCCTCTCCACTCTATAAGTCTCGGTGTCGAGACGTCTCATTTGCATGTCCACGCGTATGGGCTGCATGAAGAAATGACCAGTCCTTGGAGCCAGGCGTTCAAATTTTGTGAGTGCTGAAGGAAGACCGCCGGGCAACTCGAACCCGACAGACGGTTAAAATGTAATAAAGTATTTCTGGCTTCTATGCGGTCAACAGACTGTGTTCATTCAGAGTGTGTGTTATGAGATTTTCCCTATTCTGCCAAGCGCTATCCAATTGGGCTGGCAGCCCGAAGACATTTTTGAGCGCAATTCTGTTGATCATCGCTTGGGCTGCGACCGGCCCATACTTCCACTACAACGATACATGGCAGCTCATCATCAATACGTCGACCACGATCATTACCTTCCTGATGGTGTTTCTGATTCAAAACACCCAGAACCGTGACAACGACATCCTGCATCTGAAGCTCGATGAGCTTATACGAGCTACTCACGATGCGCAGAATGCCACGCTGGGTTTGGAGCAAATGGGGTCGAGTGAACTCAGAAAACTTCGTGAGCAATACCGCACGTTAGGTGAATCGGGTCAGATTAAGGTTGATTCTGCACGCAGTGATGATGATCGCTAGATTATCCATCTGTAAATCTGAGATATTATTTCATACAGACCTTCACCAACCGTCCAAAGAGAATGTCCATGTCCAAGCTCGCAGAATACCGCCAATTAGAAAGACATCTCGCAGAACAACTCAAGGCGCTGGAAGCGCTTAAAGGCGACGCTGATCTTAAAAAAGAAATTGAGTTTGAGACTAAGCTGCGTGATCTCCTTGCGAAATACGGTTACAGCCTGAAAGACGTAATCAACGTGCTTGACCCACGAGCTGGTCGCCGCGAACCCGCTGTCCAATCGAATCTTGGACGCCGTAAGGCACGGCAAGTCAAGACCTATAAAAATCCGCACACTGGTGAAGTGATCGAAACCAAGGGCGGCAACCATCGCGGACTTAAAGACTGGAAAGCTGAGCACGGCTCTGAAACCGTTGAGTCATGGCTGACCAAATGATTGTACGTTGAGATAAAAGAGCCCTACGCGGCTCTTTTATCGTCGGGCGCAGAGTCGCAGCGTTGCGCGCGCTGTTAAGGCGAACGATATTTCGGCAGGGCGTCACCGATAGCGTGGTCTACTGAGTGCAGTTGACCAAATATCGTGGTTGCACCGAGGGCAGTCTGCTCTTTGGGCTTCCACGATATGCTGGGAGAACCCGCAATTCACACAGCAATACAAACCCGACGCAGGCGCAGTTTCAAACTCGGCACGATGCTCTAATGGCAGGACGGACAGCCCAGGGCGCAGATCTTTCTGTTCGAAAAAATAAAGGCTGACGTCGCCGTCGGTCTCAATCAGCCCGAGCCTTACTTGTCCGAGATGTTCAACCCCTTGCTGTCGTAACTCCATCAACAATTCGTTAGATGAGATGTTCAGCGTTTCCAAAGACTTGAGCTCATAGAGACCGTCACGGATCACGGTTACCGGGAGCCCATCCATCCAAGCTTCAAATTTTTTACTCTTCGTCATGATCAGGACGGTGAGGCGGTAGAGAAGCAGGAGCGTAAGAAATACTACTGCGACCGGGAGTAGCGGAACGTCATGGTAAAAGGACACGTCTCCTGCGGCCGAGCCCAATGTTAAAATCACGACTAGCTCAAAATGTGAAAGCTGTCTGATCCCTCGTCGACCGCTGGATTTCAAAAAAAGAAAAACTGCGAGAAAAGCGAATGTGGCCCTGAAACCCACCTCCAGTAAAAACGCTAAGGGAAATTCGTCTATCAGCATCCGCTGGATATCAAAAGGCGACATCTTGTCCTCAATTTATTTAACAGTCTTTGGTTTCAAAAGCTGATGTCGGAGTATCCAGCGGGTAATCGACTTTGCGGGCGGCTACGAATGAAGCGGATTTATCAAAAGCCCGCGTCATAGCACGCCCTGCTACGTTGAGCTGGGTCGCCAGGTGACATCGGTAATGCCGTATTTTTCGGCTTGAGGTTTGGACACCATCTTCAGTGGCGGGCGACCAGGCCTGGGAATGGGCGCTACACCCGCATCGCAGCTAGCCCAATGCCATGCATCGGCGTTTTGCATTGCTTTGCTACGGATGATGAAGGATTTTGGCGCATCATGAAGCTTGTAGTTGATGACGAATAGATTGTTTTCCATGACTCACTCCGTCTGCTCTGATCTAACGGAGTCATCGGGCGCGGAAAAATTCAAAAAATCAGGGACTTCAGCACCGGACTGGTTTCATGAGCAGAGAGTGTTGCAGGCCTACAGGCTCAGCACCAATCATGGCCTGCCTGGTCTTACCATTTCGAAGCCAAGCTTAGCGTTTGCTAATCGGTTTACCGGGCTGCAAAAGCTCCGCAACTGCTGTCACCAATTCATCGAGTGACCAGGGTTTGTGCAGGTAAATGGTATGAGCTGGCACTGCTGTGCTCTCGATCAGATATCCCGAGGTAAGTATCGCAGCGATGTGGGGCCACCTGCCTTTAACCATCTCTATGAATTCAATGCCTTGAACTTGTCCGGGAACGCCGTGATCGGCGATCACTAAGGCGCATTCACCATGTGCTTCGAGCAGATAGGTCAACGCATCATCCGCCGTCGCGAACGGGACAGTCTTCGCGCCAATCTCATCCATGATATCGGTCATGAGCAACTGTAAAGTTGGGTCGTCCTCAACGACGATGACCTCACCGCGAATCGGCAGCAATCCTTCCCAGTTTACGTTCAAACAATCCTCCTCTAATCCGAGAAACCGACCGAACGGGCGGAACGGTTTGCATGAGTGTAAGCGAAAATATCGCGTGTGCCTTGAAAGCGCTTGGAGCACGCGGGATTCTCGACTCACGATATGTCCCTTGCAGATGTCCTCGCAGCGTATTTGAGGAGCGTGGCGCCTCGCTTTTCTAGTCGCCCCGCAAGAGCATCGAGTTCAGAACCAATTGTGCGCTTAGGGCTATGGGTGCTGCTTAGCAATCCCTTGATCTAGATCAAACATTACGCAATTTTTCGAACCTTCACCCCGAGGTATCTATCAAAACAACCTGTGCCGAGTAGGCGCATTTCGAATCATTCCGATTCGAAAGCGATTGCGACAAATCGGGTTCAGGTAGATCTCGGAGGCAGGGTGCGCCGGACATGAGTAACGCTTCGGGTTGATCGTCAATGAAGCCTTGAACACGTCGATTTCAGCTTTGGGCATTGGTATGCGCGAGCCTGGACAACCTTGTGTAGCAACCCTTCGAGAACATCAGCCTTGGGATCGTTTCGGATAGATGAATGCAGAACATGCTAGAAGCAAGGATGCACCTCAAAATGCGGAGCGCACATGGATTACATCGATCTGATTCAGTGGCCAGCGATGGCTGTAACAGTCATCTCAGCCTGGTTCATCGGCTCGCAACGAGCGTACCGCCGGATGATCGCTTTTTGGGGGTTCATCCTAAGCAATACGCTTTGGGTGGCCTGGGGACTCATGCTGAGGCGTATGCTCTGATTATTCTTGAGTGCGTACTGTTGGGAATGAATGCCCGAGGTTTTAAAAAAAACTTCGACGGGCACCGTCATTATTGAATCTTCTGATCTTCTCTGCCCTTCGAATTTTTCCTTAATCCACGAAGGTTCATCAGAAAAAGACAAACCTGCAATACGATCAACGCATACGCTCCTGCGTAGGCGCCCCAGATGACCCACAACACGTTGCTCACGCTGAAGCACACAAACCCTGTCATTCGTCTTTTCGGTCGCTGCGATCCGATGAGCCATGCGGCCTGAACGGTGACGACCATCGCTGGCCACTGAATCCAATCCCAATAAGACAAATTATCCTCTCAATACATTATCGTGAGCCGGAGTGCTGTTTGGATGCCAGGCTGATCAGTCAGGCTTCTTATCGTCGGATAGGGGTTTCGATTTGCCGAGAACGTAGCAGGGATGGAGCTGACCATTAGGATGTGTTGTCACAACAACAGATATTAGTGACCAACCCTCAGCGAGCTTAACGTTTACTTCATTGGTCGAAAGCGCTTCCATGATTTGCGTTGCCTCGGACATATGCATTTTGTATTTCTCAAGCTGAGGGGTTCAACTGTTAGGCGCCCGTCCCAAATGAGGGTTCCTCCACCTAAGACCGTGGCCCTGAATTGCGTGATCACCAAGCCTTTGAAATCCTTTATCAGAATGTGTTGGCATAGACAAAAATACCCAGATGTTAGGAGGACAGGCGGTGGTCGAACGCCACATAACTGCTCGTCTACACTGCTTCACCAATTACGGAGGAGGTGTCGATGCCGAGCCGAATGATGACCGTTAAAGACTTGCAGGTGAATGTCTCAATCGCCGGCCAAGGCCCTCCGCTACTCCTACTCAACGGTCTGGGAGGTTTGATCAAAACCTTCGATGCTCTGCGCAACGAACTAGGTGACTACACAACGATCACTTTGGATGTGCCTAGTGTCGGTAAATCGCAAATGCCCCGCTGGCCGATGCGATTGCCAAGTCATGCCGGTCTGATCGCCGAAATGCTCAAACAATTGGGTATCGACCATGTTGATGTATTTGGCGTGAGTTGGGGCGGTGCGTTGGCACAAGAGTTGACTCTTCGTCATCCCACCATGGTGCGGCGGCTTATTTTGGCGGCGACTTCAGCCGGCCCGGTTCTACTGGTGAAGCCCGCTGACATCCTGGAGTTCTTTAGAGGGAGCGGAGGCGCCAAACAGCGGAAACGAGATGGTTCAGTCAATTCGACACAGGCGCTGCTGCGTTTCGGTGTTGTAAAGCGAATGCTAACCGTACGCCTACGAACCTACCACCACCAGCTAACCGCTTTAGTGGGCTGGACAAGTCTGCTGCGGTTATCCCGTTTGCGTATACGCACGCTCATCCTCATAGGCGATCGTGACACCCTCGTGCAGCCATACAATGCGCATGTCCTGCGACGCTCAATTCCACAAGCCGAACTGCGCGTGCTCAAGGGCGAGGGGCATTTTTTCGTAGTGACCAGTGCCCGGCGAACTGCTGCCTTGATACGCGAATTTCTTTGTAGGCAGCAGAACGGTGAAGGCCCAGTGCCCGAGATCTCAAACCGCGCCAGAAAGCCACGCTTACAGCGAAACAAGACTGCTTAACCTCTGGCATGCCAAAGCTTTTCCTGTTTCGGAGCGGCTACAGCCCATGCTTCGGGTAGTTGCCCCCACGTCCCTCGAAAACTAGGGGATCTCCGTAAGCATCCATAATGCCGCCAATCCGTCCAAACTCTTCGAATCGCCTATGGTCAACCTGACAGGTATTAATCGTTATATCTGAGGTGAGCCAATGGATAACTATCACATCAAAAAAACGGAAAAACTTTGGGAGCTCGTCAAAGAGGGCGCGCAACGCGCCTCCATGACCGCATCCACCAAAGCAGAAATTACCGAGATAGCGAGCGAATTTCTTCAGGGCAAGACAGCCTCTCTCAAAATCCACAAAGAGGACGGCACGATCCAAGAGGAGCGCACATTTCCTCGGTCAGCAGATCCTAGAAAAACCAAAGGCTGAACGGCCTAATTGCCCAAGGAGGGGCAGTGCCCATTGCACCGGACTGCAGTGGACGCGGTTGACTATAGGGCTGGAGGCATGGCGAGTGAACTTCGTCTCAAACACAGGTGCTGACCATGGTAATTGCATGTCTAGGATGGGGATCATTGATCTGGAAACCGGGCACCTTACCGCTTGCGAGCGAGTGGTTTATGGACGGCCCTGTGTTGCCCATCGAGTTCGCGCGGGTCAGTGATAACGGAGACCTGACGACAGCCATCTGTGCGAACGCGCCTGGGTGCAAAGTGCTTTGGGCGGTATTGGATCTGGACAAGCTGGATGAGGCACGCGAGGCTCTTAGAATTCGGGAGGGGGTTCCTCAAGACCGGGAGGATGGCATCGGTAGTTTCGTGGTCGGTACGAACGCAGCGGGAATCATCGCTGAATGGGCGATTGCCCGCCGATTGGACGCGGTAGTTTGGACAGGACTGCCACCAAGATTCGGAGGCGTTGAGGGGCTCGTCCCCGCAGCCGAGGACGCTATTGCCTATCTCGCCGGCTTAAGCGGAGAAACACTTGAGAGCGCGCGCGACTACATCAAACAAGTGCCGTCGCAGATCGATACGCCTTACCGGCGCGAGATCATTTCTAGGATAGGGTGGCAGTGAACCGCGCTGAAGCCCGGAACGATCCCCGCCATCATGCCCACTCGTGGGTCTGCGGTACCCAGGACGGGAATCCTTCTACGATGAAGAAAGTGGGAGTCGTTGCCTTCGCGGTCTTCATTCATGAGTCTGTGCAGCATCCAGTCGTGTTGGTGTCA
Source organism: Pseudomonas sp. Sample_23 (assembly GCF_004307595.1). Taxonomy (NCBI): domain Bacteria; kingdom Pseudomonadati; phylum Pseudomonadota; class Gammaproteobacteria; order Pseudomonadales; family Pseudomonadaceae; genus Pseudomonas; species Pseudomonas sp. Sample_23. The sequence continues at coordinate 120,133 of NZ_RCNX01000036.1, forward strand.
AACTGCGGTGGGATATGCGAAGAGCAACGCCTATTTGCGCAGATTTTCAGGGATTCCGGAGCTGCGGGTGAAGCGCTTTTATTTCGATGCCGGTATAAAAATTGCTCGCTTAAGCCCACCGCCAATTTGAAGACGTATATATGACGCTCTCCTTACCGATCTATGCAAGGCTGACACCTAGAGCCCTGTCCCTTTCGCTGATAGGCTTCATTCTTCTTGTTTGTTTATCGTTAATCCTTGCTACTGCTTGGCAGATTGTGCAGTCGTCCGGTGAGCGAGTAGACGCGGCCAAAATAACTGTTTCGAACATTGTACTTGCCGCTGAACAGCAGGCCCGTGACACGATGCTGCAGGCCGACAATACCTTGCGAGATCTTGCTGAGCGTGTGGCGCACGATGGAAGCGGCCCTGATCAGCAGGAGCGGTTGGCGAAGCTGATGGCCCGCCAAGTGAATGACATTGAAGGCGTTCAAGGTCTATTCATCTTCGATGCTCAAGGCAATTGGATGGCCAATTCGTTTTCCGAAGGTTTGCAAACCAAAAACAACGGCGACAGAGCTTACTTTCGATATCACCGTGAGCACGATGACCAGTCCATCCACGTTGGCTCGATAGTGGAAAGTCGAACGACAGGGGATATGGTGATCCCTATAAGTCGGCGTATCCAAAAAGCCGATGGAGCCTTTGCAGGGGTTGCGTTAGCCACGGTTCCGGTTTCATATTTTCAAAGCTTTTTCAAACGTATGGCCGTTGACGACGAAGGAGTTATTTTCCTAGCACTCGATAACGGCGAGCTCCTCGCACGACGCCCGACCGTCGCAGCATTGATGACGACCAATCTTTCAAAAGGTGAAATTTTTAGCCGGTACCTACCTCAGAGCGATAGCGGTACTGCAATAATCAAGTCCATTGTAGATGGTATTGAACGCATCTACGCCTATCGTCGCTTGGCTGGGCTGCCTATCGTCGCAGCAGCCGGAGTTTCGTATGAGCATGTATTTGCGCCATGGTGGTCATATGTTTACCAATCGGTTGCACTGGTAGGCTCCATCATATTGGCATTAGCGTTTTTAGGTAGCTTGCTATATCGGCAGATCCAACAGCTGATAATCGCAGAGCGCGAGCTCAAAGTAATCCGAAAAGAACTAGAGGTAATAGCCCATACAGATGGTCTCACTTCCCTAGCCAATAGAAGAAGTTTTGATTTGGCATTGGATAAAGAATGGAAGCGTGCCACGAGGAATCAGACATGCATCTCCTTGATCCTTCTGGATATAGATCTGTTTAAACAATATAATGACCATTATGGCCATCAAGGCGGCGATAATTGTCTTGTACGCGTATCGAACGTTCTTGCAGCCAGCGTCAATAGGCCAAGTGATATCGCGGCTCGCTACGGTGGGGAAGAATTTGTAATTCTACTTCCGGACACTGAACTTGCAGGTGCGGTCATGGTTGCAGAAAATATTAGAATGTCGCTTTTTAACGCAAAAGTTCAACATTCAGTGAGCCCATTAGGCGTTGTCACAATAAGCTCAGGTGTGGTCTCGACTTGCAAAACAGGGGAGGAGAATTACAAGGATTTTCTGCTCAAGGCTGACCGTTTACTTTACGCCGCGAAGTCAAAAGGACGCAATCGAGTAGAAAGTTAGAATGTTTACTGTGAGATCCAATTCCACCCCTGTACAGCTAGATTTCTTGGCGTACTCGGGTGGCGCGCCGGATCGTTGCTCTAAAACAATTTGCCTACGAACTTGGAAAAGATGATGAGCGTGCCGGCACAGAAAATTGCGCTACCGAACAGGAATGTAAGTCTGTGAGCATTAATGATTCCGACGTGAAATCCCGCATTCCTTGTAAACCTCATTTTTCGCCTCTCCTCGCTGTGGACAATCAGTCCCATACAATAGGGTGCTCTCACCGCCGTTAGACGGGTAACAGTTGCCGTCATTGCAAGTACGATCTCGTTAATTATAATCGTGAACTGGTTTCAGGGCCGCTCTTGCTCGCTAGATTATTAGGAATCAGCTTTCCCATCCCGAACGCATTAACTGCCATGCTCACCCTAAAACCTCGACAGGCCTGTCGGCAATCGTGTTCAAAGCCAGCGGAGGCAGCTTCTATCAAATTTTTGAAAAGGTCAGTTGTAAGCAAAGTTACTTTAACGTTTTTCATTTTGGTCATCTGAGGTTGTGGCGGCCCCGGTGCGGGGCCGCTGGACTGAGTTAGGCGTCTTTGCCTTGTACATACCCCGACCCAAGGTCGGCGCCCGTGACGGGTTCACTGAGCGGATCAGAGGCCGTGCGGGCCTTCATCGCTTCCAAGACTTCTACATCCTCGGCAGGCAGACTGACCGTCGCCAGCCCATCGCCTCCGTCGACCGCCGGCTCAGGATTTTCCACGTATTCCCAAGCACCGCCCTCGTTCCATGGGCCGCGTACGTTCGGCTCGCCCGACATGTTGAAATACTTGTTGGTGAATTCGGGCATGCCCGGAAGTTTGCCTTGCGGAAAGTTCGGCTGGATCGAATGCAGAGCTTTCTCGAACGATTGTTGATGGGCGATTTCTCGCGTCATAAGAAAGCCTAGTGCTTCTTTAACGCCCGGATCGTCGGTGACGTTGATCAGGCGCTCGTATAGGATTTTTGCGCGCGCTTCCGCCGCAATGTTAGAACGGAAATCGGCGGTAGGCTCTGTGATTGAATCGACGTATGCCGCCGTCCAAGGCACACCCGCAGAGTTCACAAGGGGAGCACCAGCGCCGTACAGCAGACTGGTGATGTGCGAGTCGTTGCCGTTACCGTTGATGGAACGATACAGTTCACCTTCCTCTTGCACGCCCTCCGCAAGCTGACCTTTGGCGCCTCGATTGAGCATGACAATGATCGAGCCCACAATTTCGAGGTGGCTTAATTCTTCTGTCGCAATATCCATCAAAAGGTCTTTACGACCCGGATCTTCTTCCGCCAATGCTTGGGTGAAATACCGCGCCGCCGCAGCAAGTTCGCCGTTAGCGCCGCCGAATTGCTCAAGAAGCAAGTTGGCCAGGCCCGGATTAGGCTCTGCCACACGAACGGTGTACTGAAGTCGCTTGTTATGTAAGAACATTTTGAATTTCCTCAGACTCGGCTTTAGGCGCGCTCGCCACTGCGGGCGATAGCGCGTGCATAAGTTGTGAGGTGTAGCGAACGTAGAAATTACTTTTTGGTGCTGCTATTCAAGACCAACGGTATAAGCTCAAGAGTTCAATAAAAATTGAACCGAGTGCGCAGTTCATATGACTGCGCAGTCAGTTTATTTTTTTGCTTCCAGGTTAGGATCCTCTGAGCGAACCAGAAATGCTTCCGTGATTTGTGGTAAATGTTCAAGTAACCATTCGGCCATCGCAACCTCTTGGGGAAGGATCTGCTCGCATGCAGCTTGAGTTTCAACGTCACCCGCCGCTTGTGCGGCTGCTATCAGTACCGTGTAAGTCGCTATTTCTACGTTTTCAAAGACGTAGCCAGCCATTGCCCCCTTAACCACTTCATCGCTCATCAACGAGCCGCCGGCTGCTTGTCCAAATGCCATGATCTTGCCCGTCATATCTTTGATAGTTGAAGAGCTACCACCAAGACGTGAGAGGCACTCGTCGATCAATTTCTGTTGGCCAAGGGTTTCTTCGATGTGCTGGTCGATCCGAGCTTTTAGTTCAGGGTAGTGCTCCAACCGCTTAGACTGAGCCTTGAGCATGTGTTCAGCCTGTTGCTCCATCGCGTGCGCGTCGCGCAGCCAGTCGAGTAGATTTTCTTGTCGCGTAGCCATGTTCTTCGCTCCATCATGGGTGGGTAGTGCAGTAGATAGCTCTGGAGGGAGAACAGTTCAGGAATTTTCGATTATCAGGACGGAGCGACGCCTCAGTTCCCATTGGCCAGCGGTTCGATACGACAATTGAGGTAGTGCTTTGGCTCGTATGGCTTGCAAAGGTGTTCGCCGATTTGTCCAAAAGCGTAGTAACAAAACGCTTAAGTCGATTTTCTCGATGGGCGGGTCAAATGAACGCCACGCAATTTATCGCGCGTCTGCTTCCCCTCTAAGCTCATCCGTCGCTGTGAAGAGAGCGGGGAAGGCATCCTTGATGTTGTCACGTGGTTATCCGAACAGTAGACCAAACCAGTGCATCAC
>NZ_RCNX01000009.1:0-122815 GCF_004307595.1 Pseudomonas sp. Sample_23
GCGCCAACGACCACCTCACCGTCGGCGTCAACCAGCACATCAAGATCGGCACCGGTCAGTTCATCGACGCCGGCCAGGAAATCCACCTGAGCAGCGGCATGAAAGTGGTGATGGAAGCGGGTGCGGAGCTGACCCTGGTCGGCGGCGGCAGCTTCATCAAGATCGACGCCGGCGGCGTGACCATGAGCGGGCCGGTGATCAACATGAATTCCGGCGGCAGCCCCGGCGTTGGTACGGGCGCCGCGCCATTGATGCCCGGCGTGCTGAAACAGGCGGATGCCGACAAGGCTGGCCAGGTCCTGACCCCGGCGCAAATCAACACCCTAAAACGTAACGCGCCGTTCTGTGAAGAATGCGAAAAATGCAAGGCAGGTGCCTGTGCCATCTGAACCAATCTCCCCCAAGGACTGGCTGGCGCAACAGCCGCTGCAAAGCGGCGAGCGCCTGTACCTGATCGTCAGCGCCGCCAGCGATGCCGACGCCCTGAAAACCCTGTACCTCACCGAACCCACCGCCCAGCTCATCCCGATCTGGGGCGGCACGCCCTACTCCACCTGGCAACCGGTGATGCCCTACCTCACCGAACTCAAAGCCAACTCCGCCTTCCTGCCATGGATCGCCGAAACCGACGCCCTCGACTGGGGCTGGCTGGCGGTATCGCGTTCAGAACCGAACGAAGTGTTCGAGCATCTGCGCAGCCTGACGCAGGTGAAAATGCCGGATGGCACCGAGGTGTTTTTCCGGTTTTGGGATGGGCGGCATATTCATCCGATTTTGCGGGGGCTTGGGGAGAAGGCTGGTGAAGTGCTGCCGGTGTTTGAGCGGTATCTGATCAATGGGCAGGCGCTGGAAGTGGGCACGCGGGTGGTGCCGAAGGTCAAGGACTGGCCGTGGTGGGAGGTGCCGAAGGGGTTGTTGGAAGAATTGATGGCAGAAAATCCATCAACCGTTATCGGCAACATGATGCAGTGGTTGCAGGAGGAACACGCCGATCTGTATTTCTCCTTTCCCGAATCGAACCTGAAACAAAAAGTGGCGCGCTTTGTTAAACGCACGCCACTCACGGAAGAAAACTTTACCGGGCTGTTGAAGGCCTATCTGGAAAAAGAGGTGGTGGTATGAGCGTTTTAATGGGCGGGATCGTTGGCGGTCTCACAGCAAAACAACCCGATGCTCAGGCCATCATCAACGACTTCAAGAAGTGCCTGAAGGATTACCGCGAGCATGCCGAAGCCTGGTACGGCGGCATTCTGGATGCGGAGCAGCAATTCAAAGTCGGTGACGAAGTTGGCACGGCTGACAAGGACAGCAAGAAGGAAAATACCCTTTATGCCAACTGTCCTGCGAACGGCAAGCTGGTGCTGATCCATAGTTTCGAGTCCGCGCGCTTTGTGCCGATCGGCAATACGCCAGTTCAACTGACACCGGTCGTCAATGCCCGCTTCATCGGCAAAAACGAAGTTGGCCCGACCATCAATAAAACCATTGACGCATCAGGGATTCTTGAAGTCTCAGGCCTTACTCCCAATCAGCAGTACAAAATCACCTTCTTCCCGAATCCTACGCGTGCCCAGATCGACAGTTTGTTCAATTCCTACCAAGGCGTGATCGGCGAGTTGGGCGGCTGGCTACAAACCGAATGGAGCACCAGCTTCCTCCCGCTCTGGCAAGCTCACACCGATGCCTCCCTTGGAGGTCGCGCCTTGCAGGAGCTGGAAGCGGCTTGGGAAGGGTTCATGAAAGCGATTATGGGATTGTGGGGCGATATCAAAAGTCTCTACGACCTCATCGCCCATCCTCGCGAAAACTACGAGAAGCTGAAAAACTTTTTCACTGAAGAACAGATCAAGAAAATTTACGACGCCTCTGCCGACGCTATTCACACTGCTTTATTGATCGCGAGCGATGAGCCGTTGATGTGGATATACGTCGCGGCCATCGTGGCCTGGGTGAAAATGCTGCCGCCGCAGACTTGTACCGAAGTGCTGGCGCAAATGTCGACAGAGTTCCTGCTCAACATTTTGATCGGCGTTGTCTTGACTGGTGGTCTTGGCTTGGCCGTACGCGTGGGTACAAAAGCCGTCAAAGGGGTACAAAGCAGCGGCAAAGTCATAAAGCTGATTGAAGACTTCACCGGCATGTTGATGAAAGTCAGCAAGTCCAAAGCGACGCCCCATACCGAAGCATCGAAGCCGTTGCTACTCAATGGTGATTCGAAATTCAATCCGGCACGCAAAGCGGATGTTTAGATCGCCGCTCCCAAACCTGCCGAAACCGCGACAGCTCCGAAGAGCAAGCCACCGATCACTGGCGGAAAAGCGGAATCCGATGCGCAGATTCAAACCCGTAAAAAAGATGAGCCAGCCTCACGGATCGAGCAGGTAGAGGCCGTCGACAACGCCCCCGAACAGCCGAAGAACCCAGCGAAAAAACCAGCACAATGCGTCGACGACACATGCTCAGACGGCGAACCAGTATCGATGGTGACCGGTGAAGAGTTACTGACGCTCACCGATGGGGAACTGGGTGGCCTGCTGCCTTTTGAGTGGACACGCCTATACCGAAGCAGTGCAGTCGAAATTGATAGCCGCCTCGGCTATGGCTGGAGTCATTCACTGTCTCATCGCTTGCAGATCGACGATGAGGGTGTGCTGTGGACGGACAACGAGAACCGGCAAACCCGTTTCCCGATGCCCACGGAACAGCGGCCGGCCATCACTAACAGTCTGGCTCAGGCAGCAATTTATCTAGGCAATGAACCCGGCGAACTCATTTTGACCCAGGCCGGGGCAAAAACACGCTTTTACCATTTCCGTGCCGGTCGACTGACCGCGATCAGCGATGCGTACGAAAATCGTCTGCACATCAGTTATGACTTCGTTGATCGTATCCAGCGCATAGATAACGGCGCAGGGCGCGCCCTTTTTCTGCGCTACGAAGACAGACACATCGTTGCTGTCGACCAACAGCAACAACGCCCCGAATACAATGAACGCGGCGAACGCCAAGACCCATGGCTGACGATTCATACCCTCGTCACCTACCGATACAACGCACTCAATCAACTGGTTTCTTCCACCAATGCGATGGGCGAAACCGAGCATTACCGCTACAACGATCAGCACGTCATCCTTGAGCGACAAATGGCCGGAGGGGCTAGCTTCTTCTGGGAGTGGGAGCGTGAAGGCAAGCTGTCCCGATGCGTACGTCATTGGGCCAATTACGCGCAGATGGAAGCACGTTACGAGTGGGATGATAAAGGCTCGGTCATTGTTCATAACGCTGACGGCAGTGAGCTGGTCTATGTGCATGACGAAAATGCACGCCTGGTCAGTGAGACCGCACCCGACGGTGGTGAGACGCAGAACGCTTATGACGATAACGGCCGATTGATCGCCGTTAAAGACCCGATGGGAGCGATCACCGAGTATCAGTACAGCGATGCCGGACGCTTGATTGCGGTGATCCCCCCGGAAGGTGTTCCGACGCGTTACAACTACTTCAACGGTCAACTTATTGATGTCCAGCGCGGCAAGGCCCGCTGGAAATACGAACGCAACCGCCAGGGCGATATTACCCAACAAACCGATCCTGACGGCAACGAGACCTTCTACAGCTATGACCGTCAGGGACGCTTGCTTGAGATCCGCCACCCCGACGGCAGTCGTCATCAACTGGGCTGGAACAACCTCGGCCAATTGCTGGAAGAACGCCTGCCGGACGGCGGTCAACGAAAATACCGCTACGATGCCCTCGGCCGGCAAATCACTCGCCAGGACGAATTCGGCGCGATCACCCAATATCAATGGGACGCCGTCGACCGCCTCACTCAGGTCACCCTGCCCGGCGGCGCCACACGTGCGTTTACCTACAACCCGTATGGCCGCGTCATCGCCGAACGCGACGAGCTCGGCCGGATCACCCGCTACGAATACGCCGACAACCTGCATCTGGTCAGCCGCCGCATCAACCCCGACGGCAGCCAACTGCGCTACCGCTACGACAACTCGCAACTCAACCTCACCGAGATCGAAAACGAGCGCGGCGAACGCTACCAACTCGATTACTACCCGAACGGCCTGATCCAGCAGGAAACCGGTTTCGATGGTCGACGCACCGCGTATGAGTACGACCTCAACGGCCAACTGCTGAAGAAAACCGAGTTCGGTGACGACGGTAGTGAACTGGTTACCGAATACCAGCGCGATGCCGCAGGCCGTTTGCTGGTCAAGACGCTGCCCGATGGCGAAGAGATTCATTACAGCTACGACGCACTCGGTCGCCTGGTAAACGTCGACGACGGCCATTGGCCGCTCGCTTATGAATACGACGTGCAAGATCGCTTGATCACCGAACATCAGGGCTGGGGCACCACGCGTTACGCTTACGACAAAGTCGGTCAGCTCAGCCACTGCCGTCTGCCCGATGGCTGCACGCTCGATTACCGTCATTTGTCCGGTGGACGGCTGAACAGCATCGACCTCAACGGCTCTCGCCTGACCAGCCACCAGTTCAACGCCGGTCGCGAGCAACAACGCCAACAAGGCTTGCTGCTTAGCCAATACCAATACGATGAACAGGGCCGACTAAAGGCCCACAGCGTCAGCCAACGGGACAAGCACCTGTTCCAGCGTCGCTACAACTACGATGCCAACGGCAACCTCGCCGGTATTAACGACAGCCGCAAAGGCAACCGCAGCTATCACTACGATCCACTCGACCGACTGATCAGCGTACGCGGCGCCATGCCAGAGAGCTTCGCTCACGACCCGGCAGGCAACCTCCTCGGACAAAATGACCTGCCCGTTGCGAACCTCGCAAACGTCAAAGGCAACCGCCTACTGATGCAAGGCGACCGCCATTACGATTACGACGCCTACGGCAACTTGATCCGCGAGCGTCGCGGAACCGGCCAAAAGCTCGTCACCGAATACCGCTACGACTGCCAACACCGCCTGATCGGCGTCAGCCTGCCGGGTGGCAGCACTGCAACCTACAAATACGACGCCTTCGGTCGCCGCTTCGAAAAAACCGTCGACGGCCACACCACTGAATTCCTCTGGCAAGGCGAGCGATTGATCGCCGAAAGCGCAGAAAATCGCTATCGCAGCTACATCTACGAGCCGGGCAGCTTCCGCCCGTTGGCGATGCTCGACGGCGAAGGCCCGCTAAAAGCGGCCCCGTTCTATTACCAACTCGACCACCTCGGCACACCGCAGGAACTCACCGACTACAGCGGCGAAATCATGTGGTCGGCAAAATACCGCGCCTACGGCAACCTCGCGGCGCTGGATGTCAGCGAAATTGATAACCCGTTGCGCTTCCAGGGTCAGTATTTCGACGCCGAGACAGGCTTACATTACAACCGCCACCGCTACTACAATCCGGGAACTGGACGGTTCTTGACGCCTGATCCGATCAAGCTTGCGGGTGGTTTGAATAGCTACCAATACGTGCCTAACCCTACGGGGTGGGTGGATCCGTTGGGGCTGGTGTGTAAACAGACAAACGGTGCCACTCCGAAAAAGCCTCCGCAAAAAACGACCCCGCCCGAGGTTGGCGAGACACTTAATTTTGAGCATTTCGAGCAAGCTCGCAATAAGGCACTTGAATGGCTTGAAAGCAATGGATTCAAAGCAGAAAAGCCAACCATTGGGAAGTTTGGTACGAATGCCGGGAAGGTTGTAGGCATGCAAACCGCTGACGGCAAGACTGGCTATCGAATCGAATATGATGAAAGAAGCGGCGCACATATAAACGTTTGGTCAGGAAAAAAGCCAGCACCACATTACCTTTTCAATGCAAGCGAAAAAACCGTATTAAAATTACTAAAGGCATTTAAAAAATGAGCTACTTCGACGAAGAACTTGAGAAAGAATTGTTAGAATCCAGCATTAACTACATGAAACTTGACAATGATGCACATGACAACGCCGTCTCACATATCAATAGAAATTTTCCGTTTATTGGATCAAAAATCGCTTGGAGCTCACTTCCCAACAGCACATCGCATTCAAAAAACACTATAAACAAAGCCATTGAAGAAATTTCAGAAAAAGCAAAAGATCTCAAAATAACTGAGATTACCTTTATCGGCGACTCGCTCACAGAGAATGCTTATAGATTCCACACCGCCGATCTTAAAAAAATAATAATGACATTTTCTGAAATACCGCAACACACCTATTTTTTCTCCGAGCAGTTTAGTTTGATAGGTTGCATAAGCAGCGAGGGCGAAATCAATTTTAGTGCGACCACTTAAACATGACACATAGCAGAAAAATAGGGAAAATCGATTTTCTATTGAAATAAATCCGCCCCCATTTGCGCCATTCAATCAGAGAAAACAAATATAAAAACAGGATATTCACACTCATCATCGAAGATACTCTGAAAGCACTCGCAAACATTGAATTTACCTTGATTTCTCTATAAAAAATGGGAAGTTACTATAGCGACAAACCGGTTAAAGAATATCAAAAACTTCAACCGAGCTCATTAACGATGATACGTCACTCAGCGACCAATCCAAGATCAAAAAATCATCAGCAAAAAATTTGCCCCAATTCCTGGTGAGGATTCACATGAATGACATAGAGCGTCATGTGGAGGGAATTGAATTCTGGAAGCCTTGAATGATTAGCTGTACGAAGAAATCTGCTGGGCCGCCTGATATGCGTGAAAAACACGTCACTGAAACCTTCAAGGCGACTGTCAACTTAAACTCTCCATTCAAGAATAATGAAAAACAGAAAACTTATGCTCAACGCATAATCACCAGATCAAATCTCTGCGACCACTCTCACGGATTAAATAATCAAAGGACTGTTATCTTGAAACACTTGAGCCGCACTCTCTCCTTGCTTCTAGCCTTTACCTTCTCCCTAAGCGCAAGCGCGCTGTCACTACGATCCGAACAACATCCCGACGGCACAACTGTCTTGTTGCTTACAAACGAAGCCAGTCCAGAACGGGCTCACAAGCTCAACCAAGACCCGGCGGTTCGCTCTGCACTCGTTGATTTTCTTGGCTACCAAACCGGAAGCTACACCAATGACAATACGATGATCGTGCAGCAGGTTCTTGAAGCGCTCGATTCGGAAATGGCGACGTTTGTTGATGGAGTGCCTCCCGGCAGAAAAATGATCACCGCCATGGACGACGGTAACAACGGATTCGAGCGCGGCGCATTGCTGCTGGACGACAAGGGGCAGTTGCTCGCCGTAGGACTGGTCAATGGCCATTGCTCCGTCAAGTCTCGTGACGAGCCATTGACTTGTAACGATGCTCCGGAAACCGTGCTGACCATTTTCCAGCCAGAAGGCGCTAGTGAGGGTGACGCCGACGCTTTGATCACTTGGAGTAAGCAACTGCCTCCTATGATGGCGCTGTGGGCGGAGAGTGACGATCCAGAACGCCGAGCCGCTGCGCAGAAGATTGCCCACGTTGAGTACATCGTGACTCAGCCGAAACAGGGAGCTTGGACTGCGGCTCAATTACCGTCCGATTTTCCAAAAGCGATGCTGCCGTTGCTTCCGCAGCGAGCTCACTTGATTGGCGCCGGCGCTCACGGTGTCTTTACGACACCGGGTATGGAGGGCACGTCAATTGACGGTGACTGGGACAAAATAGCCGGACGCCCTCAGCATGAATATGAGGTCATTCTCAGGACTTTTACCGAATACGCGGATGTTATCGACTTCTATCAGCAACATGCAAAGGACGCCGAAGTCAGCGGCAACGAGCGCAAAGCGCTCGTTGAAGGCCGCATCAATGGTGGTACCTATAAAGTAGAAATCACCAATAGAAAAGAAGCCGGCACAGTGATCACGTTTTCCGCTTGGCGGCAGGAGGTCTAATTCATCTCTGAAGACAGAGCGATCATGTGGTCGCTTTGTCTTCTGAGCAAAAGGGACTGAGTAAAAGAGGACAGTTTTCTTTCTTCAAACTGAATATAAATCTGTCCCCTTTTCTTACTCGCAATTAAAAGCAAAAAAACATGAAATTTGAAAAAATAATACGTCTCGGCGGAAAAGTAATTTTCGACGAACTATCCAACCTAATCGATTACGACATAGCACTCATCTCAGAGAACCTGAAAGAGGATCTCTTACAGGCAGCATTCCCAAACGAACAAATATTAGACATCGGATGGTATCCTGAATTTGACAAAAATGGTGCCTTTAGAATTTCATTAATTGCAGATCGAGATTGGGAATCTCCGATATACACCGACACCGCCAAAACCTGGAGCGACCTTGACAAAATCTTAGATCACACGCTGCATAAAGTTAAACAAATCTGATGCAGGCTTTACATATTAGGAGTATGGGGAAAGCAGTGGACCTGACATTGGCTAAGCCATAGGGTGTAGCGGCGCTGCCAATCGATGACAAAATTTGTTAGAGCAACCCACTACGCTAAAGCAGCGCAGCCGATGCCGATGCCGATGCCGATGCAATTAATTTGGGAAAAGCCTCAGACCTGTAGTACAAGGGAGTTTTCTTTCGGTAAAAAAATCTCGACAACCAAACCTATAACAGCGAAAGCAAAACCATGATATTTAAGTGCTCGGGCAACGCAGTCAATCCAAGTACCGTATCTTATAGAAGCTTGGGATTCGGAGAGGCGGTCACGATCAAGACTCAGCCCTACATACTGCAAATCAAACCCGGAGACTTTCCAAGAAAGTTCGAAATTATTGCAGATACGTTTATTTCGGAATGCAGGATTGACGATACCGTGCAAGGCTATGCGGACATCCCCGAGCTTGCGACAGTTGATTACCCGACTTTCAATGAACTTCTGAACATCCATTCAAACCTAGCAGCAAGTTTGATCGAAGATTATCTTTACTTCGAACTCTTCTATCATCTTTTTCAAAACCCAACCAACCTACAGCTGGTTATCAACAACATCAACAACGTATATACAGAAAAAGATTCAATAATAATCACGGGAGACACATATCCATTCAAATACTTCTAGCAGAAGGAAACTTGCTCGACGGCAGGCCCGCCGACTCATACCTCAACGGTCGACTGTTGAATAACACCGATCTGGCGACGAAGTCAGTGCGCTAATCACCGATTGCTAGTGATCTATTTGCCAGCTCTATTACGCGGCTAGTACCAAAAATATGCAGAGCCAGCCGCAAGAGCAATGTCCGCCATCGGGACAAAGGTCGATTCAACGCCGTTACGGAAACTACTGAAACGCAGAAAGTCTAGCTAACGTAAAAGGGCAACCGCCTGCTGATGCCCGGCGATCGCCACTACGATTACACGCTATCCGCCCCGGCCAACCGCACCTGCCTCTCCAACTCCACCTTCAACCCCGGCTCCAATTTCAACTGCCGTGCCAGTTCATCCAGATAGCTCTTCTCCATAAAATTCTCCTCATCCACCAGCATCACACTGGCGATGTACATCTCCGCCGCCATTTCCGGCGTGCTCGCCGCGCGGGCGACGTCGGTGGGGTCGAGGGGTTTGTTGAGTTCGGCGTGGAGCCAGTGTTGCAGTTCCTGATCGTTGTCGAGCTTTGTGAATTCGCCCTCGATCAGTTCGCGCTCGCGCTCGTCGATGTGGCCGTCGGCTTTGGCGGCGGCGACCAGGGCTTTGAGGATGGCCTGGCTGTGCTCCTCGACTTGCGCGGGTGGCAGGCGGTCGAGGGTTTGCGGTTCGCGTTGTGGTGCGCTGCCTTTTTGGGCGTTGTAGTTGCCGTAGGCCTTGTAAGCCAGTACGCCCAGCGCGGCGAGGCCGCCGTAGAGGGCGACTTTGCCGCCGACCTTGCGGACCTTTTTATTGCCGAGCAGCAGGCCCATCGCGCCTGCGGCCAATGCGCCGCCACCCGCGCCGGAGAGCAGACCGCCGAGGCCGCTGGAGCCAGACGAGCCACCGAGCAAGCCGCCAAGTCCGCTGGCAGCCGATTTGCTGGAAGCGCCGCCGTCCTTGTTCTGCAGCATTTCCTGCCCGGACTTGAGCAGTTGATCGAGCAATCCACGGGTGTTCATGTTCCGTCTCCAAACAAGGGTTATCCGGATCTAAGGCCCTCAGCCTAGTTCGAAAGTGCCCGGACCCGCCCCGCGAGTGTGCTTCGAGATGTTGCTCGCCACTCAAAAGGGCTCGTTCCGAGCGTTACCCAATGAAAAGGGGCGGGCCTTTCGACCTGCCCCCTTCTCCCCTCCTCTTTAAAACCGCGAAACACTCCGCATCGCATCCACCAGATAGCGCATGGCGATCCGGTCGCTTTCCGATAGCTCTCGATAACGTTCCACCAGTTTCAATTCCTCGGAATTGAGACGGCGTCTTCTGCGCCCGCCGCCCAAGCAAGGGAAGATGCCCAACATTTCGGTGATGCCTTGTATTTTTGCCATGGACGATGTCCTTCTCTATTGAGTCAAGAAACTGCTGAACCTCACATCGCCCTGCCTCTTCGAGCAGCGTCGTGTGCCCCGCCGGCACGAAGGCTTGTATCCGGTCTTGCTCATAGAATAGGAATTAAATCGGCGTTGAAAAGTGGTTTTTAGAGTAATTAATCGAAAAAAGCAGATATGCCCTCTAAATCAGAGGGCCCTGTCAGAAAAATTACAGACATGTCTTGTTTCATTGCCAGATGGCGCAACGCAAACAAGCGTTTTTGCCCGACAATCGAACCGATTAAGCTAGCGGGCATCTGTTTATAGTCCGTTGCGTTTGGCCGAAGGCATGACCGAACCGTAATTTCCGATCCGATACGTGCCAGGAACGGCGCGGGATTGCACACGACAGGTTGTATTTATGCACCGCAGGAATTTGCTCAAAGCGTCCATGGCCATTGCGGCCTATACCGGTCTTTCCGCGTCGGGTCTGTTGGCCGCTCGCGCCTGGGCGGCCAATGGTGGCGCCGCCGATGGCGAGGCCCAGGCTTTCGATTTCGAGGCGTTGAAGCGCCAGGCCAAGCAGCTCGCCGGCAATGCCTATCAGGATACGAAACAGGTGTTGCCGCCAACCCTGGCGACCATGACTCCGCAGAATTTCAACGCGATCCGCTACGACGGCGAGCATTCCTTGTGGAAGGAAAACAAAGGTCAGCTGGACGTGCAGTTTTTCCACGTCGGCATGGGTTTCCGTCAGCCGGTGCGCATGTACAGCGTTGATCCGAAGACGCGCATGGCGCGCGAGGTGCATTTCCGC
The DNA here is from genome assembly GCF_004307595.1 of Pseudomonas sp. Sample_23. Lineage (NCBI taxonomy): Bacteria > Pseudomonadati > Pseudomonadota > Gammaproteobacteria > Pseudomonadales > Pseudomonadaceae > Pseudomonas > Pseudomonas sp. Sample_23. Next base: position 11,175 of record NZ_RCNX01000009.1, read on the forward strand.
CCGGCGCTGTTCAATTACGAGAACACTTCGGTCGACACCCAGCAGCTCAAGGGCGATCTGGGTTTTGCCGGCTTCAAACTGTTCAAGGCACCGGAGCTGGATCGGCATGATGTGGTGTCGTTTCTCGGCGCCAGCTATTTCCGTGCGGTCGATGCTACTGGCCAATATGGCCTCTCCGCGCGCGGCCTGGCCATTGATACCTACGCGAAGAAGCGCGAAGAGTTTCCCGACTTCACCAAGTTCTGGTTCGAGACGCCGGACAAGAACGCCACGCGTTTTGTGGTCTACGCCCTGCTCGACTCGCCGAGCGCGACCGGCGCCTATCGCTTCGACATCGATTGCCAGGCCGAGCGCGTGGTGATGGAAATCGACGCGCACATCAACGCACGCACCACTATCGAACAGTTGGGCGTTGCGCCAATGACGAGCATGTTCAGCTGCGGCACCCACGAACGGCGCATGTGCGACACCATTCACCCGCAGATTCACGACTCCGACCGTCTGGCCATGTGGCGCGGCAATGGCGAGTGGATCTGCCGTCCGTTGAACAACCCGGCGACGCTGCAATTCAACGCATTTGCCGACAAGGACCCGAAAGGTTTTGGCCTGGTGCAGACCGACCACGAATTCGCCAACTATCAGGACACCGTCGACTGGTACAGCAAGCGCCCGAGCCTGTGGGTAGAACCGACAACCGCCTGGGGCGAAGGCTCTATTGATCTGCTGGAAATTCCTACAACCGGCGAGACGCTGGATAACATCGTCGCGTTCTGGACGCCGAAGAAACCCGTGGCTGCCGGTGATTCGCTGAACTACGGGTACAAGCTGTACTGGAGCGCCCTGCCACCGGTCGGCACGCCACTGGCACGGGTGCACGCGACGCGTTCGGGCATGGGCGGCTTCACCGAAGGTTGGGCGCCGGGTGAGCATTACCCGCCAGTCTGGGCGCGGCGCTTTGCGGTGGACTTCACCGGTGGCGGCCTTGAGCGCCTGCCACAGGGCACCGGGATCGAGCCGGTGATTACCTGTTCCAACGGCAAGGTGCAGGACTTCAGCGTGCTGGTGCTGGATGACATCAAGGGTTATCGGATCCTGTTCGACTGGTATCCGACCAATGACAGTGTCGAGCCAGTGGAACTGCGCCTGTTCATTCGCACCAACGACCGCACGCTGAGCGAAACCTGGTTGTACCAGTACTTCCCGCCGGCGCCGGACAAGCGTAAATACCCTTGAGGTTCTAAGGCGGCGGTTCTGGCGTCATTCGCGAGCAGGCTCGCTCCCACAGGGGTCCGCATTCCTAATGTGGGAGCGAGCCTGCTCGCGAAGAGGCCCGCCTGGATAACGCAAACTTCTGCCGAATAGAAAAGCCCCGGCCATCACTGGTTCGGGGCTTTTGCTTTCCAGCCTTCAATCAATCGCGCAAATCCGATTCATGAATCGGCTGATCCCGATGGGTCGCGCGCTGATACTGCGCGGGCCACACTGCTTTGCGTCCGCCCAGATCATCGTCGGCATGCAGCGGCCAGTACGGATCGCGCAGCAGCTCTCGGGCGAGGAAAATGATATCGGCCTGACAGGTGCGCAGAATGTGCTCAGCCTGGGCAGGCTCGGTAATCATTCCGACAGTACCGGTGGCGATGCCTGACTCTTTGCGTACCCGCTCGGCAAAGCGCGTCTGATAACCCGGCCCGACCGGAATTTCCGCGTTTGCAGCTGTCCCTCCTGAAGACACGTCAATGAGATCGGCGCCCAGCGTGTGAAGGCGACGCGCCAGTTCCACGGTCTCATCCGGATTCCAGCCGTCTTCGACCCAATCAGTCGCCGAGACGCGGACAAACACCGGCAATTCCTCTGGCCATACCGCCCTCACCGCTTCAGTGACTTGCAGCACCAGACGGATACGATTCTCGAACGAACCACCGTACTGATCGCGGCGTTGATTGCTCAGCGGCGAGAGAAACTGATGCAGCAGATAGCCATGCGCGGCATGCACCTCGACCACGCTGAACCCCGCCGTCAGCGCGCGCTTGGCCGCGTCGACAAAGGCCTGGATCACTTCGGCGATCTGCCCCTCATCCAGCTGCTTCGGTTGAGTGTGTTGCGGATCGAAAGCAATCGGCGATGGCCCGACCGGGGTCCAGCCGCCATCCTCGGGTTTGACGCTGCCATGCTTGCCGATCCACGGCCGGTGGGTGCTGGCCTTGCGCCCGGCGTGGGCCAGCTGAATGCCGGCGACCGCGCCCTGGGCGGTGATGAAACGAGTGATGCGTTGCAGCGGTTCGATCTGTTCGTCGTTCCAGAGGCCAAGGTCTTCGGCGGTGATGCGCCCGTCGGCGGTCACCGCCGTGGCTTCGGTGAAAACCAGACCGGCACCGCCCACCGCGCGGCTGCCCAGGTGCACCAGGTGCCAGTCGTTGGCCAGGCCGTCGACGCTGGAGTACTGGCACATCGGCGACACGGCGATGCGGTTGGGCAGGGTCAGTTGGCGCAGGGTAAAGGGTTCAAGCAGCAGACTCATGGGGCACCTCTCGAATCAGTGGGCAGGCTCCAGGGTTCTGTTTGAAAAGTCGACGAGTGACAGAAAAAGGGTGTAGCACCCGCCCCCGCGGGCAAGAATTCGACAAGACGTCACAAGGCCAATCAAGCAGTGCTTAGAGCCTAGTCGACAACCGGAGATGACGGAGGGTTCAGAGTAATTCAGTGTGTGAAAGGACGCTTTCGCGAGCAGGCTCGCTCCCACAAGGCAGCACCGTACCTGTGGGAGCGAGCCTGCTCGCGAATGGCTTAACGCGGTTCGATATGAGCAATCATCAACTGCACAGTCTCGTTGCCACGAAACTCGTTGACGTCGAGCTTGTAAGCCAGTTCAACCCATTGAATCGTCGGGTTCGGCCACACATCGCGATCAATGCCAAACGCGATGCCATCGAGCTTCACCGAACCGCATTCGCTTTTCAGCACCACTTTCAAATGCCGTTCGCCAACCACGCGCTGCTCGACCAACTGGAACACGCCATGAAACAGCGGCTCCGGAAAGTGCTGACCCCATGGCCCGGCGTGGCGCAAGGCGCGGGCCAGTTCGAGGTGGAACTCTTCGACGGCCAGCGTGCCGTCCGACAACATTCGCCCAGTGAGGTCTTCTTCGCGAAGTTGCCTACGTACTTCAGCGTCGAATGCCTCGGCGAACAGCGGAAAATTCTCCTGCGGCAAGGTCAGACCAGCGGCCATCGCGTGGCCACCGTACTTGGCGATCAGGTTCGGATGCTGCGCCGCGACCACGCTCAGCGCATCGCGAATATGGAAGCCCTGCACCGAGCGACCGGAGCCCTTGAGCAGACCATCACCGGCATCGGCGAAGGCAATGGTCGGGCGGAAATAGCGCTCTTTCATCCGCGAGGCGAGGATGCCGATCACGCCCTGATGCCACTCCGGATCGAACAGGCACAGACCGAACGGCATCGACTCGACCGGCAGATCCTTGAGCTGCGCCAGCGCTTCACGCTGCATGCCCTGCTCGATGGATTTGCGATCCTGGTTCATGCCGTCCAGTTGCGCAGCCATTTCCCGCGCCAGATTGGCGTCGGCGGTGAGCAGGCATTCGATGCCCAGGCTCATGTCGTCCAGACGCCCGGCGGCGTTCAGGCGAGGGCCGACAATAAAACCCAAGTCGGTGGAAGTGATCCGCGCAGCCTCTCGCTTGGCGACTTCGAGAATCGCCTTGATCCCCGGCCGCGCCCGGCCGGCACGAATCCGCTCCAGCCCTTGATGCACGAGAATGCGGTTGTTGGCATCCAGCGGCACCACGTCGGCGACGCTGCCCAGCGCCACCAGATCGAGCAGTTCGCCGATGTTCGGTTGCGGTTTGCTCTCGTACCAGCCAAGGCTGCGCAGGCGTGCGCGCAAGGCCATCAACACATAAAAAATCACCCCGACGCCGGCCAGCGCTTTGCTCGGAAACTCGCAGCCCGGCTGGTTCGGATTGACCAGCGCATCGGCCTGCGGCAGTTCATCGCCGGGCAAGTGGTGGTCGGTGATCAATACCTTCAGTCCGGCGCGCTTGGCCGCCGCGACGCCTTCGACGCTGGAGATGCCGTTATCGACGGTGATCAATAGTTGCGGTTCACGGGTCAGCGCGACTTCGACGATTTCCGGCGTCAGGCCATAGCCGTATTCGAAACGGTTCGGCACCAGATAATCGACATGCGCAGCGCCCAGCAGGCGCAGGCCGAGCACACCGACGGTGCTGGCGGTGGCGCCGTCCGCATCGAAGTCGCCGACGATCAAAATGCGCTGGCGTTGCTCCAATGCCGTCACCAGCAGGTCAACCGCCGCATCGATGCCTTTGAGCTGCTGGAACGGGATCAAGCGCGCCAGACTTTTGTCCAGCTCCGCCTCCGACTGCACGCCCCGCGCCGCGTACAGGCGAGTCAGCAGTGGCGGCAGATCACCGAGGAAAGGCAACGTGGCAGGCAATTGACGAGGTTCGATACGCATGGGGCGACGGAGGCTTCTCTTTGATTCGTGGGAAATATCAGCGATCTCGCGACCTCAGCCGCGCTCACCTTGCAGCCATTGCAACTGGACTTCGTGCTGACCGCGGTCGTCGGTGACGAAGATCGTGCCTTCGCTGATCATCACGTCCCACTTGATGACGCGCGGCATGTCCTTGGCCAGGGTCTCCAGCACTTCCTGCGGGACGGCGGCGATGTTGACGTTTTTCAGGTTCTTGATCGCCGGGATCACCTTGGTTTCCCAGACACGCAGGCTGCCGTAGGCCAGCAGGCTGGTGCGTTCGGTGCGGCGCGAGCACCAGGTCAGGCGATCGGCATCCGGCTGGCCGACTTCGATCCAGTGCAGGACACGGTCGTCCAGGCTCTTTTCCCACAAGGCCGGTTCATCCACGTCTGACAGACCACGGCCGAACGACAGCTGCTCGTTGTACCAGAGCGCGTAGGCCAGCAGCCGCACAGTCATGCGTTCTTCGGTCTCCGAAGGATGACGGGCGATGGTCTGCTTGACGCTTTCGTAGACGCTGCGGTCGAGGTCGGTGAGGTTCAGTTCGAATTTGTAGGTAGTGGACGGCTGGGCCATGAACGGGCTTCTTGATACGAGGAAAGTCGGCAAGTCTAACCGATGCCACAGGCAATCATCGAATTGATGGCGATCCAGCTGCGGCGTCTGACAGCCGGCTATGTTAAAACCCTGTATCCGTTCAGCCTTGTCCTACAGGATTTCGCATGCCGTTCACCAGCAAACCGCTCTCGGGTCTAAAAGTCATTGAATTGGGTACGCTGATCGCCGGGCCGTTTGCCTCGCGCATTTGCGGCGAATTCGGCGCCGAGGTGATCAAGATCGAGTCGCCGGACGGCGGCGATCCCCTGCGCAAGTGGCGCAAATTGTACGAAGGCACCTCGTTGTGGTGGTTCGTCCAGGCGCGCAACAAGAAGTCGCTGACCCTCAATCTGAAACACCCGGACGGTTTGGCGATCCTGAACCAGCTGCTGGGCGAAGCCGACATCCTCATCGAGAATTTCCGCCCCGGCGTCCTGGAAAAACTTGGTCTGAGCTGGGAAACCCTGCACGCACTGAACCCGAAACTGGTGATGGTGCGCCTGTCCGGTTTTGGTCAGACCGGGCCGATGAAGGACCAGCCGGGTTTCGGCGCGGTCGGCGAATCCATGGGCGGCCTGCGGTACATCACCGGTTTCGAAGATCGGCCACCGGTGCGTACCGGGATTTCCATCGGTGATTCGATTGCCGCGCTGTGGGGCGTGATCGGTGCGCTGATGGCGCTGCGTCATCGCGAGGTCAATGGCGGGCTGGGCCAAGTGGTCGACGTTGCGCTGTATGAAGCTATCTTCGCGATGATGGAAAGCATGGTGCCGGAGTTCGACGTGTTCGGTTTCATCCGCGAGCGCAGCGGCAACATCATGCCGGGCATCACGCCCTCTTCGATCCACACCAGCGCCGACGGCAAGCATGTGCAGATCGGTGCCAATGGTGATGCGATCTTCAAACGCTTCATGCTCGTGATTGGCCGCGAAGATCTTGCCAACGACCCACTGCTGGCCAGTAATGACGGGCGTGACAGTCGCCGGGACGAGTTGTATGGCGTGATTGATCGCTGGGTCAATTCCTTACCACTGCAGACTGTTCTCGACTTGCTCAATCAGGCCGACGTACCGGTCAGCCGGATCTTCAGCGCCGAGGACATGTTCAACGATCCGCAATATCTGGCGCGAGAGATGTTCCTGCACGCCAAGCTGCCGGACGGCAAGGACTTCAAGATGCCCGGCATCGTGCCGAAACTTTCCGAAACCCCAGGTTCATCCGAATGGGTCGGGCCGCAGTTGGGCGAACACAATGCGCAGGTGCTTGGCGATCTGGGCTACGACGCGGCGCAAATCGCTCGGCTGCGCGAAGACGGGGCCATCTGAGCAGCGCCGGGCGCTTCGGTTTTTCAAGCAACAAGCCGCGCACTGGGCAAACGCCGGGCAAAAGAAACCCCGAGAAGTGGGGAGACGACTCGGGGTTAAACGGGGTCTGCTTCGAGACCCGTAGCAGCAAGCGACAAGCACCGGAGCACAATGCTTGATCTCGCTGTTATGGGGTCTGACTGACAGGGATGCGGGAAGGTTCCCACAAAAAATATTTCATCTTTACAGGGCCGGACGCTTATCCAGAGCTGCATTGCGCAACGCCGCAATCACGCAGGGTTCCAGCCGCCCTTCGGCGATCATCACGTCACGGTGCAGGCCGTCCACCACGTCGGTCAGCAAGCGCTTGTCGCTCAACTGGGCCTGATTGAATTCGCGTTCCACCACAATGGCGCCGCTGCTGTTCTTCAGCGTCACCAGACATTCACCATGGCTGCCGCGAGGGGTCAGCGTCACCTGATACGGGCTCAGAGCCTCACCGAGCAATAGACTGATACTTTCCATCTCGATCTCCACTCAATAGTCCGAAAACACAGTGCCTGGGGCGTGTTCACATTAAATGACCACCGGCCCGAGAAGAAAGTTCTGCCTGTCGCGTCCCGACCTTGCGGGTCCGCGTCTGACAGAGCATGCACGGCGAAGATGACAGAAAAATATTCGCCGGTTTCAGGCCTCGATGAGCTCCTGCGGGGTGATCAGATAACTGTCCAGCAGACCTCTCATCAACACCGCCGAAACCGGCGTTTGCAGCCGTCCCAGCAGGCGCAGGCGTTGCTGGCGGAGCAGCGGCTCCAGATCACTCATCAAACTCTGCGCGACCGAGCCCAGCAGAATCAGGGCACGCGCCTCATGGTGCGCCGCCAGGTGATGAATCAAAGCCAGCCCATCGCCACCCTTGAGCTGCGGATCGCAGATGGCGATATCGACCGCGCCGCGATGCCCCAGTGAACTCAAGGCTGACGCCAGCGAAGGCGCGGTCAATACATCGTAGATGCCGATGGCATTGAGCATTTGATGCAATGCCATCAGCTGGAACGGGTTGGGTTCAAGAATCAGGACTTTAAGCGAGCGCATGGGCGACCTCTGGAGCGATCATCGCGGACTCTCACCGCAGTTGTCGTTCACTCTAGGGCAGGCGTCTTAAGCCTCCCATCAGAAAAGTAGCCGCGTCTTGCAGGACATTTCCCTTCTTTACTGCAGACAGCGACACCCGCTCTCGGTCCTGCGCTGAGTGATATCGGTCCAGCCACCCAACAGGCCGCGCAATTTACCGTCACCGCTGTAAAACGGCACGGTCCACTGATAAACCTCGCGAGACCCGCCCTTGAACAGCAGCTGTCGTTTGCTGAAGCGCGACTTGCGGGTCTGCAACTGGGCGATGAATTCATCGTGGAGCATGCGCGCGGTGGTTTCCGGAAACGCATCGACTTCGATCAGCAGGCGCCCCTGCATCTGGTCCAAGCGCACCGACAGCGCTTCCTCGTAACTGCGATTGCAGATGATCAACCGCCCGTGCAGATCACGGACAAACACCGGATCCGGCATCGAATCGATCAGGGCGTGCTGAAAGGCCAGTTGATCGCCCAACTCCTTTTCCGCCGCGCAGCGCAACTTGATCACGGCCGCTAGGCGTCTGTTCCACACCAGCGACAGCATTCCGAAAACGCCGATTACCCCCATCGCCCAACATGCCCACTCGACCAGCCGTTCCCAGACGGAGGGCACGGGCGGCGGCGAAACGCCTGCCAGCCACTTGAGACGCATCGCCCGCAACTCCGCCGCAGGGAACGCTTCCAGCGCCTTGTTGAGAATGCTCAGTAGTTGCGGCATGCCTTTTCGTACAGCCAGATGATCGGCTTCCCACTTGCCCTCTACCAGGGCACCGACCTTGAGCATGCCTAACGGATAGAGCTGCGCGCCGATTTCGTTTTCGATGGTTGCGTAGGCTTCACCGCTCTCGACCAGCGCCCGCGCTTCGGCGTAGGTTTTCACCGAGCGTATTTCAATCGACGGATAATCGCGGCGAATCGCATCCTCCAGGGCATGACGGGCGGGCAGCACCAGAACGCGCTTGGCCAGTTGCTCGAAAGACTCCACCCGCGGGGTATTGGCATGTCCGACAAAAACCCAGCCTGCCCCTCCAAAAGCATGACTGAAATCGAGAAACGCCTTGCGATCATCACTCATGGCCAAGGTCGTACTGATGTCCGCGACTCCGCTTTGCAGGCGATCGAGCATATGGTCGGTAGAGAACGATTCCTGGTGCTCGAATTGCAGGCCGGTCATTGCGCTGACGCGCTTGAGCACATCGTTGTTCAGACCGCTCCACTGGCCATGTTCGTCCTGAAACAGGTACAACGGATATTGCACCGATGCCACCGTCACTCTGGGGTTGTCACGTATCCATTGCTGCTCGTGCGCATCCAGCTCGATAGCCTGGACACTGGCTGACGCATTGGCCTGATCGAGTGCCATTTGCGCTGCCATGCCGCTGTGTGTCCACCCCAGCACCGCCAACAAAAACAACCAGCCCAGTGCCGGTTTCAAACCTCTGTAAAACAGCATTGCCATTTCCTTCGTGATCGACTCACCCGTCCTTCGTGGGTGAAAACCCGAGCAGTGTGGCAGCAGAAACAAAAAAGCCCGTCAGGAGACGGGCTTCAAAATGTGACAGCTTTTACTGGCTTAGAGTGGCTTGCCGCGGTTGCCATGCTGGCTGACAAAGGCTTGCACGGCTTTCAGGTCGTTTGGCAGAACCGTGCAGCGCTCGTTTCGCTCAAACAAATCAGAAAGATGTGCAGGTAGTTCGAGCGCTTTTCCTACACCCGCTTTCTCCACTGCCTCAGGAAACTTGACCGGATGGGCAGTACCCAGAATGACCATCGGGATATCCAGGCTGCGACGGCATTCGCGCGCGGCTTTCACACCGATGGCAGTGTGCGGGTCGAGCACCTCACCGGTTTGCTCGTAGACGTCGGCGATGGTTTCGCAGGTCTGCGCATCGTCCACCGCCAGGGAATCGAACAGCTTGCGTGCTTCGGTCCAGCGCTCTTGCTCGACGCTGAAACTGCCGTCCTTTTTGAACGAGTCCATCAGGCCGGCAATCGCCGCACCGTTACGGCCGTGCAGGTCGAACAGCAGGCGCTCGAAGTTCGACGACACCATGATGTCCATCGACGGCGACAGCGTTGCGTGCAGGGTTTCCTTGACGTACTGGTTGCCGCTCATGAAGCGGTGCAGGATGTCGTTGCGGTTGGTCGCGACGATCAACTGGTTGATCGGCAGGCCCATGTTGCGCGCCAGGTAACCGGCGAAGATGTCGCCGAAGTTACCGGTCGGTACCGAGAACGACACCGAACGCGCCGGACCGCCCAACTGCAGGGACGCATGGAAGTAGTAAACGATCTGGGCCATGATCCGCGCCCAGTTGATCGAGTTCACCGCCACCAGACGCGTGCCTTTGAGGAAGCTCTGGTCGGCGAAGCTGTTCTTGACCATTTCCTGGCAGTCATCGAAGTTGCCTTCGATGGCGATGTTGTGGATGTTCTCGCCGAAGATCGTCGTCATCTGCCGACGCTGCACTTCCGATACACGCTGATGCGGGTGCAGGATGAAGATGTCGACATTTTCGCAGTGCTTGCAGCCTTCGATGGCCGCAGAACCGGTGTCACCAGAGGTGGCACCGACAATCACCACGCGCTCGCCGCGCTTTTCCAGCACGTAATCGAGCAGGCGACCGAGCAGTTGCAGGGCGAAGTCCTTGAACGCCAGGGTCGGGCCGTGGAACAGCTCAAGCACCCATTCATTACCGTTCAACTGACGCAGTGGCGCCACGGCGCTGTGCGCGAACACGCCGTAGGTTTCTTCGAGAATTTTCTTGAAATCGGCATCCGGAATGCTGCCGGTGACAAACGGGCGCATCACCCGGAAGGCCAGTTCGTGATACGGCAGGCCGGCCCAGGAAGCGATTTCTTCCTGAGTGAAACGTGGCAGGTTTTCCGGGACGTACAGACCGCCGTCGGTCGCCAGACCGGCCAGCAGGACCTCTTCGAAATTCAGGGCCGGGGCCTGGCCGCGAGTACTGATATATCGCATTTTTTTCAAACCTTCGGTTTGAGCTGCAAGCTGCAAGCTGCAAGTCGCAAGTAAAAGCCAGACTGCTTCTCTCTTGCCGCTTGCAGCTCGAAGCTTGCCGCTGCTTTTAGTTCAAATGTTCGACACGGATCCGTACAACCGGGCCGTCGACGCCAGCCAGTGCTTCCAGCGCGGTGATCGCATCGTTGATGCGCTGCTCGACCACGCGGTGGGTCAGCAGGATCATCGGCACCAGGCCGTCATGCTCTTCGACTTCCTTCTGCATGATCGATTCGATATTGATGCCGCGCTCCGACAGGATGCTCGCCACCTGCGCCAGTACGCCCGGATGATCCTTGGCGTGAATGCGCAGGTAGTAAGCGCTTTCGCAGGCTTCGATCGGCAGGATCGGATGCGCCGACAGCGAGTCCGGCTGGAAGGCCAGGTGCGGCACACGGTTTTCCGGGTCGGAAGTCATCGCGCGAACCACGTCGACCAGGTCGGCGATCACCGAGGAAGCGGTCGGCTCCATGCCAGCGCCGGCACCGTAGAACAGCGTCGAACCGGCGGCGTCGCCGTTGACCATCACTGCGTTCATCACGCCGTTGACGTTGGCGATCAGGCGATCGGCCGGAATCAGCGTCGGGTGCACGCGCAACTCGATGCCGGCGTCAGTGCTGCGCGCCACGCCGAGGTGCTTGATGCGATAGCCCAGCGCTTCGGCGTAGTTGACGTCGGCGGTGGTCAGTTTGGTGATGCCTTCGGTGTAAGCCTTGTCGAATTGCAGCGGAATGCCGAAGGCAATCGACGCCAGAATGGTCAGCTTGTGCGCGGCATCGATGCCTTCGACGTCGAAGGTCGGGTCGGCTTCGGCGTAACCCAGCGCTTGCGCTTCGGCGAGTACGTCTTCAAACGTACGGCCCTTCTCGCGCATTTCGGTGAGGATGAAGTTGCCGGTACCGTTGATGATCCCGGCAACCCAGTTGATGCGGTTGGCGGACAGGCCTTCGCGGATCGCCTTGATCACCGGAATGCCACCGGCCACCGCCGCTTCGAATGCCACGATCACGCCTTTCTCGCGTGCCTTGGCGAAAATCTCATTACCGTGAACGGCTATCAGCGCCTTGTTCGCGGTGACCACATGCTTGCCATTCTCGATGGCCTTGAGTACCAGCTCGCGGGCAACGGTGTAGCCGCCCATCAGCTCTATGACGATGTCGATCTCAGGGTTCGTGGCCACTTCGAAGACATCGTTGGTAATCGCAATACCGGTCGTCTGGAACTGAGGCTTTGGCGTGCGCGTGGCAATTTGTGCCACTTCGATTCCACGCCCGGCACGACGAGCAATTTCCTCGGCGTTGCGCTGAAGTACGTTGAAGGTACCGCCACCGACGGTCCCTAACCCACAGATGCCTACTTTGACCGGATTCACTGTGAACTCCCCATGAAACGGCCGACACAGGGTCGGCCGGAAAACAACCGCGTGCTCGCGGCTCTCTGTTGATGGCCCGGCGCTGTTGCCGCCGGACCACGATCGTCAACGGTTGCCCGTGACGATGCGAATTACTTCGCGCCCAGCGCCAGTTTGGCGACTTGTGGCGCCGGCTGGTAGCCCGGAATGACCTGGCCGTCGGCCAAAACGATGGCCGGTGTACCGTTCACGCCGATCGACTGACCGAGGGCGAATTGCTTGGAAACCGGGTTATCGCACTTGGCGGCCTTGATTTCCTTGCCATCGACCATTTTGTCCATGGCGGCTTTCTTGTCTTTCGAGCACCACACTGCTTGCAGCTGCTCGTCACCCGGCGAATTCAGGCCCTGGCGCGGGAACGCCACGTAGCGCACTTCAATGCCGCGCTTGTTCAGCTCCGGCACTTCGGCGTGCAGTTTATGGCAGTACGGACAGGTGGTGTCGGTGAACACGGTGATATGCGATTTGGTCTCGCCCACGGCCGGGTAGACCACGGTTTCGGCCACCGGGATGGCATTGATCAGTTTGGAAATGCCCAGGCGTTCGGTCTTCTCGGTCAGGTTGACCGGTTTGCCATTCGCCAGCTGGTACAGGTTGCCCTGCACGATGTACTGGCCATCGGCGCTGGCGTACAGCACGCGGCTGCCTTTGAGTTTGACTTCGTACATGCCAGGCAATGGGCTGGCACTGATGCTCTCGACCGGAACCTCGAGTTCGAGTTTTTCCAGGCTTTGACGAATGGCTTTGTCAGCCGCGTCGTCAGCGACGGCAAAGGTGCTCACCAACGCAATGGCGGCGGCGGCGAAAATCTGGGTCAGACGCATGAGTACTCCTGAGGGCGGGCCAATGAAACGGTCAGAACGCCCGTGCGAAACACCGGGTCATAACCGTCCATCGTGCAAACCGGCAAAGCCTAACACATAAGGTCACGAGGGCCGAATGCGCCTGTCGCCACACACTCATGTGCCACTGACCCACAACCACATGTGGCGGACACACATTATTGTGGCGAGGGGATTTATCCCCGCTGGGTTGCGAAGCAGCCCTAAGCCATCCACCGCGATCTTTCACTCAAAATCGAGCCAGCCGGGTTTGCGACTGCTGCGCAGCCGAACGGGGATAAATCCCCTCGCCACAGGTCAGTGTTTCAACATTATGGGATGTGTCAGCCGCGTGGGTGGTGCTTGGCATGCAAGTCCTGCAAGCGGGCGCGGGCGACATGGGTATAGATCTGCGTCGTAGACAGGTCGCTGTGGCCGAGCAGCATCTGCACCACGCGCAAGTCCGCGCCATGGTTGAGCAGGTGTGTGGCGAACGCGTGGCGCAAGGTGTGCGGCGACAGCGACTTGCTGATCCCGGCGACCTTGGCCTGATGCTTGATGCGATGCCAGAACGTCTGCCGGGTCATCTGCTCGCCGCGCTGGCTGGGGAACAGCACATCGCTGGGGCGGCCACCGAGCAACTCGCCACGACCATCACGCATATAACGCTCGACCCAGACAATCGCCTCCTCGCCCATCGGCACCAGACGCTCCTTGCTGCCCTTGCCCATCACCCGCAATACGCCTTGGCGCAGGTTGACCTGCTCCAGCGTCAGGCTGATCAGTTCGGTCACGCGCAGGCCACAGGCATACAGCACTTCCAGCATCGCGCGGTCGCGCTGGCCGATGGCGTCGCTCAGATCCGGCGCCTTGAGGAGCGCTTCGACATCGGCTTCCGACAGCGACTTGGGCAACGGCCGCCCCAGTTGCGGCATGTCGACGCGCAACGTCGGGTCGACGCTGATCAGTTTTTCCCGCAACAGATAGCGATAAAAGCCACGCACCCCGGAGAGAAATCTCGCGGTGGAGCGCGGCTTGTAGTTTTGCTCCAGCCGCCACGCGAGATGATCGAGGATCAATTCGCGGCCGGCATTGATCAGCTCGAGATTTTTCTCCTGCAACCAGCCGTTGAACAGCGCGAGGTCACTGCGATAGGCGTCGCGGGTGTTGTCGGACAGGCCTTTCTCCAGCCATAAAGCGTCGAGGAATTGATCAATCAGCGGATGGTCGATGGCAGGCATGGGTGCTCGGGGCAGGCAGTTTTTAACACTGCGCGCAAATAGACAGTGAACGACGGGAATGGCCGCTAGTCTTTCATAGCCAGCCAGATCAAGGAACAGGGAGCATCAATGAACGAGCAGCAAATTCTCTTGGCATTTGGCGGGATCGGCGCGGCGGCGCTGGGTTGTCAGTGGCTGGCATGGCGCCTGAAGCTGCCGGCCATTCTGTTTCTGCTGCTGACCGGCATTCTTGCAGGCCCGCTGCTGGGTTGGCTCGACCCGCAGGAAATGTTCGGCCCGCTGCTGATGCCACTGGTGTCGCTGGCGGTGGCGCTGATCCTGTTCGAGGGCAGCCTGACCCTGCACCTGTCGGAATGGAAAGAGATCGGCAGCGTCGTCCATCGCCTGGTGACCCTCGGTGCGATCTCGACCTGGATCGTCATCGCGGTCGCCACACATTTTCTGCTTGGCTTCGACTGGATGCTGGCGATTCTGTTTGGCAGCCTGACGCTGGTCACCGGTCCGACCGTGATCGTGCCGATGCTGCGGGTGGTGCGGCCAAAAGCTTCGATTGCCAACATCCTGCGCTGGGAAGGCATCGTCATCGATCCGATCGGCGCTCTGCTCGCCGTCGTGGTGTACAGCTTCATCATCGCCAGCGCTGAAGGGCATGGCCTCAAGCAAAGTCTTCTCACCTTCGGCGGGGTGATCCTCTGCGGCGCGGTGTTTGGTGTCGTCGGTGGTTGGCTGCTGGGGACGGTGATCCGACGTCAATGGCTGCCGGAATACCTGCATAACCTGGCCTCCCTGGCAGCCGTGCTGGCGATTTTCATCGGTGCCAACCAAGTGATGCATGAGTCCGGACTGCTGGCGGTGACGCTGATGGGCATGTGGCTGGCCAACATGAAAGGCGTGGACGTGCGGCACATCCTGCACTTCAAAGAAAACCTCAGCGTGTTGCTGATTTCCGGGCTGTTCATCCTGCTCGCGGCGCGCCTGGACCTGAACGCTTTGATCGGTCTGGGACCGCTGGTGTTGATTCTGCTGTTGGTGATCCAGCTGATCGCCCGTCCGTTGAATGTTTTGCTCAGCACCGCCGGTTCCAGTCTCAGCTGGCGCGAACGGGCGTTGCTGTGCTGGATCGCGCCGCGCGGGATCGTCGCTGCGGCTGTCTCGGCGATTTTCGCGATTCGCCTGGATGAATCCGGGCATGAAGGCGCCCTGCTCCTGGTGCCGCTGACCTTTGCGGTAATCATCGGCACCGTGGTTTTGCAAAGCGCAACGGCGCGACCGCTGGCACGGCTGTTAAAGGTCGCCGAACCGGCGCCGAGCGGTTTTCTGATCGTTGGAGCCAATGGCCCGGCCCGTGAATTGGGCAAGTCGCTGCAGCAACTGGGCAGTCGCGTGCTACTGACCGATTCGAGCTGGGAGAATATCCGCGCGGCACGCATGGAAGGCTTGCCGACTTATTTCGGCAACCCGGCGTCGCAGCATGCCGACGCGCATCTGGATCTGGTGGGGCTGGGGCATTTGCTGGCGCTGTCACCGTCGGGCGAGCTGAACACATTGGCGGCGATGCGCTTTCGTCATGACTTCGGTCATCAGCGCCTGTTCGGTCTGGCCAGCGGCCATGAAAGCCGCCGCAGCGACAAGCACCGCGCAAGCCTGGAACACCGGGGCAATCAATTGGGCAGTGAGGCACTGACCTATTCGAAACTGGCCGGCCAGATGGGCCAGGGAGCGGAGCTTTACAGCACGACATTGACGGACGGCTTCGGCTGGGAGGATTACCAAGCGCTGCACGGCAATCGCGCGACGCTGCTGTTCATGCGTGATGACAGCGGCTGGGTGCATGTGGTGACACCGGAAACGGCGTTGAAGCCGGGAGCTGGGTGGACGTTGCTGGCATTGATTCAACCGCAAGGTTCCGGCGCCTGACGGATCGATTCGCTAGCAGGCTCGCTCCCACTGTATTCCTGTGGGAGCGAGCCTGCTCGCGAAGGCCGCGACTGGGTCACGGACAGACTGAAGATCTTTGCAGCACAAATCCCGGGCAACAAAAAAGCAGCCCGTAGGCTGCTTTTTTCTGCATCGGAAGCTGGGCTTAAGCCAGTTTTTCCTTGATGCGTGCTGCTTTACCCGACAGGTCGCGCAGGTAGTACAGCTTGGCTTTACGTACGTCACCGCGACGTTTAACAGCCATGCTGTCGATCTGCGGGGAGTAGGTCTGGAAAGTACGTTCTACGCCAACACCGTTGGAGATTTTACGAACGGTGAACGCACTGTTCACGCCGCGGTTACGCTTGGCGATTACAACGCCTTCGAACGCTTGCAGACGGGAACGATCGCCTTCCTTCACTTTCACCTGAACGACAATAGTGTCGCCTGGGGCGAAGGTAGGGATTTCTTTGGTCATCTGCTCTGCTTCGAGTGCAAGGATGATTTTGTTGGTCATGCTGTGCTCCTAAGGTAAATCGTTCGATCTACCATCGATACGTTGTTAACTATCGTCCCGCTCGCGGATGTATTCCTCGAGCAGCTTCTTCTCTTCTCCAGAAAGCGAGCGGCTTTCCAGAAGATCGGCGCGTCGTTCATAGGTCCGACCAAGGGACTGCTGTAAACGCCAACGCCGGATATGCGCGTGATTGCCACTCAGCAACACGTCGGGAACACGCTGATCCGCATACACCTCCGGTCGGGTGTAGTGCGGGCAATCCAGCAGACCATCCGTAAAGGAATCTTCCTCAGCGGAATCCGCATGCCCTAAAGCTCCAGGCAGCAGTCGTGTAACCGCATCGATCAGGACCATGGCCGGCAGCTCGCCGCCAGACAGTACATAGTCGCCAATCGACCACTCTTCATCGACATGAGCCTCAATAAAGCGCTCGTCAATGCCTTCGTAGCGGCCGGCAATCAGGATCAATGCATCCGATTGTGCCAGCTCGCGTACCGCCGACTGAGTAAGTTGACGGCCTTGGGGGGACAGGTAAATCACCTTCGCCGCCTCCCCGGCTGCTGCCTTGGCCTGAGCCAGCGCATCTTCCAGGGGCTTGATCTTCATCACCATGCCCGGACCACCGCCAAACGGGCGATCGTCCACAGTGTGATGCCGATCCGTCGTGTAATCTCGCGGATTCCAACAGGTCAGCTGCAAGAGCCCCTGTTTGACCGCACGACTGGTGATGCCGTAATCGCCAATGGCGGAAAACATCTCGGGAAACAAACTGATCACTTCTACGCGCAAGTTAGCCACGTTCAGAAGTCCGCGTCCCAATCCACCTTCATCTCGCCCGCTTCCAGGTCGACGGCCAACACGCATTGCTCCGTATAGGGCAACAGGCGTTCGCGATCATCCAGGCTGCCAGCGCAAGGCTTGACGACCATTACATCATTGGCGCCGGTTTCCAGAAGATGATCGATTTTCCCGAGCAGTTGCCCAAGGGTGTCGATGACCTTCAGACCTTCCAGCTGGTACCAGTAGTACTCGCCTTCGGTCAATTCAGCGAACAGGTTGCGCGGCACGCAGATCTCATAACCGGCCAGAAGACGAGCTTCTTCACGATCATCGAGACCCTTGAGCTTGGCGACCAGGAACTTGTCGCTCCCGCGTCCACTGACCAGCTCGACCTGTTTGACATTGCCTTCGCGCTTGAGCGTCCAGGTTTTGTACTGCAACAGGTTTTCAGTCGGATCAGTAAAGGAATAAACCTTCACTTCGCCGCGAACGCCATGAACAGAATAAATTTTGCCAATAACGATCAAATCATCGGCAGGGGCTGGCGTCGCGTTCATATTGCTCAGGCCGCAGCCTTGGCAGATTCCTTCAACAACTGAGCAACGCGCTCAGAAGGTTGTGCACCAACGCTCAGCCAGTAGGCAACGCGCTCTTGGTTCACGGACAGACGGATTTCCTGACCACGGGCAACAGGGTTGAAGAAACCAACCTGTTCTTTGTGGGAGCCGTCACGCGGGTTACGCGAGTCGGTTACGGTCAGGTGGTAAAACGGGCGCTTTTTGGAGCCGCCAAGGGCAAGACGGATTGTTAGCATGTGAACATCGTTCCTGTAGTCGGTGCTGCAAATCTAAATGCACAGCGGGCATGGGTGCCCGAAAGGCCGCATATTCTAAGGAATATCCGGACTTTTGCAAATGACTTTTTCCGGCGCCCATGGCATGCCGTGCAGATTTGCATAGAGAGCCGTCGATAAAACGGCCAGTCAGCTCCCGCCGAGTGCGGGTTTGCTGTTGATCCTGCGTCCTTGCAGGGTCTGCGCCGGTGCGACGACCGGCGAAGTCTTTACATTTTCGGCATGCCGCCGCCGGGCAACATACCGCCCATGCCGCGCATCATTTTTGCCATACCGCCCTTGGCGGTGAATTTCTTCATCATCTTCTGCATCTGCTTGTGCTGCTTGATCAAGCGGCCGATGTCCTGCACCTGCGTGCCGGAACCCATGGCGATCCGGCGCTTGCGCGAACCGCTGATCAGCTCAGGGTCGCGGCGCTCGGCCGGGGTCATGGAATTGATGATGGCTTCCATCTGCTTGAACTGCTTCTCTGCGGCGTTCTGGGCATTGCCCATCTGCGACAGGTTGACGCCGCCGATGCTCGGCAGTTTGTCCATGAGCCCGCCGAGGCCGCCCATGTTCTTCATCTGTTGCAGCTGATCGCGGAAGTCTTCGAGGTCGAAGCCCTTGCCTTTCTTCAGCTTCTTGGCCAGTTTGTCGGCCTTGTCCTTGTCCAGCGTCGCTTCAGCTTGTTCGATCAGGCTGAGCACGTCGCCCATGCCGAGGATTCGCGAGGCGATACGCTCAGGGTGGAACGGATCGAGCGCTTCGCTCTTCTCGCCCATACCGATGAACTTGATCGGCTTGCCGGTGATGGCGCGCACCGACAGCGCGGCACCGCCACGGGCGTCGCCGTCGACCTTGGTCAGGATCACACCGGTCAGCGGCAGCGCATCGCCGAACGCCTTGGCCGTGTTGGCGGCGTCCTGACCGGTCATGGCGTCGACCACGAACAGGGTTTCGACCGGGTTGATCGCGGCGTGCAGCGCCTTGATCTCGCCCATCATCTCTTCGTCGATGTGCAGACGACCGGCGGTATCGACGATGACCACGTCGATGAATTTCAGTTTTGCTTCTTTAATAGCCGCATTGGCGATGTCGACCGGCTTCTGGCTCAGGTCGGACGGGAAGAACGTCACGCCGATGTCGTTGGCCAGGGTTTCCAGCTGCTTGATCGCCGCCGGACGATATATGTCCGCCGAAACAACCATGACCGACTTCTTCTTGCGCTCTTTAAGAAAGCGCGCCAGTTTGCCGGCGGTGGTGGTTTTACCCGCGCCCTGCAGACCGGCCATCAGAATCACGGCTGGCGGAACGGCACTCAGGTTGAGGTCTTCGTTGGCCGCACCCATCAGGCTTTCGAGTTCGGCCTGGACGATCTTCACGAATGCCTGGCCCGGCGTCAGGCTGCGCGACACCTCGGTGCCGACAGCGCGCTCCTTGACCGAATTGACGAAGTCCTTGACCACCGGCAATGCGACGTCAGCTTCGAGCAACGCCATGCGCACTTCACGCAGGGTGTCTTTGATATTGTCCTCGGTCAGCTTCGCCTTGCCGGTGACATGGCGCAGCGTCTGCGAGAGACGGTCGGTTAAGTTTTCAAACATTGCGCGATCCTTTCAGGCCCTGTACGAACCGGGATAATGGCGGCCCAGACCGGAATCAACATGTGCTCGGCGAGCCTGCGGCGTGGGCAGGTCGCGGATTATAGCGAAGACTGCGGCCGGCGGACACCTCGCCGTCAGCTTGGGGAGTCTTTCGTGCCGTGGCGGTTCTATGCCAAACTCAGCGCCTTTCGGGCTCGCCTAACAGGATTTATGCTCCCCTTGTCACCCAGTTTGCTGACCACCCTCGCCGCCGCCCTGCTCTATGCCGCTGCGACCGTCTATCAAAGCACCCGCCTGGCCACCGGCGCCAAGGCGAACAAGCGCCTGCTGGTCAGCCTCGGCGTCTTCGCCGTGCTCGCCCACGGCGCCAGCCTGCTTACACATCTATTGACCCCGATCGGCCTTGGCCTGGACTTTTTCAGTGCGTCCAGTCTGATCGCTGCTGCGGTAATCGCCCTGACCCTGCTCGCCTGTTCGCGGATCCCGGTGGAAAACCTGCTGGTGCTGCTGTTCCCGCTGGGCGCGATCACGGTATTGCTGGCGCAGTTCGCTCCGACCGGCACGGTGCAGATCATCGATGAAGAGCCTGGCATTCTCGCGCACATTCTATTGTCGATCCTCGCTTACGGCATGTTCACCATCGCCGTGTTCCAGGCGTTGCTGCTGCTGGTTCAGGACCATCAGCTCAAGCACAAGCACCCGTCCGGGCTGATCAAGAACTTCCCGCCCCTGCAAACCATGGAAAGCCTGCTGTTCGGCTTTCTCTGGGCCGGCTGGACGCTACTGTCGCTATCGCTGATTTCCGGCTGGCTGTTCGTCGAGAACCTGTTCGCTCAGCACTTGGTGCACAAGACCCTGCTGGCCTGCCTGGCATGGATCGTCTTCAGCGTGCTGTTGTGGGGCCGCAACCGTCTGGGCTGGCGCGGCCACAAGGCGATTCGCTGGACCCTCGCCGGTTTCTGCCTGCTGATGCTGGCGTACTTCGGCAGCAAACTGGTTCGTGAATACATTCTGCACATCTGACGGGCGGCATAAATGGACGGTTTGCCCATAGGGCCGATGCTCGCGGTATTTGTCCTGCTGATTTTATGGTCAGGGCTGTTTACCGCCGTCGAAATCGCGCAGCAGCACCTGCTTGCGCAACGTATCGCCTCGCGCGCCAGCGATAAACCGCTGGCGAAGCTGAGCTTCCCGCTCGACACCCTGATCCTCTGCAACACCCTGTGCCGCGCCCTCGCAGTGATCATCGCGACGTTGCTGGCGATTTTCCTCTGCGAAGAAAACGGCCCGTGGGCGGCGTGCCTGGGCGCCGGTGGCATCCTGTTGGTGTTCGCCGATTATTTCCCGCGCACCGTGGCTCGGCGCTATCCGGATGCCGTGCTGGCGTTCGGCAATGCCCTGCTGACCGTGCCGATGAAAATCGTCTACCCCTTTGCGTGGCTGTTCAGCCGGGTCAGCGCTTTGTTGATGACCCCGTTCACGCGCAAGGCTCAGGTGGTGCAACAGAGCGAGGACGAGTTGCCGGCCGATCACGATGAGGATCACGACCATCCGGTCCGCACCCACCCGGTGTCGGGCATTCATGCGCTGGACAACATCACGGTCAACGACATTCTGGTGCCGCGCAGTGACGTCGACGGCATCAACCTCGACGATTCGATCGAAGAGATCATCGAGCAACTGCGCGAGAACAAGCGCACGCGTCTACCGGTGTTTCACAGTGACATCAATCAGGTCGAAGCGGTGCTCAACACCCGCCAGATCGGCCATTTGCTGAGCAACGGCGGATTGACCCGCGAGGCACTGCTGGCCGCCAGCTACGAGCCTTACTTCGTCCCGGAAAGCACGCCGCTGCAACTGCAACTGCTGAACTTCCACAAGCAGCAACGCCGTCTCGGCATGGTCGTGGACGAGTACGGTGAAGTGCTGGGCATCGTCACCCTTGAAGACATTCTCGAAGAGATCGTCGGCGAATTCGAAAGCGAGCACAGCCTCGACAATCCGCACATCCATCCCCAAGCCGACGGGCGTATGGTGATCGATGGCGCCGCATCGATCCGCGACCTGAACAAGTGCCTGGGCTGGCACCTGCCGAGCGACGGGCCGAAGACGCTCAACGGCCTGGTCACCGAAGCGCTGGAAACCATTCCGGAAAGCGCGGTGTGCCTGAAGATCGGGCGTTATCGACTGGAAATCCTCGAGACCGAGGAGAACCGGGTGAGCAAGGTGCTGATCTGGCTGACCTCATCGGTGCCTGCTCTGGTGCCTGCTCGATAAAGCTGCATTGTTTGCGCTTGTTTGATCGTTAGCCCCCTTCCTATAATCGAGGCGCTTACCCAAGCGCCGTCGATCCCTGTGCCTACCCGGCACTGCCCGGATCCTGACTGTTTCCGCTGCAAACCGACGACTGTTCCCACTCGAAACAGCGCTCGCGCCCTACCCCACATCCCTGGGTGTTCGACCATAATAATTCGCTCCACTGGAGCTCATGACTGTCAGGGATCACCGCATGACGACCCATACCGCTTACAGCGAAACCGCGCCTGCCCAGCCGACCAATTCCGCCACCCGCGTGGCCACGGCAAGCTTCATCGGCACCGCCATCGAGTTCTACGACTTCTACGTTTACGCCACTGCTGCGGCGCTGGTGATCGGGCCGGTGTTCTTTCCGCAGACCTCCGGCACCGCGCAGATGCTTTCCGCTTTTCTCACTTTCGGCATTGCCTTCCTCGCCCGACCACTGGGTTCGGCACTGTTTGGCCACTTCGGCGACCGTATCGGCCGTAAATCGACGCTGGTCGCCTCACTGCTGTTGATGGGCGTGTGCACCACCTTGATTGGCGTGTTGCCGGGCTACGACAGCATTGGTGCCTGGGCGCCGATTCTGCTGTGTGTGCTGCGTTTCGGTCAGGGCCTGGGCCTTGGCGGCGAATGGGGTGGCGCAGCGCTGCTGGCCACGGAAAACGCACCGAAGGGCAAACGCGCCTGGTTCGGCATGTTCCCGCAGCTCGGGCCATCGATTGGTTTTCTTGCGGCCAACGGCCTGTTCCTGACCTTGGCCATGACCTTGGATGACGAACAGTTCCGCAGTTGGGGCTGGCGTATTCCGTTTCTGCTCAGTGCGGCGCTGGTGATGGTCGGCCTGTATGTGCGCCTGAAATTGCATGAAACGCCAGTGTTCGCCAATGCGATCGCCCGTCAGGAGCGAGTCAAGGTGCCGCTGGTCGAGTTGTTCAGCCAATACTGGGCGCCGACCCTGCTCGGGGCGGCGGCGATGGTGGTCTGCTATGCACTGTTCTATATCTCGACGGTGTTTTCCCTGAGCTATGGCGTATCGACGCTGGGTTACAGCCGCGAGACTTTCCTTGGCCTGCTGTGCTTTGCCGTGTTGTTCATGGCCGCCGCGACGCCTTTGTCGGCCTGGGCCAGCGACCGTTACGGGCGCAAACCGGTGCTGATCATCGGTGGCGTGCTGGCGATTCTGTCCGGATTTCTCATGGAGCCATTGCTAACGCAGGGCTCGACCTGGGGCGTGGCGCTGTTTCTGTGCATCGAGCTGTTTTTGATGGGCGTGACATTCGCACCGATGGGCGCGCTGTTGCCTGAGCTGTTTCCGACCCACGTGCGTTATACCGGCGCTTCAGCGGCGTACAACCTCGGCGGCATCGTCGGAGCCTCGGCGGCGCCGTTCTTTGCGCAGAAGCTGGTGGCGATGGGCGGGTTGAGCTATGTCGGCGGGTATGTGTCGGCGGCGGCGGTTTTGAGTCTGATTGCGGTGCTGTGCTTGAAGGAGACGCGCAATAACGATCTGAGTCGGGTTGCCTGACGGAAGGTAAAAAGCTTCGCGAGCAGGCTCGCTCCCACAGGGAAATGCATTCCAAATGTGGGAGCGAGCCTGCTCGCGAATGTATGCCGCAACTCGGTTTACAGCTCGACAACAACCGCCTGCGACGCACGGGTCGCCTTGGCACGTGCAGCCTCGATCGACTCATCACGGGCCAGCGCCACGCCCATGCGGCGCTGACCGTTCACTTCCGGCTTGCCGAACAGACGCAGCGCGGTGTCCGGCTCGCTCAACGCAGCGCCCAGGTTGGCAAATGCGGTCTGGGTCGACTGCCCTTCCACCAGAATCACTGCCGACGCCGACGGGCCGAACTGACGGATCAGCGGCACCGGCAGGCCGAGAATGGCGCGGGCATGCAGGGCGAATTGCGACAGGTCCTGGGAAATCAGCGTGACCAGACCGGTGTCATGCGGCCGTGGCGACACTTCGCTGAACCACACCTGATCACCTTTGATGAACAGCTCGACGCCGAACAGACCACGGCCACCCAGCGCTTCAGTGACTGCTTTGGCAACGCGCTCGGATTCAGCCAGAGCAATCGGGCTCATGGCCTGCGGCTGCCAGGATTCCTGATAGTCGCCCTTCTCCTGACGGTGCCCCACCGGTGCGCAGAACGTGGTGCCGCCAATGTGGCGCACGGTCAGCAGGGTGATTTCGTAGTCAAAGTCGATGAAGCCTTCGATGATCACCCGACCTTTGCCGGCGCGACCGCCCTCTTGCGCGTAATCCCAGGCTTTCTGTACGTCATCGGCGCTGCGCAGCAGGCTCTGGCCCTTGCCCGACGAACTCATCACCGGCTTGACCACGCAAGGGAAACCCAGGTCCTGAACGGCTTTGCTGTAGTCCTCGAAGGTGTCGGCGAAGTGGTACGGCGAGGTCGGCAGGTCCAGCTCTTCGGCAGCCAGACGACGAATACCTTCGCGGTTCATGGTCAGCTGCGCCGCACGCGCGGTCGGAATCACGGTGAAGCCTTCGGCTTCCAGCTCGACCAGCGTGGCGGTAGCGATGGCTTCGATTTCCGGCACGATGAAGTGCGGCTTCTCGGCTTCGATCACTGCACGCAGAGCAGCGCCGTCGAGCATGTTGATCACGTGGCTGCGATGGGCGACTTGCATGGCCGGCGCGTTGGCGTAGCGGTCGACGGCAATCACTTCAACGCCCAGGCGCTGCAGTTCGATTACCACTTCCTTGCCCAACTCACCACAGCCACACAGCAATACGCGGGTCGCGGTTGGCGACAATGGAGTTCCGATACGGGTCATCTCAGGTCCTCAAAGGAAGCGGATCATCGAGGAAAGCCACGCAGGTGCGCTTTCCATGGGGAGAAAGCGCGGCATTTTACATGAACCCGAGGGTTTGGCTTCAGCTGGCGACAGCCTGTTTGCGATCACGCCAGGCCATGATCAGCCAGACCGCGGTAACGCCGGCGAACTTGGAGGCCAGCGCGGTGATGATCACCGGCGGCGTCAAGGCGTCGATCATGCCGAAAAAGATGAAGGTATCCAGCGGAATGCTCAGCGCCGAACTGATCCACAGACGATCACGCAACGGCCGCTTGGTGATGCTGAACACCAGCCAGTCGATGCACTCGGAAACCGCGAACGCCGTGGCGCTGGCCAGCGCGATGGAAGGGTCGGACGTGATGTAGGAGAGCACCAGCGCCGCCAGCATCGCCACGATCGCGCCATGACCGAAGCGCGTTTGCACCATGTCGCGCAGCACGAACACCAGCCCGCCCCAGGCCGACCAGATGATGTCCAGGTGCGGTGCGGTGGAAAAGGCGAAGTTGATCAGCACGACGCTGCTGATGTAGGCGATGAGGAAGATCATGGAGGTGGCCTGTAAATGTGGCGCACAGGTTACTTGAGCGCTGGTATTGCGCCAATAGGTGCGGTGACAGGACCGACGTCTTCACGAGCAGGCTCGCTCCCACAGTGGAACGCATTTTCAAGGTGGGAGCGAGCCTGCTCGCGAAAGCGGTGGTTCAGACGCCTGACTTCGCGGGAATCATCCAGACCAATCCACTCGCCTTCGCCCGTTCATGACACAACCCCAGCACGACGCGGCGCTCGTCATTGTTCATGCGGCCCCAGCGGGTGATCTCCGCGACCGTGCGCTGGCACCCGGTGCAAACATCATCTTCGTCCAGCGCGCAGATATTCACGCAGGGAGAGGCGACTGGTCGTTCAACAGTCGTCATTGTTCCTGCTCGACCAGATCGCGGGCGTAACGCTGCGAGTTATGCACATAGTGCGCGGCGCTGGCTTCGAGCATATTCTTTTGCGCCTCGGTCAGTTCACGCACGACCTTGCCCGGCGAGCCCATCACCAGCGAACCGTCGGGAATTTCCTTGCCTTCGCCGATCAGCGAATTGGCGCCGATGATGCAGTTCTTGCCGATCTTCGCGCCGTTGAGAATCACTGCGTTGATACCGATCAGGCTGTAATCGCCGACCGTGCAACCGTGAAGCATCGCGTTGTGGCCGATGGTCACGCCGGTACCGATGGTCAGTGGATAGCCCATGTCGGTGTGCATCACCGTACCGTCCTGCACATTGCTGTTCTTGCCGACGAGGATCAGTTCGTTGTCGCCGCGCAACACAGCGTTGAACCAGACGTTGGCGCCCTCTTCCAGGCGAACCTTGCCCACCAGCACGGCATTGGGCGCGACCCAGCTCTGTGGATGGGTTTCGACACGGGCGTCGCCCAGGCGGTATTTCATTTTGTTTTCCTCAGGGCTCACGGCCGTTCGAACGACGGCTCAGGTATCGATAAAGCTTTTCGGCGGTCGGTGCAGGCTGATTTTGGCGTCATAGAGCAGGTTGATCAACTCGACGATCATGATCGCCGTCAGGCCCCAGATCTTGTACTCGCCGAAGCGATAGCTCGGCACATACCAACTGCGGCCCTGATAGTCGATGCGATGGGTATGCTCACGCGGGTCCTTGCGGAAGAATTCCAGCGGCACGCTGAAGACGGCGGCGATCTCGGCATCATTGGGCTGGTATTCGACAAAGTCGGGAATCACGCCGACATACGGCGTTACCTTGATGCCATGCAGGGAAATCAGCGGACTGAGCGGGCCGATGACTTCGACCAGGCCCGGTGGCAGGCCGATCTCTTCCTCGGCTTCGCGCAGCGCGGTGAATATGAGGTCCGGATCTTCCGGGTCGCGGCGCCCTCCGGGGAAGGCAACTTCGCCGCCATGGGTCGAAAGCCCGCTGGCGCGCAGGGTCAGGACCAGTTCCGGTTCGTCACTGCGGGTGATCGGCACCAGCACGGCGGCTTCGGGGAAACGTGCGTCGGTCTCCAGCGTACGCGGTGTGTGGTTGCTTACCCTATGCAGTAGCTCGTCCAGCATGAGTGTTCTCGATCGGTGCCTTGCTCCGCATCATGCACCAATCAAAGCGAGCGCCCAAGCCCCCGAAACCCGTCGTGTCGCGAAACGACAACTTGCCGACCGGCCCCGCTGCACGCCAAGATAGGCGCAGCATTCAGGAACCCGAGCATGAAATTTTGCAGCCACTGCGGTAACCCGGTCACCCAGCGCATTCCCGAAGGCGACTCGCGGCTGCGATTTGTCTGCGACAGCTGTCAGACCATTCACTACCAGAACCCCAATATCGTCGCCGGTTGCGTGCCGACCTGGGGGACGAAAGTGCTGCTCTGCCGCCGCGCCATCGAGCCGCGTCTCGGTTACTGGACGCTACCTGCCGGCTTCATGGAAAACGGCGAGACCATCGAGCAGGCCGCCATCCGCGAAACCGCCGAAGAAGCCTGCGCCCGGGTGCGCAACCTGAGCATCTACACGCTGATCGACGTGCCGCATATCAGCCAGGTGCATGTGTTCTTCCGCGCCGAACTGGCCGATCTGCAATACGCGGCCGGGCCGGAAAGCCTTGAAGTGCAGCTGTTCGAAGAAGCCGACATTCCCTGGGACGAGCTGGCTTTCCGCACGGTCGGGCGCACGCTGGAATGTTTCTTCGCCGATCGGCGCAGCGAGGTTTACCCGGTGCGTTCGGAGTCGATTCCGCCACTGGTGCAGCCGGCGATTACTTGAGCTTCGCGGCACCCTGCCGATAACCACACCTGCATCTATCACTATGTGTCTGCGTCATTCTTGGGGAATCGTTTCAATGCGTTGCTTGCTTGCCCTGTTGTGCCTGTCGTTCGTCAGCGTTTCGCAAGCGTCATTCGTGACCACCGTGACGCCCTCGAACACTCCGCTGATCGAAAAAGTCCTGGTACTGAAATCGGCCCACCAACTGCAGTTGATTGCCGACGGCAAGCCGCTGAAGACCTATCGCATCTCCTTGGGCAAGGGTGCAAAGAAAGGCCCGAAACTGATCGAGGGCGACAAACGCACACCCGAAGGTTTCTATTGGATCGACTGGCGCAAGACCAGCGAGAAATTCAACCTGTCGATGCACATCTCCTACCCGAACATCAGCGATGCCGCCCGCGCACGCCGTGAAGGTGTCGAGCCCGGCGGGATGATCATGATCCACGGCACCCCGGATTCGGCAGACAATCCGGAGCAGTTGTTCCATACCCTCGACTGGACCGACGGCTGCATCGCCATGCGCAACGTCGACATGCGTGAAGTGTGGAATCTGGTACCGGACGGCACGATGATCGAGATTCGTCCGTAACCTCGACCGCTGGTCACCGCAAAAAAATAAATCAAAAGATCGCAGCCTGCGACAGCGCCTACAGGGGTGATACCACTCTTAACTGTAGAAGCTGTCGCAGGCTGCGATCTTTTGCTTTTTATAGGCCATCACTAATACCACTTTAAACACTCCCCCCTGAAACCCGCCAATCCATTGGGTCAGACGCCATTTCATCGCGTTGACATGGTATTCAAGTGGTATTAGCTTCCGTCGCACAAGCGAGCCACAACAATCCTATACTCGCGACGGAAACGACCTACATGAACGACCTTCAAACCCTACGCCCCGATGACTCCCAGCCGACGCCGCTGTACTTGCAACTGGCGCGCAATCTGGAAGCGGCGATTCATGCCGGGCAGTGGAAGGCCGAACAGGCGATGCCGTCCGAGCGCAACCTCAGCGACCAGCTCGGCATCTCCCGGGTCACCGCACGCAAGGCTTTGGAAGTTTTGCTTGAGCAAGGCCTGATCCGCCGCCTGCAAGGCTCGGGCACGTTCATCACCCCACGCCTGGAACAACCGCTGTCGCGTCTGTCCGGCTTCAGCGAAATGCTGCGCTTGAAAGGTTTCGTGCCGAGCTCGAAATGGCTGGAGCGGGAGATCACCCTGCCAACTCACGAAGAACTGATCCGCCTCGGCCTGTCGCCGAACGACAAGGTGGCGCGCATGAAGCGCCTGCGCAAAGCCGATGACACGGTCATGGCGATCGAAATGAGCACCCTGCCCGCGTCGATCATGCCCAGGCCGCAAGCGGTGGGCGATTCGCTTTACGAATACCTCGACGGCATCGGCAAACCGATCGTCCGCGCCCTTCAGCACATCCAGGCAATCAACGCCTCGGACGAATTCGCCGCGCTGGTCGGCATCGCCCCCGGCACCGCCATGCTGCTGATGACCCGGGTCGGCTATCTGGAAGACAACACGCCGATCGAAGTCACCGACACCTATTGCCGCAACGACTACTACGACTTTGTTGCAGAGCTGCGCCGCTGAGCGCAACCCCAAGCGAGAACGAAAATGTCCGAAGACAACATCCTCACCGCCAGCGGCTGGGTTCGCGGCCGGCTGATTCACGAACACGGCAAGATCGTGTCGATCGAAGGCGTGCCCTGCGATCCGGCGGCTAACGATCTACCCTATCTGCTGCCGGGTTTCATCGACCTGCATGTGCACGGCGGCGGTGGCAAAGACATTATGGAAGGCGCCGAAGCCTTCGAAACCATCAGCAAAACCCACGTGCGCTTTGGCACCACCTCGCTGTTGGCCACGACCATGACCGCGCCGAGTGCGGAGATTTCCAGCGTCTTGAAAGAGGTAGGAGAATTCTGCAAACAGCGTCCGAAAGGCGCCGCGCGAGTGCTTGGCGTACACCTTGAAGGCCCTTACATCAACCCGGGAAAACTCGGCGCTCAACCGAACTTCGCCCACACCGCGTTGATGGCAGAAGTCGAAGAATATCTGGCGCTGGCACCGATCCGCGTCATCACCATTGCCCCGGAAATCGCCGGTCACGATGCATTGATTCGCGAGCTGAGCAGCCGTGGCATCCGCATGCAGATCGGCCACACCCTCGGCAGCTACGAGGAAGGCGTCGCCGCGCTGGCTGCCGGTGCCAGCAGTTTCACCCACCTCTACAACGCCATGAGCCCGCTGCATCACCGCGAGCCGGGCATCGTCGGCGCAGCACTGGCCCACGCCAAATACGCCGAGCTGATTCCCGATCTGCTGCACGTACACCCCGGCGCCATTCGCGTAGCCCTGCGTTCTATCCCGTGCCTGTATTGCGTCACCGATTCGACCGCCGCCGCCGGCATGCCCGACGGTGAATACAAGCTTGGCAGCCACACCGTGACCAAATGCCTGGGCGGCGTGCGTCTGCCCGACGGCACGCTGGCCGGCAGCACCCTGACCATGGATCAGGCCCTGCGCAATCTGGTCAAGATCGGTCTGCCGATCGCCGAAGCCTCGCAGCGTCTGTCGCAATTTCCCGCCGACTACCTCGGCATCACCGAACGCGGGCGCCTTGCCCCCGGCGCCTGGGCCGACTGCGTGCGGCTCGATCGCTCACTCACACTGACCGCCGTCATGGTCGAAGGAGAAGACATTGACTTCAAAAATGCTTGAGGAGGCGCTGTCCTCGTTCGAGGCCGTGCAAGCCCAACTGCAACAGCTCGACGCGCCGATGATCGAGATCGCCGGGCGCCTGCGCCGTCAGCCGCCGCAAGTGGCGATGACCGTCGCCCGTGGCAGCTCCGACCACGCGGCGAGCTACTTCGCCTACCTGACCATGCAGCAACTGGGCGTGCCGGTGGCCTCGTTGCCGATGTCGGTGGTGACCATGCAGCAGGCGCCACTGAAAGTCAGCGGTCAGGTCGCCTTTGCGTTTTCGCAGTCGGGGCAGAGCCCGGATCTGGTCAACAGCCTGCGCCTGTTGCGCAAGCGTGGCGCGCTGAGCGTGTCGATGGTTAACGCTGCCGATTCGCCACTCGAAGCGGCCTGTGAATTCAGCCTGCCGCTGCTTGCCGGGACTGAAAGCAGCGTCGCTGCGACCAAAAGCTTTATCGCCACCCTCAGCGCCAGCGCGCGTTTGATCGCGCACTGGAAAGAGGACCGCGAATTGCTGCAAGCCCACGATGCCCTGCCAGAAGGCCTGCGCGAAGCGGCGAAACAGGACTGGAGCGTGGCCATCGAAGCCCTGCGCGATTGCGAGCGCCTGATGGTGATCGGCCGTGGCGCCGGTTTCGCCATTGCCCAGGAAGCGGCGCTGAAGTTCAAGGAAACCTCGGCGATTCAGGCCGAAGCGTTCAGCAGCGCCGAAGTCCGTCACGGCCCGATGGCGCTGATCGACGAACACTATCCGCTGCTGGTTTTCGCCCCGCGCGGTGCCGAGCAGGCCGGCCTGCTGAGCCTGGCGGCGGAAATGCGCCAGCGCGGCGCCCGGGTCTTGCTCGCCGCGCCGGATGACGTCAGCGAACGCGACCTGACCCTGACTCGCGCCGAACACCCGGCCCTCGATCCGATTCTGGCGATCCAGAGCTTTTACGTGATGGCCGCAGGCCTGGCCGTGGCGCGGGGCATGGACCCGGATCAGCCGCGCCATTTGAGCAAAGTGACCCGCACGCACTGATAGCGGCTAAAGGACGTAACTCCATGTAGGAGCTGCCGAAGGCTGCGATCTTTTGATCTCGACCCATAAAAACAAGATCAAAAGATCGCAGCCTTCGGCAGCTACTACAGGGGACATCGAACCGAGATTCAACTGATGAGACCCAGCCATGCCCGACAACAATAAAGAGCTGACCCTCAGCGCCCCGCTCAGCGGCCCGGTGCTGACGCTCGCCAACGTCCCGGACGCGGTGTTCGCCAGTGGCGCGATGGGCGACGGCATCGCCATCGACCCGCTCAACGACACGCTGTATTCGCCCTGCGCCGGCGTGGTCATCCACGTTGCGCGCAGCAGCCACGCGGTGACGGTTCGCGCCGACAACGGTGCGGAAATCCTCCTGCATTTGGGCCTCGACACCGTTGAGCTGAACGGTGAAGGTTTCGCCATGCTGGTCAAGGAACGCGATCGCGTCAGCCTCGGTCAGCCGCTGCTGCGCTATGACCTGGACAAGGTCGGCCAGCACTGCAAAAGCCTGGTCAGCCTGTTGATCCTGACCAACAGCGCGGATTTTCAGGTACGGCCGATCACCCTCAAAACAGTGAAAGTCGGCGAGCCGCTGCTGCACATCATCGCGCGCAATGTTGTCGCGGCGAATACCGATACAAGCGGCGGGCCTGAGGTTCGTGGTCAAGTGCAGGTCGCTCATCGCGGCGGCTTGCATGCGCGCCCCGCTGCGCTGATCCGCCAGACCGCCCAGGGGTTCAGCAGCCACTCACAACTGCATTTCAACGGCAAATCGGCGCCGTGCAACAGTCTGATCGGTTTGATGGGGCTGGCGATTGGTGAGCAGGATGAGGTGCAGGTCAGTTGTCAGGGACCGGACGCCGATGCCGCGCTGCAAGCCTTGCTCAGCGCATTGGCCACGGCGCTGCCGGACGATCATCACGGGCAAGCGCCGACCACCACAGCCGCGCTGAAACGCCCGGCCGAGGCTGGCGTGTTGCACGGTGTTTGCGCGGCGCCGGGGCTGGTCGCCGGGCCGTTGTTTCGCTTGAACGCGATCACCTTGCCGGCGGATACGGGCCATCACGATCCAGTGCAACAGCAGCAGACGCTTGAAGCGGCATTGAACGCGGTGCGCAGCGAAATCGTCGCCACCCTCGCCCAGGCGAAAAAGCACAAGAACGCCGACGAAGAAGCGATCTTCGCCGCACACATGGCGCTGCTCGAAGACCCCGCCCTGCTCGACGCCGCGCAGCAATTCATCGCACAAGGCACCGCAGCGACCCACGCCTGGAGCCAGTCGATCGACACCCAGTGCGACATGCTCCAAGGCACCGGCAGTCCGCTGCTGGCCGAACGGGCCAACGATTTGCGCGACCTCAAGCAACGCGTGCTGCGCGCCCTGCTTGGCGAGGCCTGGCAATACCAGGTGCCGGCCGGCGCCATCGTTGCCGCCCATGAACTGACGCCATCGGATCTGCTGCAACTCAGCGCGCAAGGTGTCGCCGGGTTGTGCATGGCCGAAGGCGGCGCGACCTCCCACGTAGCGATTCTGGCGCGCGGCAAAGGTCTGCCGTGCATCGTCGCTTTGGGCGCGCAATTGCTAGAGCAACCGCAAGATCAGGCCGTGGTGCTCGACGCTGACGGCGGGCGCCTCGAATTGACGCCAAACGCCGAGCGCCTGAGCGAAGTGCAACAGGCACAAATCGAGCGTCGGCAGCGTCGCGACAGCCAACAGGCCAAAGCCCATCTACCTGCAGAAACCCGCAATGGCGTGCACATCGAAGTGGTCGCCAATGTCGCCTCGAGCAACGAAGCGGCAGACGCATTTGCCAACGGTGCTGATGGTGTAGGCCTGTTGCGCACCGAGTTTCTCTTCGTTGATCGCCAGACGGCACCGGACGTCGAAGAACAGCGCAGCGCCTATCAAGCGGTGATCGATGCCATGGGCGACAAGCCGGTGATCATCCGCACCATCGACGTCGGTGGCGACAAGCAACTCGACTACCTGCCACTGCCGGCCGAAGCCAACCCGGTGCTCGGTCTGCGCGGCATTCGGCTGGCCCAGGCGCGCCCGGAAATTCTCGATCAGCAACTGCGCGCGCTGCTGCAGGTCAAGCCGTTGTCGCGTTGTCGGATTCTGTTGCCGATGGTCACCGAGGTCGACGAATTGCTGCACATCCGCCAGCGCGTCGATGCCTTGCGCCTTGAGCTCGGCATTACCGAGCGCCCGGAAATCGGCGTGATGATCGAAGTCCCCGCCGCCGCGCTGCAAGCCGAACAACTGGCCGAACACGCCGACTTTCTCTCGATCGGCACCAACGATCTGTCGCAATACACCCTGGCCATGGACCGCGACCACGCCGGGCTGGCGGCACGGGTCGATGCCCTGCACCCGGCGTTGCTGCGTCTGATCGCCATGACCTGCGAAGGCGCGGCGGTGCACAAGCGCTGGGTCGGTGTCTGCGGCGCCCTCGCCTCCGACCCGCTGGCCACGCCGGTGCTGATCGGCCTCGGCGTCACCGAACTGTCGGTGAGCCCGGTGCAGATCGGTGAAATCAAGGACCGCGTACGTCAGTTGCATGAAGCCGAATGTCAGCGCCTGAGCCGCGACTTGCTCAAGCTCTCCAGCGCCGCCGCCGTTCGCCACGCCTGTCATCAACATTGGCCTCTGCGCTAACAAAAACAAAAAGGACAAACGCCATGTACCAACTCTTCATCGAAGGCCTGCAACGCCTGGGCCGCGCGTTGATGCTGCCGATCGCGATCCTGCCGATTGCCGGCCTGCTGCTGCGCCTGGGCGACACGGACCTGTTGAACATCGCGATCATTCACGATGCCGGACAAGTGATCTTCGCCAACCTGGCGATGATCTTTGCCATCGGCATCGCCGTCGGTTTTGCCAAGGACAACAACGGCACCGCCGGCCTGGCCGGGGTGATCGGTTATCTGGTGATGATCTCCACGCTCAAGGTGCTCGACTCGACGATCAACATGGGCATGCTCGCCGGGATCGTCAGCGGCCTGATGGCCGGCGCGCTGTACAACCGGTTCAAGGACATCAAGCTGCCGGAGTATCTGGCGTTCTTCGGTGGCCGGCGTTTTGTGCCGATCGTCACCGGGTTCGCGGCGGTGGGTCTGGGCGTGCTGTTCGGCTATATCTGGCCGCCGATCCAGCAGGGCATCAACGCGTTCGGCGCGCTGATGATGGAAAGCGGCAGCATCGGCGCCTTCGTCTTCGGCGTGTTCAACCGCCTGCTGATCGTCACCGGCCTGCACCACATCCTCAACAACATGGCGTGGTTCGTCTTCGGCAACTTCACCGACCCGACCACGGGCGCCTTGGTGACCGGCGATCTGTCGCGGTATTTTGCCGGCGATCCGAAGGGCGGCCAGTTCATGACCGGCATGTTCCCGATGATGATCTTCGGCCTGCCCGCCGCCTGCCTGGCGATGTACCGCAACGCCCTGCCAGAGCGGCGCAAGGTGATGGGCGGGATCTTCCTGTCGATGGCGCTGACCTCGTTTCTCACCGGTGTGACCGAGCCAATCGAATTTGCCTTCATGTTTCTCGCGCCGCTGCTGTTCCTCCTGCACGCGCTGCTGACCGGGCTGTCGATGGCGATCACCAACGGCTTGAACATTCATCTGGGCTTCACCTTTTCCGGTGGTTTCATCGACATGATTCTCGGCTGGGGCAAGTCGACCAATGGCTGGCTGGTGGTGCCGGTCGGGCTGGCTTATGCGGTCATCTATTACCTGGTCTTCGACTTCTGTATCCGCCGCTTCAATCTAAAGACGCCGGGGCGCGAAGACATCGCCAGCGCCGAAAAAGCCGTGCTCTCGGAAACCGAACGCGCCAGTGCGTATATCAAAGCCTTGGGCGGCGCAGAGAATCTGCTCACCGTCGGTGCGTGCACGACCCGACTGCGCCTGGAGATGGTCGACCGCAACAAGGCTTCGGACGCTGAGCTGAAAGCGTTGGGCGCGATGGCGGTGGTGCGCCCGGGCAAGGGCGGCAGTTTGCAGGTCGTGGTCGGGCCGCTTGCTGACAGCATTGCCGATGAGATTCGCTTGGCCATGCCTGCGCTGGGCCGAACAGCGTTGGTGGAAACCGCAGTGGTTGCCGATGAGCCGAAGAGCGTTGCGCTTACCCGCAACGAGGCACAGCAATGGCTGGATGCACTGGGCGGTCGCGACAATGTGCTGCAACTCGATTGCATCGCCATGACCCGCATTCGCCTGCAACTGGCCGATGCCAAGGCATTGTCCGATGCGCAGCTCAAAGCGCTCGGCTGCCTGGGTGTCAGCCAGTTGGACGGCGGCGTCTGGCATTTGCTGGTGGGGGACAAGGCCGCGAGTTTGAGCGGGGCGATCGAGACATTGCTGAGTCGCGGGGAGGTCAGCGCGCAGGTTTGATCTGCGCCGGTGGCGGGAGGGCTGGAGCGGGCGGGGAAAATCCGGCTCGCGCACGATACATGGATACCACCCTCCTCCACGCCCCGCTCGCCATGCTGGCCCTTCATCCCCAGCATGGAAATCGTGCCTATGAGCACCCCCAACGCACCTACACCCGATGAGATCAAAAACGATCTCAACCAGATCGGCCGTCTGCTCTTCAACACCGAAACCCCGCTGCTGCCCGAGCACAAACCGAGCACCGAGCAGGCCCATCTCAAACGCCTCGAAGAGCAGCTGAAAACCTATCGCGACAGCTACCTGCAACGCAGCCGCACGCTCTATCAGGCGCTGGCAACCAGCGACCTGCAAAGCGAGGCAGGCAAGCAACTGATCGCCACGCTGAAGGTGCGCCTCAGCACGCAACTGATCAACATGGATCTGCGTGACCAGATCGACGGCAAACCGGCGAAAACCTTCCTTAAATACGACGCCGGTTTCACCGCGCTCGAGTACGAGGCGCAACAAGCCGTCAAGGATCGCCTGTTGCACCCGCAGGCTGGTGAACTGATGAAGAAACTGGCGCTGGGCCCGCTGTTGCGTCCGGCCATGTATGCGTTGCAGTTCACTTATCAGCAAACCACCGTCGAGCTCGCCGGGGCCTTTGTTGTTACGCAAAACGACACCCCGAAAGTCAGCGATCTGCTGACCGACCAGAGCGCGGGTTTCGTCGTGTTGTTCACACCCGCCAGGGGCCTGGAGCTGTTCAATTCCCTGGCTGATCTCGACGCCCATCTGCTCGAGACCATGAAGCACAGCATCAGCCGTGACGAGTTGATGCAGCTGCTGCCCAGCCGCTACCACGATGTCGGTACAGCAGGAATCTGGCCATTGCAGTTGGCGCCCATCGACAGCCAACCGCTGTTCGAACACATCTACGATGCCTTGATCGAAAAACGCACCCTGGATATCGAATATGCACTGAGTTTCGCCGCTAACCCGCAGCAGGATCCCGCTCGCTTGATCGCCGAGCTGGAGCGCGCCATCGGCGCTGCGCTGCCGGATCTCACTCCGCGTCTGGCCCTTCAGGCACAAGCGCTGTTCGAACGGCACCTGCGCAACAGCGCCCCGGACTGGTACCGCAGCGCCGACGCCGCCAAGCGGGCCGAACTGGCGCTGCACCTGGGCAACTACAATCAGGCCCGGCAAAACCTGCTTGACCTGATGGGCCCGGCGGTCAGTCTGATGGCCGTGGCCCGCCAGCAATGGCTGGAGCATCTGAGTGATGATCTGCAAATCGACGATCTGCAACCGGACAACCTGCAAATCACCACCGACCGGCGGGTACCG
Organism: Pseudomonas sp. Sample_23; assembly: GCF_004307595.1. NCBI lineage: Bacteria > Pseudomonadati > Pseudomonadota > Gammaproteobacteria > Pseudomonadales > Pseudomonadaceae > Pseudomonas > Pseudomonas sp. Sample_23. Next base: position 48,244 of record NZ_RCNX01000009.1, read on the forward strand.
GGATACGGCGTATATGTGCACAAGCGCAACCTGCTCGAGCTGACCCTGCGCGGCCCGCACACCGGCGATGAGTTGCCAGGCTCGGAGTTTCTCAGCCACACCCGGCTGACTTACAACGACCTGCCGTTATCCGACGAGTACGCGGACGTGACGCCCGCCTGGGTGATCAAGCAGGCACTGGAGCTGGAACCGCGCGTCGACTTCGCACGTTTGCAAACGCAGATGCAGGCAAGCTCCGCAATCAAACCTGCGATTGAGCAAATGCTCGATCAGCGCATCGTCGCGCTCGCCCATACCGCAGCGCTGCAAGGGCACCTGCTCGACAGCGACCTGCAAATGATCCAGCGCCTGCGCAGCGGCAGCGATTCACAGTTGCGCGCCGCCACGCTGTGCTTGCACGGTGCGCAACTCCAAGACCTTTGGGTGCTGCGTCAGAACGATCAGACCGGTGCGCTCAAACGCGTTCTGCTATGCACGCCACAAGCCCCACGCGATCGCCAGTTCGAGGCCTTTGACAGTGAGCGCGAATGTCAGGCCCATGTGTTGTCGTGGGCCAAGCAGAGTGACGCAGCCCAAACCATGGCCGGTTACCTGGTCAGCCGCGCACCGATGCGCTTTCGTCCTGCTCTGCGCAAAGTCTTGTCGGGGCTGAGCTTCAAACCGGAAGCAGCGGAGCACCAGAAGGTGACTTTCGATCACCTCGGCAACCATCTCGATTGCCTCAAAGCGATGGCTGAACACGTGCTTGCCACACGCATCGATGATTATGATTTCAGTACACCGGTGTGGTATCGCTCGACCACTGCGGCCAATCGCCGACAACTGACGACGCTGAGCGACGACGCCGAGGGCGCACTGCTCGCATTCAATCAACATCCGCTGTCGGGCGGGCGTTTCCAGACATTTGACGCCTACGTGCACGAGCAAGCGAAGCTCAGCCTGAACCGCTTGCTCAAACGTCCGGCCAATGACGTCGATCCTGACACCGTCTGGGCCTACTCGCCAAAATCGATCGTGCCCTCATGGACACCAAAGCCGTTGACCTATACCCGGCTGTATCGCGACGGCTATGCCGACGGCGTGGGTTTTCTCGAGCAGAAATTCTCACGCTCGGCGCGCTTCAGAGGTCCGCAAGGCATCGATATCAGCAGCCTGACCGCGCAGAATGTCGCGCGCTCGGTCACAGGGGTGTGGATCGGCCAACGCTATACCGACAAAGTCAAAAAGGAGCTGCAGAATTCCCAGAGCGAAGGCTACGCGTTCCGCCGCAACGCGACGCTGGCGATCACTCAGCGCCAGATGCAAAGCGCCGCGCTGGAATGCCAGCTGCAAGGACATATCGCCAGCAGCGACCTGCAATGGCTCCAGCAAAGCATCACCAGCATGGATCAAACGTCGGGGCAGACGCGGACGAAGTACCCGATCCACCGGTTGATGATCGACGGCGAATGGGTGATCGATACCTGGCTGTTCAGCCATGGCAGTAATCCGGTTCTGCTGTATACGCCGGACGCGCCGGACGGCGTGCGTTTTCGTGAAGCGCGCCTGTTCAATTATCTGCTGCTGCAATCGGGCATGGTCGAGTACTTCACCTCGCGCGTGGGTATCAGCGCCCAGACCCGGGTCCGCACGCAACTGGACAACATCCGCAAGAAGCTGCCCAAAGACCTCAACAAAACCACCCCCAGCCCCGCCCGCTACGACTCGATGCGACCGGCTGACGCCGTCAGCGACCTGCTCACCGCGCTCTATGACATGAAGCTGCAACGGCGGATCGACAACGTCCACGCGACCACCACCAGTCGTATCGAAATGATCGCCGGCCTGATCTGGACGAGCGTTGAGTGGGTCGCGGCCATCGCCACCGCGCCCTTCCCGCTGTTGAGCCTGAGCACCGGCCTGTTGCTGGCCTTCAAGGACGCGATGCTCGCCCTGCATGCCTATCGTCAGGGCAACAACAACGAAGCGTTCCGGCACTTGCTCGGTTATCTGTTCAACAGTGCCGGCGCGGTGCTGACGGATCTGCGTCCGGCGCTACGGTCACTCAAGCCCGTCCGGCGTCCGTTGCGTCAGGCTGTCGCAACTGCCGGCGATGAGCAACAGAGTGCTCTGGCATTGGTCGATCAAATGGCCACTGAACCCGTCTGGGATGATATGCAAGCGGTCGCTTTCAGAGGACAGTCGTATTACGCCAGTAACAACCCGGACGCGCTGGGCCGTTATTTGCTCTACCGCCCGGATCCGAATGGCTCCGGACTGCTTTCGACCGGCATTCTGACCGTGCGTAACTCCGACGGGGTGATGGTGCGTAGCGGCCTGTCCGGCGGGGCACCGAAATACGAAGCTGTACCCGATACACCCGGTCCGCACAAAGATTATGGAGTCGCGATCGACTACCGCGAGCGCGTCGAAACGTTGCTGGTGCCGCAATCGCGCGAGGCATTGCTGCAACTGAGCGACATGGGTATCCCGCGGCAGACCATCATGGCCCGGGTGGTCGATCAGTTGAGCGATGTACGCACAGCCTATCTGGAACAGGTCGAAAAACTCACCAAAGATGCCACGCGCCATTTTGCCCGGCTCGCACCGCTGCCCGCCCGTGCCGAAGTGCCGGCGGTTGCCGCCAATACCTCATTCGCACAGTTGATCGGCAGCGATGCATTCGCCGCAAAAAACCTGGTGATCGGTGCACAACCTGGTTCGATCGCCAGCAAACAGTTATTGATCGAGCATCTCGACGTCCTCGTGGCGAACGGCTACAAGCATCTCTTTCTCGAATACCTGCCGGGTGACGTGTTTCATCTCAAACTGGAAAAGCTCAACAGGAACGGCTCCTGGTTTCATATCAACAAACACCTGAAGGCGCTCGACAAAGCCATGGGGTATGCGCCGGACGCAGCTTTTTCTTACCTGGCGCTGGTGCGCAGGGCCCGGGAAAAAGGCATGAGCATCCATGCGCTAGACGGCTCGGCCAGCTATAAACTCGAAGGGATCATGGTGATGTCCGAGGTCTCGCCGCTGACCCCGCGAAACAACTCCATCAGAAACTTCTATTCGCACAAGGCGCTTGCCAGTGATGTGGCCGACGTCGGCGAAGAGCGCTGGATTGCCCTGACCGAACAGTCGCGCATGACCACGTTCGACAACACGCCGGGCCTGGCCGACCTGCACGAGGCCGTAGCCATACGTGTTGAAGACATCGACCTGTACCAACCCGCACGCATAAGCAGGGATACACCCGGCGCCATCGCCGGCGATGCGACTGCGCAAGGTGATTTCCTGGTACAGATGCCGAGCACCTACAAGGCACCTCTACCCGTCTCCAGGCCGCCCGCCGCAGCTAGCGCCGTTGATCACTTCAGCGATTTCGATGTGGCTTTGCCGCTGCGTGACGATATTGCTGAAATGTTGCATAAGCCCTACTCCATGGACTCGAATTACACCCCGACGATCTCCAGTGAAAGAACGGCCTACGAGGCTTTCATCGCCCAGCGCAAGCGCCTGGAAAAAACCGCCAGAGACGCTTTCACCGACTACGTCCCTCCCGATGCGCCGATCCTGCCGGTGCTCACCTCCGATTGCACATTCGAGGCTTTTCTGCGGCAACTGGCCGACGGACGCTTGAATCTGCTGATCGGCGAAGCCCATGCCGATGTAGCGAGCAAAGCGCTGCTGAAAAAGCACATGAAAGCGCTCAAGAAAGCAGGCTATGACACGTTGTATGTCGAGCACCTGTTCACCGATCTGCACCAGGCCGATCTCGACATTTTTTTTGCGAACCCAACGTATGCCGCACAGGCTGAAGGCGTACCTGCATCGTCAGGACCGAGGGCACATGATGGCTTACGGTGGGAGCGATACCTACACGGAGCTCTACCAGGCAGCAGCCAAATACAACATCCGCATCAGAGCGATCGATTGCACAGCGTCCTACCACCTCAAGGGCCTGCATGACAAAGCAGTCTCGCGAAACGAGATGTTCAGCTATTTTGCAACCCAAGTGATCGAGGCTGATCAACTGGCCAACGGCCCGCATAAATGGGTGGCCCTCATCGGCAGTGCGCACACCAATTACAACCTCGGCGTGCCAGGTCTGGCCGATACACTTTCAGCCGTCAGCCTGCACGTGCGCGACACCGCCCCCGAGCTGGCCAGGGATATTCATCGCGGTACATGGGAATTTGTCAGCGGCCAGCACGAGACCAACGTGAGGGCCTTGAGCAGCGACTTTGTGATGGAGGTGGCCGTCCCCGGCACGAAAAAGCCTGCTGCGCCTCCGTCTGTCAGTCGCAGCAGACTGACTAGACAGGGCCAATTCCTGATCGAAAATGCAGATACCCGCAAAGCCAGTGTGGTGCATAGATCCAGGTCCGGCGAGATCGTTGAGACGCCGATTCAGATCAATGACAAAGGTCTGTTCTTCATTGATCGCTGGGGGAAAAAAGATCAGAGCTTCAAATACCTGCAAACCTTGGTCGACATGCTTGTAACGGACGTCAAGCTGACACAGGTGACGTGACATCCACGCGATTGCACGTCGTGGAAAACCACCGGGCTCGACGGCCCGGTGGTTTTTTTCACGCCTACGGATCAACCCGATCCAGCGCACGGTTCACCGCCAGCTCAGCGAGCATGATGATCTGCTGAATCGCCAGCGCCGTATTGCGCTGCGGTCGCCCCAACTGATCGGCGAAATCACTGGCCAGAGTGTTGGCTGAAGCGAGGGATTCACAGGCATGGGCCAGCAGGGTTTCGGTGTCGACGTCGGGCTGGATCAGAAACAGGGTGCCGGGCGGGCGCGCCTTGCTCGGCTGTGGGCACAGGTAAAAATCCAGAGCACGCTTGATCGCTTCGCGGTTTTTCGCGAGGTCGTCGGCGCGGATGGTTTGTTCGAGGGGGGTGGGTTCGTATGGTGGATCGGGAACGATTTTATCCACAATGCTTCTCCTGCTGATGCTGATGGGCAGCCATCGATCGCCGGATCTCACGCGGCGAATAGGTGGCAGCTATGTGCGAGGTGAGATCCACCGGAGCAGGCAACCGGCCAGACCGAAGTCTGCCCGCACACAGCCGCCATAAAGCAGGCAGCAGATTGAGCTGGCGCCAATTATCGTGGTGCTGGCGCCAGTTGCAAGCTATCCGGGGATCTCACTCCCGATCGCTGATTCGCAGCGACGGGAAAAGACTAGAGATCGCACGTCCGACGGACAACCTGAAAACCTTGTGGGAAGGTTCTGGTCATTGGGTACCGGATTTAAACAATCTCTAGTTCTCGAGAGCATGGATGGGCCTCATCGCGAGCAGGCTCACTCCTACAGTTGTGATCGGGTCATTCAGTGAGAAACGGGTCGGCTGACAGGCCGCCTTCGCGAGCAGGCTCGCTCCCACAGGTTGATCGGGTGCATTCAGTGCAAAACAGGTCGGCTGACAGGCCGCCTTCGCGAGCAGGCTCGCTCCCACAGGTTGATCGGGTGCATTCAGTGCAAAACAGGTCGGCTGACAGGCCGCCTTCGCGAGCAAGCTCGCTCCCACAAAAGCAACAGCAAAGCAGCGCAGCTGCCCGCGGCGAAGCCGCCCCACTCAACAATGAGCGCAAGCTCGAGTGCTTTTGATCTTGATCCACCGGCGACGTCGGAAGGCTGAGTGGAGGGATTGATCCGGGGGTGGGAGCGCAGCGACCGTCTGGCGCAGCCAGACACAGCGGAAGGAGGTGCAGCGAAGCAAACCGTAGCCGCTGCGCCCGGATCAGTCCCGGAGCGAAGGGACCCGAGCCTGCGAGGGCCGAACGTAGGAGCTAGCGTTTTTTGCTTACTTTTTTTGGCGCTTGTAAAAAAGTAAGTCGCCGTCAGGCGAAACCGCCAGCCGCAGCACCCGAAGCAACGGATATTCACTCAATCAGCCAGCATGCTCGCCTGTAGGGGCGCCTTCGCGAGCAGGCTCGCTCCCACAGTGAAAATGCGCCCGCCCAAAAATCAGCGGCAACAAAAAACCCGCAGACAATCACTCATCTGCGGGTCTCCCGTTCCAGCAGCCAAGAAGATCAGAAATCCTCCAGCCGCCACACCTCATAAGCCGGCGTCTCATACGGATGACTGAGCTTCAACGCCGCCACAACAGCCACGATCAACTCATCCGCCACGACAAGCTCAACCTTCCATTCCTCAACCCGCTCGACCTGCCCCGCCTGACCAATAAACGGCTGACTGCCGTCCAACGGTCGAAACTGGCCCAGGCCAAGCACCTGCCACGCACAGTGGTCATAGTCACCGATCCGCCCACCACCGGCAGCGAACACAGCCCCTTTGACCACCTCGACATGACTGTCAGGAACAAAAAACGCCAACTTGTACACGACGATCAGTTAACCCACACGCGAGCATTACGGAACATGCGCATCCACGGCGCGTCTTCGTTCCAGTCTTCCGAACGCCACGAGTTCTGCACCGCACGGAACACACGCTCCGGGTGCGGCATCATGATCGTCACACGGCCGTCACGGCTGGTGAGGCCGGTGATCCCGCGCGGCGAGCCGTTCGGGTTGGCCGGGTAGGCTTCGGTGACCTTGCCGTGGTTGTCGACAAAACGCATCGCCACGCAACCGGACAGATCGGCTTCCAGCAGTGCTTCTTCGCTGGCGAACTCGGCATGCCCTTCACCGTGGGCGATGGCGATCGGCATGCGCGAACCGGCCATGCCCTGCAGGAAGATCGAGTTCGATTCCTGGATCTGCACCATCGCCACCCGCGCTTCGAACTGCTCGGAGCGGTTGCGCACGAAGTGCGGCCAGAACTCGCTGCCCGGGATCAGCTCGTGCAGGTTGGACATCATCTGGCAACCGTTGCACACGCCCAGCGTGAAACTGTCGTTACGCTCGAAGAAGCCCTGGAACGCATCGCGGGCGCGGCTGTTGAACAGCGCCGATTTGGCCCAGCCTTCACCGGCGCCGAGCACGTCGCCGTAGGAGAAACCACCGCAGGCCACCAGGCCTTTGAACTCGTTGAGGTCGACACGACCGGCGAGGATATCGCTCATGTGCACGTCGATCGCGCTGAAACCGGCACGGTCGAACGCGGCGGCCATTTCCACCTGACCGTTGACGCCCTGCTCACGCAGCACGGCAACCTGTGGGCGGATGCCTTTCTTGATGTAAGGCGCGGCGATGTCCTGATTGACGTCGTAGCTGAGCTTGACGCTCAGGCCCGGGTTGTCTTCTTCCAGCAGCGCGTCGAATTCCTGCTCGGCGCAGTCGGCGTTGTCACGCAGACGCTGGATCTGGTAGCTGGTCTCGGCCCACTGACGTTGCAGCAGACGACGCTGGCCTTCGAACACGGTGTCACCGTTGAAGGTGATGTTGATCTGGCCATTGTTGATCGGCTGACCGATCACCGACACGCAGTCGCCCAGGCCAGCCGCGCTGAATTGCGCGAGGATGTCCGGGGTGGCGTCCTGACGAACCTGGATCACTGCGCCGAGTTCTTCGTTGAACAGGATCGCGGCGATTTCCGAAGCGGATTCGGCAACGCTGTCCAGGTTCAGGCTCAGACCGCAGTGGCCGGCGAAGGCCATTTCCACCACGGAGGTCAGCAGACCACCGTCGGAACGGTCGTGGTAAGCCAGCAGGTGACCGTCGGCGTTGAGGCCCTGAATCACCGCAAAGAAGGCCTTCAGGTCTTCGGCGTCATCGACGTCCGGTGCATGCTGGCCGAGTTTGCCGTGGACTTGCGCGAGGATCGATGCACCCATGCGGTTCTGCCCGCGACCGAGGTCGATCAGGATCAGGTCGGTGGTGCCCTTGTCCATGCGCAGTTCCGGAGTCAGGGTCTGACGGATGTCAGCCACTGGCGCGAAACCGGTAACGATCAGCGACATCGGCGAGGTGACGGTCTTGTCTTCGCCGTTGTCGTTCCAGCGCGTGGCCATGGACATCGAGTCCTTGCCCACCGGAATGGTGATGCCCAGCTCAGGGCACAGCTCCATGCCGACCGCTTTCACGGTGTCGTACAGACGCGCGTCTTCGCCCGGGTGGCCGGCCGCCGACATCCAGTTCGCCGACAGTTTGATGTCGGAGAGCTTGTTGATGCGCGAGGCAGCAATGTTGGTGATGGTTTCGCCGATGGCCATGCGGCCCGAGGCCGGCGCGTCCAGCAGAGCCAGCGGAGTACGCTCGCCCATCGCCATCGCTTCACCGGTGTAGACGTCGAAACTGGTGGCGGTGACGGCAACGTCGGCCACCGGCACTTGCCACGGGCCAACCATCTGGTCACGGGCAACGAGGCCAGTGATGGTGCGGTCGCCGATGGTGATCAGGAAGCTTTTGCTGGCCACGGCCGGATGATGCAGAACGCGCTCGATGGACTCGCTGATGTCGAGGTTCGACGGATCGAAGTCATCGCCCAGCTCGGCTTCGCGAACCACCGAACGGTGCATGCGCGGCGCCTTGCCCAGCAACACTTCCAGCGGCATGTCCACCGGGTTGTTGCCGAAATGGCTGTCGGTTACGGTCAGTTGCGGTTCGGCAGTCGCTTCCCCGACTACGGCAAACGGGCAACGCTCGCGTTCGCAGATCGCCTGGAAGCGCTCGAAGTCTTCCGGGCCGACTGCCAGCACGTAACGTTCCTGGGATTCGTTCGACCAGATTTCGTGCGGGGCCATGCCCGGCTCGTCATTAGGGATGTTGCGCAGTTCGAAACGGCCACCGCGGTCGCCGTCGTTGACCAGTTCCGGGAAGGCGTTGGACAGACCGCCCGCGCCGACGTCGTGGATGAAGCTGATCGGGTTCTTGTCGCCCAGTTGCCAGCAACGGTCGATGACTTCCTGGCAGCGACGCTCCATTTCAGGGTTTTCACGCTGCACGGAAGCAAAATCCAGATCCGCCGAGCTGGTGCCGGTGGCCATCGACGAAGCCGCGCCGCCACCGAGACCGATCAACATCGCCGGGCCGCCGAGCACGATCAGCTTGGAGCCGACGACGATCTCGCCCTTCTTGACGTGTTCTTCGCGGATGTTGCCCATGCCGCCAGCGAGCATGATCGGCTTGTGGTAACCACGCACTTCGTCACCGTGCGGAGTGGTGATCGACTGTTCGAAGGTACGGAAATAGCCGGTCAGCGCCGGACGACCGAATTCGTTGTTGAACGCAGCGCCGCCGAGCGGGCCTTCGATCATGATGTCCAGCGCGGTGACGATGCGCTCAGGCTTGCCGTACGGCACTTCCCACGGCTGTTCGAAGCCAGGGATCTGCAGGTTCGATACGGTGAAACCGGTCAGGCCAGCCTTTGGCTTGGCGCCGCGACCGGTTGCACCTTCGTCACGGATCTCGCCACCGGAACCGGTGGATGCGCCCGGGAACGGCGCAATCGCGGTCGGGTGGTTGTGGGTTTCAACCTTCATCAGAATGTGCACCGGCTCCTGCACCGCGCCGTACTGGCGGGTTTCAGGGTTCGGGAAGAAGCGGCCGGCGACGTTGCCGACGATCACCGAAGCGTTGTCCTTGTAAGCGGACAGCACGCCTTCGCTGTGCATCTGATAGGTGTTCTTGATCATGCCGAACAGGCTTTTTTCCTGGCTCTGGCCGTCAATGTCCCAACTGGCGTTGAAGATCTTGTGGCGGCAGTGCTCGGAGTTGGCCTGGGCGAACATCATCAATTCGATGTCGTGCGGGTTGCGCTTCAGACCGTTGAAGGCGTTGACCAGATAGTCGATCTCGTCTTCGGCCAGGGCCAGGCCCAGCTCGGTGTTGGCCTTTTCCAGCGCGGCGCGGCCGCCACCGAGGATGTCGATGGCCGTCAGCGGCTTCGGCTCGGCATGGCTGAACAGACCGGCGGCCTGCTCGAGGTTGGCCAGCACGATCTGGGTCATGCGGTCATGCAGCGCGTCCGAAATCAGCTGGGCTTCGGCTTCGCTGAACTGCCCTGCAACATAGAAGGCGATACCGCGTTCCAGGCGCTGGATCTTGCTCAGGCCGCAGTTGCGGGCGATGTCGCTGGCCTTGCTCGACCACGGCGAGATGGTGCCGAAACGCGGCAACACCAGAAACAGACGGCCGGTAGGCTCTTGAACCGGAACACTTGGGCCGTACTTCAGAAGGCGCGCTAGCACCTGCTGTTCGTCGCCGGTCAGGACGCCGGTGACTTCGGCGAAGTGAGCGAATTCAGCATACAGGCCACTGACAGCTGGAACCTTCTGGCTCAGTTGCTCAAGGAGTTTGCTGTGGCGAAAGGCAGAAAGGGCAGGAGCGCCGCGCAGGATCAACATCTTCGGGACAGCCTCGGGAAGGGGTGTGCTTTGAGGCCGTGCATTCTAGCCTAAACCGACCTCAACATCACCCGAAACGCTACGCACGGTTGCACTCGGGTAGCAATATGTGTTTCTGCCTTCGGGGTCAGGTAAATCAAGCGTTTCAGCATGGCTTATTTTTACTGTAACAAAATGCCCTGAAGGCCCGTATTCAAGGGATTTCGTTCGATTTTGTGATCGCTAGCAGACTAGTCCTACGCTGTCGAGATATGGCGCCCGTGGCCGTTTGCGTATACTGCGCAGATGTTTTTCCCAACGGCTTTGCGTCCGCGATACGCCAAATGGCTGATCGCAACCGGACTCTTCCTGATGCTCGGTGGCTGTGTTGATAAACCCAACACACTCGAGCGCGTAAAGGAGGACGGTGTGCTGCGCGTGGTTACCCGCAACAGCCCCGCCACCTACTTTCAGGATCGCAGCGGTGAAACCGGCTTCGAATACGAGCTGGTGAAGCGTTTCGCCGACGATTTGGGCGTCGAATTGAAGATCGAGACCGCCGACAACCTCGATGACCTGTTCAACCAGGTCGGCAAGCCGAACGGCCCGGTGCTCGCGGCCGCCGGTCTGGTCAGCAGCGATGAACGCAAGAAGCAGGTGCGGTTCTCCCACTCCTACCTCGAAGTCACCCCGCAGATCATCTACCGCAACGGCCAGTCGCGCCCCACCGATCCGGCGGATCTGGTCGGCAAGAAGATCACCGTGCTCAAGGGCAGCACCCACGCCGAGCAACTGGCCGCGCTGAAACAGAAATATCCCGGCATCGAATACGAAGAATCCGACGCGGTTGAAGTGGTCGATCTGCTGCGCATGGTCGATGAGGGCCAGATCGACCTGACACTGGTCGACTCCAACGAAGTGGCGATGAATCAGGTGTACTTCACCAATATCCGCGTGGCCTTCGACCTCGGCGATGCGCGCAGCCAGAGCTGGGCGGTCGGCCCGGGCGAAGACAACAGCCTGCTCAATGAAATCAACGCCTATCTGGACAAGGTGCAGAAGAACGGCACCCTGCAACGCCTGAAGGACCGCTACTACGGCCACGTTGATGTCCTCGGCTACATGGGCGCCACCACCTTCGCCCAGCACTTGCAGCAGCGTCTGCCGAAATACGAACAGCACTTCAAGAACTACGCGAAGAAAGAGAAAGTCGACTGGCGCCTGCTGGCCGCCATCGGCTATCAGGAATCCCTGTGGCAGCCGACGGTGACCTCGAAAACCGGCGTACGCGGTTTGATGATGCTGACCCAGAACACCGCGCAGGCGATGGGCGTGTCCAACCGCCTCGACCCCAAGCAGAGCATCATGGGCGGCGCCAAGTACCTGGCTTATATGAAGGATCAGCTGGACGATTCGATCCAGGAACCGGATCGCACCTGGTTCGCCTTGGCGGCGTACAACGTCGGCAGCGGCCATCTGGATGACGCGCGCAAACTGGCGGCGAAGGAAGGCTTGAATCCGGACAAGTGGCTGGACGTGAAAAAGATCCTGCCGCGTCTGTCGCAGAAACAGTGGTACAGCAAGACCCGTTACGGCTACGCCCGCGGTGGCGAGCCGGTGCATTTTGTGGCGAACATCCGTCGCTACTACGACATCCTGACCTGGGTGACCCAGCCGCAGCTTGAAGGCGATCAGGTGGCTGAAGGCAACCTGCATGTGCCGGCGATCGACAAGTCGAAACCCGCGCAAGAACCTGCCCCGCTTTAACCCACACCTCAAATCCAACTGTGGGAGCGAGCCTGCTCGCGAAAGCGTCGTGTCAGTCGACATAATCTTTGACTGATACATCGTTTTCGCGAGCAGGCTCGCTCCCACAGGGGTTTTGTGTAGCTGCTCAGGATTTGGCAGCAGCCAGAATCAGCGCTTTCATTTCCGATACGGCAGACTTGAAGCCAACGAACAACGCATGCGCCACCAGCGCATGGCCGATGTTCAGCTCGTTGATGCCTTTGATCGCCGCCACGGCTTCAACGTTGTGGTAATGCAAGCCGTGACCGGCGTTAACGATCAAGCCTTGGGCCAGACCAAACGCAACGCCATCCGCCACACGCTTCAATTCCTCGGCCACTTCAGTCGGGGTTTCGGCATCGGCGTAACGACCGGTGTGCAGCTCGATAGCAGGCGCACCGACGCGCTTGGAAGCCGCAATCTGCCGCTCGTCAGCATCGATGAACAGCGACACTTCGCTGCCGATTTTCGACAAGCGCTCGACCGCAGCCCTGATGCGCTCCTCCTGCCCCGCTACATCCAGACCGCCTTCGGTGGTCAGCTCCTGACGGGTTTCCGGGACCAGGCAGATGTGCGCCGGGCGAATGCGCTCGGCGAACGCCATCATTTCTTCGGTGACGCCCATTTCGAAGTTCATGCGGGTTTGCAGCACATCCTTGAGCAGCAACACGTCGCGCTCCTGGATGTGACGGCGGTCTTCGCGCAGGTGCACGGTGATGCCATCGGCGCCCGCCTCTTCTGCATCCAGCGCCGCCTTGACCGGATCCGGGTAGCGCGTGCCACGGGCCTGACGCAGGGTGGCGACGTGGTCGATGTTCACGCCGAGAAGAATGCGATTGCTGCTGGTCACGGATGCGCTCCTGAATTGAGAGGTTCGGCGCACAGCATATCAGGGCTTGCGAAACAGCTCGCGACTGACAAGCGGACGCCCGCCCAAATGCACTGCCAGGGCCTGGCGCATCAGACGCTTGGCCGCCGACAGCGCACCGGGCGCCGACCAGTCGGCTTCGGCCATGGCCAGCAGTTCGGTACCGTTGAACAAGCCTGGTTGCAGCAGATACACCCTTTCGAGACCGGCATCGACTTGCAGGCGATAGAGACCGTCAGGCGCGACAGGCTCGCCGTGGATGTCGGTATTCATGGAGAAGCCGTAGCCGAGATCATCCAGCAGACGCCATTCGAAGGAGCGCAGCAACGGTTCCAGCGGCCGACCTTCGGCCAGCGCCAGCAAGGTCGCGGCGTAATGATCAAATACTGCAGGATGCGGATCCTCGGCAGGCAACAGGCGGATCAACAATTCGTTGAGGTAGAGACCGCTGAACAGCGCCTCGCCATTGAGCCACGCAGAGGTGCCAGAACTCTCCATGCGCCCGACATTCTTCAGCTCGCCCTTGCCACGGAACTCGACCTCCAGCGCCACGAACGGCCGTGCCAGCGTCCCGGCCTTGCCCCGCGCACTGCGCAACACCGCCCGCAGCCGACCTTGCGGCGTGAGGAAATCGACCAGTGCGCTGGTTTCGCGATAGGCGCGCGAATGCAGGACGTAGGCGGGTTGGGCGGGAGGCGGGTTTTGCGACATTGAGTTCTCGATGAAGAAACGCGGTTTTACATACAACCCAAAACCACTGTGGGAGCGAGCCTGCTCGCGAAAGCGGAGTGACAGTCAACATCAATGCTGAATGTTACATCCTCTTCGCGAGCAGGCTCGCTCCCACAGTGAGTAGCGGTGTTTTCGAGATCGCTACTTACAGGTCGCCATAGCCCAGCGAACGCAGCGCGCGCTCGTCATCGGACCAGCCGCCCTTCACCTTGACCCACAGGTTGAGCATGATCTTGGAGTCGAACAGCAGCTCCATGTCCTTGCGCGCTTCGGTGCCGATGCGCTTGATGCGCTCGCCCTTGTCGCCAATGATGATTTTCTTCTGGCCGTCACGCTCGACGAGAATCAGCGCGTGGATGTGCAATGTCTTGCCCTGCTGCTTGAATTCTTCGATTTCGACGGTGATCTGGTACGGCAGCTCGGCGCCCATCTGGCGCATGATTTTCTCGCGCACCAGTTCGGCGGCAAGGAAACGGCTGCTGCGGTCGGTGATCTGGTCTTCCGGGAAGAAGTGATCATTCTCCGGCAAGTGATCGGCGATGACCTTTTCCAGCGCTTCGAGGTTGTGCCCGTGCTGCGCGGAAATCGGGATGATCTGCGCGTTCGGCAGCTGTTCCTGCAACCAGCTCAGGTGCGGCATCAACTCGGCTTTGTCTTCGATGCGATCGGTCTTGTTCAGCGCGACGATCAGCGGGCCAGTTACATACTGCACACGCTCGAGCACCATCTGGTCTTCGTCGGTCCACTTGGTGCGGTCGACGACGAAGATCACCACATCGACGTCTTTCAACGCCGCCGAAGCGGTTTTGTTCATGTAACGGTTCAGGGCCTTTTCGCCACCCTTGTGCATGCCCGGAGTGTCGACGTAGATCGCCTGGACGTCGCCCTCGGTCTTGATCCCGAGCATGTTGTGGCGGGTAGTCTGCGGCTTGCGCGAAGTGATCGCGAGCTTCTGGCCAAGGATGTGGTTGAGCAACGTCGACTTGCCGACGTTGGGACGGCCGACGATGGCAACGTAGCCACAGCGAGTTGCGTTTGTATCAGTCATTGCCATTCTCCACGCCCAGGGCAATCAGTGCTGCGGCGGCCGCTACCTGTTCGGCAATACGACGGCTCACACCCTGACCTCGGCTTTTTTCATTCAGTAAGACCACTTCGCATTCGACGAAGAAGGTTCGGCAGTGCGGTTCGCCCTGGATATCCACCACTTCGTAGCGTGGCAGTTCGCAACCGCGCGATTGCAGGTGTTCCTGCAAGCGGGTTTTCGGATCCTTGTTGGTGTCGACCAGCGTCAGGCCTTCGAATTCGCCGGCCAGCCAGGCCAGCACGCGCTCGCGGGCGACGTCCATGCCGGCATCGAGGTAGATCGCACCGATCAGAGCTTCGAGGGCATCGGCGAGAATCGATTCACGGCGGAAACCACCGCTCTTCAGTTCACCCGAACCCAGGCGCAGATAATCGCCGAGGTCGAAACCGCGAGCCAGTACGGCCAGGGTCTCACCTTTTACCAGCCGTGCGCGCAAACGCGACAACTGGCCTTCGCGGGCCAGCGGGAAGCGATCGAACAGCGCCTCGCCAGCGACGAAGTTGAGGATGGCATCACCGAGGAACTCCAGACGCTCGTTGTTGCGCCCGGCAAAACTGCGGTGCGTGAGGGCCAGCAGCATCAGCTCCTGGTCCTTGAAGGTGTAACCGAGCTGGCGCTCGAGACGGCTAAGAGAAACGCTCACGGTTTACCCACGCTGAGTTCGTGGCTGGTTTCCACTGCCATCGCCGGGGTACGGCGCAGGCCTGGGACAATTAACGCTGTGTTCAAAAAATAAATCCTGGCGATTGCGAAGCCGATTGTGCCGGCTCCAGAAATGCATTCGGCGCTGTGGTCAACAGCGCCGTGTTTGATTACTTGATCAGGCCAACCCGCGAGAAATTCGGCAGGTGGCTGAGTTTCGGCTCCGGCCAGCTCATCCAGACCGCGAAGGCCTTGCCGACAATATTCTTGTCGGGAACCATGCCCAGCAGATCCTTGGGAATGTTCGGATCATCCCAGTAGCGGCTGTCGTTCGAATTGTCGCGGTTGTCGCCCATCATGAAGTAGTGCCCGGCAGGCACTGTCCACGAACGGTCCGGGGTGGCGCGGTAGCGGCTCATTTCCTTACGGATCAGGTGTTCGGCTGCGCCGAGTTTTTCCTGATAGAGCTCCGCGCTGCCCAGCGAACCCGCCTCGGCGCCGACCATCTTCTCGGCAATCGATTCGCCGTTGACGAACAGACGCTTGTCGGCGGTGTAACGCACCGTGTCACCCGGCAGGCCGACCACACGCTTGATGTAGTTGACGTTCGGGTCGCTCGGGTAGCGGAACACCATCACATCGCCGCGCTGCGGGTCACCGACTTCGATGATCTTCTTGTCGATCACCGGCAGACGAATGCCGTAGGAAAACTTGTTCACCAGAATGAAGTCGCCGACATCCAGGGTCGGTTTCATCGAGCCGGACGGGATCTGGAACGGCTCCACCAGGAACGAACGCAGCACCAGCACGATGAACAGCACCGGAAAGAACGACTTGCCGTATTCGACCAGCAGCGGCTCTTTGTTCAGCTTCTCGACCACCACAGGCTCGGGCTGGCTGACACTGCCTTGATAAGAGGCAATGGCAGCACGCCGACGCGGTGCCAGGAACAGCAGATCAAGCAACGCCAACAGGCCGCAGACGAACACGGCGATGACCAGCAACAGCGGGAAATTTAGCGACATAGGACCTGATTATTCCAACCTGAGCACGGCGAGGAAGGCTTCCTGTGGAATTTCCACGTTGCCGACCTGTTTCATGCGTTTCTTACCGGCCTTCTGCTTCTCGAGCAGTTTCTTCTTACGACTGACGTCACCGCCGTAGCATTTGGCCAATACGTTCTTTCTGAGCGCCTTGACGGTTGTCCGGGCCACGATCTGACCACCGATGGCGGCCTGGATCGCCACGTCGAACATCTGACGAGGAATCAGTTCTTTCATCTTCTCGGTCAACTGGCGACCTTTGAAGTGCGAATTGTCACGGTGCACGATCAATGCCAGGGCATCGACCTTGTCGCCGTTGATCAGCACGTCCAGTTTCACCAGATTAGCCGATTGGTAACGATCGAAATGGTAGTCCAGCGAAGCATAGCCGCGGCTGGTGGATTTGAGACGGTCGAAGAAGTCCAGGACCACTTCGTTCATCGGCAGGTCGTAGGTCACTTGCACCTGATTGCCGAGGAACAGCATGTCGACCTGAACACCGCGTTTCTCGATGCACAGGGTGATCACGTTGCCCAGGTGTTCCTGCGGTACGAGGATATTGGCGCGCACGATTGGCTCGCGCATGTCCTCGATCGCCGACACATCCGGAAGCTTCGACGGGTTGTCGACGTAAATCGTTTCACCGGTTTTCAACACCAGTTCGAAAATTACTGTCGGCGCGGTGGTGATCAGGTCCAGGTCGTATTCGCGCTCGAGGCGCTCCTGGATGATTTCCATGTGCAGCATGCCGAGGAAGCCGCAACGGAAGCCGAAGCCCAGGGCGTCGGAGCTTTCCGGGGTGTACTGCAGCGACGAGTCGTTCAGGGTCAGCTTCTGCAGCGCTTCGCGGAAATCCTCGAAGTCGTCGGAACTGACCGGGAACAGACCGGCGTAAACCTGTGGCTGAATGCGTTTGAAGCCCGGCAGCACCGGAACGTCCGGCGTGGAGCTCAGGGTCAGGGTGTCACCGACCGGCGCACCGTGAATGTCCTTGATGCTGGCGATGATGAAGCCCACTTCGCCGGCCTTCAGATCAACGGTGGCGGTGTGCTTCGGGTTGAACACGCCGACGCTGTCGACCAGGTGCACCTTGCCGGTGGACTTGACCAGAATCTTGTCGCCCTTCTTCACACGGCCGTGGCGCACGCGTACCAGGGAAACAACGCCCAGGTAGTTGTCGAACCAGGAGTCGATGATCAACGCTTGCAGCGGATCTTCGATGTTGCCGGTCGGCGCAGGAATGGTGTGCACCAGACGCTCGAGCACTTCGTCGACACCCAGGCCGGTCTTGGCGCTGCAGGTGACGGCGTCGGTGGCGTCGATGCCGATGATCTTCTCGATCTCGTCCTTGACGCGATCCGGCTCGGCCTGGGGCAGGTCGATCTTGTTCAGGACCGGCATGACCTCCAGGCCCTGCTCGATGGCGGTGTAGCAGTTGGCCACGGACTGGGCTTCGACGCCCTGCCCCGCATCGACCACCAGCAAGGCGCCTTCGCACGCGGCCAGGGAACGGCTGACTTCATAGGTGAAGTCGACGTGGCCCGGGGTGTCAATGAAGTTCAGCTGGTAGGTGATGCCGTCTTTGGCTTTGTAATAGAGGGTAACGCTGTGGGCCTTGATGGTGATCCCGCGTTCACGCTCAAGATCCATGGAATCCAGTACCTGGGCTTCCATTTCACGCTCGGCCAGGCCGCCGCACATCTGGATGAAACGGTCAGCCAGCGTCGACTTGCCATGGTCAATGTGGGCGATGATGGAGAAATTGCGGATATGACTCAAATCACTCACGGATCAACACTCAAAAAGGCTGCAGGCTTGGCCCGCCGAAAAATAGCCGGGAATTGTACCTGATACACGGCGCAAGCGTCACGTTCGCCTGTCACCCGGATCGCATGCAAAAACGCCCCGGTCTGGCGACCGAGGCGTTTTCAGGGTTCAAGCGCTCAATGAAAGCTTGTTCATCAGCCCGCGCGTCTGAGCAGCCAGACACCCGCCAGCGCACACACGCCGGCCGGCACCAGCACCGCAAACAGCGGCGAGAAACCGAACACCAGACTCGATGGCCCCAGCAGATCCTGGACGATGCGGAAGGTGAAGCCCACCAGCACGCCGGTGAAAACACGCTGACCGAGGGTCACCGAACGCAGTGGACCGAAGATGAACGAGATCGCCATCAGCACCAGCGCGGCGGTCACCAGCGGCTGCAACACCTTGACCCAAAATGCCAGCCAGTAGCGGCCATTGCTCAGGCCCTGCTCAGCCAGATAGTGGATGTAGCCCCACAGACCGCTGATCGACAGCGATTCCGGCGCCATGACCACGGTGCTGAGCAGTTGCGGGCTCAACGCCACGTCCCACTCCTCGCTCGGGGCATTGACGACCTCAGTGCTGCGCTCGTGGAACAGCGTGGTGGCAACGTCGGTGAGCTGCCACTTGCTGCCGTCAAACTCGGCCTTTTTGGCGAAGCTGGAGCTGAGCAGATGGCGTTCCTTGTCGAAGTGATAGCGCGTCACGCCGTACAACAGACCGTTCGGTTGAACGGCGTTGATGTGGATGAATTCCTCACCCTGACGGTGCCACATACCGTGTTTGGCGCTTTGCGCATCGCCGCTGCCCTGGGCCAGCGAGCGATTGGCCTGTGCCATGCTTTCGGTGGCCGGGGCGACGTATTCGCCAATCAGCACGCCGGCGAGCATCAGCACCAGCATCGGTTTCATGACGGCCCAGACGATACGGCCGATCGACACGCCAGCAGCGCGCATGACTGTCAGCTCACTGCTGCTGGCCAGACTGCCGAGACCGATCAGGCAGCCGATCAATGCCGCCATCGGCAGCATTTCATACAGACGGCGCGGTGCGGTGAGCAATACAAAACCGAGCACGTCGACCAAGGTGTAGGTGTCGCTGACGTCGCCCATTTCATCGATGAAGGCGAAAAGCGTTGCCAGGCCGAGGATGATCGCCAGCACGGCGATGATCGCCATGAACACGCTGCTGCCGATATAGCGGTCGAGTTTAACCACGGGCCACCTCCAGCGCAGCACTGCGACGGCTGGCCAGCTTCAGGCGCAGCGGCTCCCAATAAAGCAGGCCGAGGCCGATCACCAGGAAGATCGCGTGTACCCACCACAGGCCGAGGGCTGGCGGAATCTTGCCTTTTTCAAGGGCGCCGCGAGCGGCAATCAGGATGGTCAGGTAAGCCATATAAAGAAGAATCGCCGGCAGCAGCTTGAGGAAACGCCCCTGACGCGGATTCACCCGCGACAGCGGCACCGCCATCAGGGTCACGATGAATACCAGCAAAGGCAGGGACATGCGCCATTGCAGCTCGGTTTTTGAACGGATGTCATCACTGCCCCACAGGGACGAGGTCGGCATCGCATCGCGATCGGTGACTTCTTCGCTGACGTCCGGCTTGGGCAGCAGCACGCCGTAGGTTTCGTAATGAATGGCGCGGTAATCGGCTTGCCCCGGGCTGCCGTCATAGCGATAGCCGTTGTCGAGGATCAGGTAGCGATTGCCATCGGGGCGGATTTCCTGACGGCCCGACTCGGCCACCAGTACGGAAATCCCGCGATCCTTCTTATCGGCGCCGAGGTTCTTCTGCGAAATGAACACGCTACCGAGATTGACGCGGTCGTCGCTCAGGGTTTCGGTGTAAGTCACTCGAGTACCGTCACGCAAGGCCTGGAAGCGGCCCGGTTCGAGGGTATCGAACTCGGTCAGCGCGTCCTGCTTGTTCAGCAGCAGCTGAAACTGGTTGGCGCCCTGCGGAGCAAGGCCGAGGCTCAGCCACGCCACCACCAGTGCCACCAGCGTTGCCGGAAACAGGGTCATGCGAAACAGCTTCTGCTGGCTCATGCCGGTGGCCGAGAGCACGGTCATTTCGCTTTCGAGGTACAGCCGACCGTAGGCCAGCAGGATCCCGAGGAACAGGCCCAGCGGCAGAATCAGTTGCAGGAAACCCGGCAGACGAAAGCCCATGATCAGGAACAGCGAGCCCGGATCGAGCTGACCGGCCGCAGCCTGCGCCAGGTATTTGATGAAGCGACCGCTCATGATGATGACCAGCAGCACGGCACTTACGGCGCTGAGGGTCAACAGGACTTCGCGGGACAGATAACGGAAGACGATCAAACCAGACACTCCAGGGTTGTCAGGCTAAGGCGGCCAAACAAGCAAACACATCGACCGGCCCGCCATGCAGAGCGGTCGAAAAAAGATGCGGCATTATCCTGTGATTGGGTGCGCCTGTCACTGCGCACACTCATCCATCTCTGTAATCCTTTGCTGAGGGTTGTCAGGCGCGGGGAGCGAGGTTCAAACTGCGGCCCTTGTCGCAGGCTTTGGCCTGCGCCTCTTCTATCTATAAGCAGGCGACTGCGGACAACGTCGAGCGCCTGCGTGTTGACCATTCATTCAGGGATCCGGACATGGAACTGGTTGTAAAAAGCGTTAGCCCAGAAACGTTGAAAACCGCCACCCTGGTGGTTGCCGTCGGCGAAGGCCGCAAACTCGGTGTCGCCGCCAGACTGGTCGACGAGTCGAGCGGTGGCGCGATCAGCGCCGTGCTCAAGCGTGGCGACCTGGCCGGCAAGGTCGGTCAGAGCCTGCTGCTGCACAGCCTGCCGAACCTGAAAGCCGAGCGCGTGTTGCTGGTCGGTGTGGGCAAGGACGAAGAATTGGGCGACCGTCCGTTCCGCAAAATCGTTGCCGGCATCCTCAACACCCTCAAAGGCCTGGGCGGCGGTGACGCCGTGCTGGCGCTGGATGAAGTCATCGTCAAAGGTCGCGACAGCTACGGCAAGACTCGCCTGCTGGCAGAAACCCTGGTCGACGGCGGCTACACCTTCGACCAGTTCAAGAGCCAGAAAGCCGAACCGCGCGCCCTGAAGAAAATCACCCTGCTGACCATCAAGGCTGCGCAAGCCGAAGTGCAGCGTGCCGTGAACCACGCCACCGCCATCGCCAACGGCATGGCGTTCACCCGCGATCTGGGCAACCTGCCACCGAACATCTGCCACCCGACCTTCATGGGCGAACAAGCCAAGAATCTGGGCAAAGAGTTCAAGGATCTGAAAGTCGAAGTGCTCGACGAGAAGAAGATCAAATCCCTCGGCATGGGCTCGTTCTACGCTGTGGGCCAGGGCAGCGCCCAGCCGCCGCGCCTGATCGTCATGCAATACAACGGCGGCAAGAAATCCGAGAAGCCATACGCGCTGGTCGGCAAGGGCATCACCTTCGACACCGGCGGCATCAGCCTGAAGCCGGGCGCCGGCATGGACGAGATGAAATACGACATGGGCGGCGCTGCCTCCGTGTTCGGTACCTTGCGTGCTGTGCTTGAGCTGAAACTGCCGATCAATCTGGTGTGCATCCTCGCCTGCGCCGAAAACATGCCGAGCGGCAATGCTTCGCGGCCGGGCGATATCGTCACTACCATGAGCGGCCAGACCGTGGAAATCCTCAACACCGACGCTGAAGGCCGTCTGGTGCTGTGCGATGCGCTGACCTACGCCGAGCGCTTCAAGCCACAAGCGGTGATCGACATCGCCACCCTGACCGGTGCTTGCGTAGTTGCCTTGGGCGCGCACACGTCCGGCCTGCTGGGCAACAACGACGAGCTGATCGACCAACTGCTCAGCGCCGGCAAGGCAGCCGACGACCGCGCCTGGCAACTGCCGCTGTTCGATGAGTATCAAGAGCAGCTGGACAGCCCGTTCGCCGACATCGCCAACATTGGCGGGCCGAAGGCAGGCACCATCACTGCCGCCTGCTTCCTGTCGCGCTTCACCAAGAACCTCAACTGGGCGCACCTGGACATCGCCGGCACGGCATGGACCAGCGGCGGCAAGGACAAAGGCGCCACCGGCCGTCCGGTTCCACTGCTGACCCAGTACCTGCTCGATCGCGCCAAGGCCTGAAACCGCTGAAAGGTGGCGTCACTCTCGGGTGACGCCACTTGCCGCTCTGGAACCGCAATGACCAAAGTCGACTTCTATATCCTGCCCAGCGCCGATCCTTCAGCGCGCCTGGATTTCGCCTGCAAGCTCACCGAGAAAGCCTGGCGCATGGGCCACCGCATCTACCTGCATTGCAGCGATGCGGCCCAGCGCGACGATCTCGATGCGCGTCTGTGGGTATTCAAGGGTGAAAGCTTCGTGCCCCACGGCCCGGCCGACAGCGAACCGGACGGTTTGATCGTGCTGGGACTCGGGCAAGACTGCGGTGAGCATCAGGATCTGCTGGTCAATCTCGACCTGAAAGTCCCGGCCTTCGCCAGCAAATTCGCCCGCGTGGCGGAAGTGGTGGTGGAAGATCCGACCATCCGAGCGGCGGCGCGGGAGAGTTTCCGTTTCTACCGCGAACAGGGCTATTCTCTGCAAGACCACCGTTTACAGCGACTCTGAGCACTCCAATGGACACTCCGAAACCGCAACAGAAGTCCGCACATCTGCTGGACGATCTTGAATCGATCCGCCAGTTGCTCGGCGATGACAACCTGCAACCGCCGCTCTTGACCGATACGGTCGATGACGGCGAACAGGAACAGATTCCGATGCTGTTCGATTCCGTCGGCAATCCGCCGGCGGCCGTCGAGCCGCCACCAGCGCCACCAGCGCCGCCGGCTGCCGCACCGGTCGATAAAGGCCCGGATGCCTTGCTGCACCTGGACAGCGAACTGCGCGCCGCCGCGCAATTGATCATGCAAGACGTGATCGACGACTTCGCCCCGCACATCGAGACCGAAATCAAACGCCGCCTCGATGCGCGGATGGAGCGGCTGCTCAGCCAGTACGAGTAAGCCGCTAGTGCAGGAGCTGCCGAAGGCTGCGATCTTTTGACTTTGCTTTCACAAAAAACAAGATCAAAAGATCGCAGCCTTCGGCAGCTCCTGCATTTAGATCTCCGCCAGACCTCCCCCGCTCGCCCTCGGCACCATGCCCCGCTATACTTCCCGGCTTTTCCTGAATAAATGCCAATAGGGTCCCGCCGCGCATGGATAAGACCTACCAGCCGCACGCCATTGAAACTTCCTGGTACAAGACCTGGGAGTCCGAGAACTACTTCGCCCCGCAAGGCGCGGGCGAGTCCTACACCATCATGATCCCGCCGCCGAACGTCACCGGCAGCCTGCACATGGGTCACGGCTTCAACAACGCGATCATGGACGCGTTGATCCGTTTCCGCCGCATGCAGGGTCGCGACACCCTGTGGCAGCCGGGCACCGACCACGCCGGTATCGCCACGCAGATGCTGGTGGAGCGTCAGCTCGAAGCCCAGGGCCAGAATCGTCACGATCTGGGCCGGGAAAAATTCCTCGAAAAAGTCTGGGAATGGAAAGATCAGTCCGGCGGCAACATCAGCCGGCAGATCCGCCGCCTCGGCTCGTCCGTCGACTGGAGCCGCGAGCGCTTCACCATGGACGACGGCCTCTCGGAAGCGGTCAAGGAAGCCTTCGTGCGCCTGCATGAAGACGGCCTGATCTACCGCGGCAAGCGCCTGGTCAACTGGGACACCAAACTGCACACGGCGATTTCTGACCTCGAAGTGGAAAACCACGAAGAGAAAGGTTTCCTGTGGAACCTGAAATACCCATTGGCCGATGGCGTTAAAACCGCCGAGGGCAATGACTTCCTGATCGTCGCCACCACCCGTCCGGAAACCATTCTCGGCGACTCCGCCGTCGCGGTTAACCCGAACGACGAGCGCTACAAAGCGCTGATCGGCAAATTCGTCGAGCTGCCACTGGTTGGCCGGCGCATCCCGATCATCGCCGACGATTACTGCGACCCTGAATTCGGCACCGGCTGCGTGAAAATCACCCCGGCCCACGATTTCAACGACTACGAAGTCGGCAAGCGCCACAACCTGCCGCTGCTGAACATCTTCGACAAGAACGCCAACGTGCTGCCTGCCGCGCAGGTGTTCAACCTTGACGGCACGCTGAACGAGAGCATCGACGGCAAGATTCCGGCCGAGTTCGCCGGGCTGGAGCGTTTCGAGGCGCGCAAGCAGATCGTCGCCGCGTTCGACGCTGCCGGCCTGCTGGTGAGCGTCAACGATCACAACCTGAAAACGCCGAAAGGCGATCGCTCCGGCACGGTCATCGAGCCGTGGCTGACCGACCAATGGTACGTATCGACCAAGCCTCTGGCCGAGCCGGCGATTGCTGCCGTTGAAGACGGTCGCATCCAGTTCGTGCCCAAGCAGTACGAAAACATGTACTTCTCGTGGATGCGCGACATCCAGGACTGGTGCATCAGCCGTCAGCTGTGGTGGGGCCACCGGATTCCGGCCTGGTACGACGAGTCGGGCAAGGTCTACGTCGGTCGCGACGAAGCCGAAGTGCGTGCCAAGCACAACCTCGGCCCGGACGTTGCGCTGCAACAGGACAACGACGTACTCGACACCTGGTTCAGTTCCGGCCTGTGGACGTTCTCGACCCTGGGCTGGCCTGAGCAGACCGAGTTCCTGAAGAAATTCCACTCCACCGACGTGCTGGTCACCGGTTTCGACATCATTTTCTTCTGGGTTGCCCGGATGATCATGATGACCATGCACCTGATGAAGAACGAAGACGGCACGCCGCAGGTTCCGTTCAAGACTGTCTACGTACACGGTCTGGTACGCGACGGCCAGGGCCAGAAGATGTCCAAGTCCAAGGGCAACGTCCTTGACCCGCTGGACATCATCGACGGCATCGACCTGGAAACCCTGGTGCAGAAGCGCACCTCGGGCCTGATGCAACCGAAACTGGCGAAGAAGATCGAGAAAGCCACCCGCGAAGAATTCGCCAATGGCATCGAAAGCTACGGTACCGACGCCCTGCGCTTCACCTTCTGCTCGCTGGCCTCGACCGGTCGCGACATCAAGTTCGACATGGGTCGCGTCGAAGGCTATCGCAACTTCTGCAATAAGATCTGGAACGCCGCGCGTTACGTTCTGGACAAAGGCGAAGACTGCGGCCAGAACGGCGAAGCCTACGAGCTGTCGCTGGCTGATCGCTGGATCATTTCGCAGTTGCAACGCACCGAAGCCGAAGTGACCCGCCAACTGGATCAGTTCCGTTTCGACCTCGCCGCGCAAGCGCTGTACGAGTTCATCTGGAACCAATACTGCGACTGGTATCTGGAACTGTCCAAGCCTGTGCTGTGGGACGAGAACGCGCCGGTCGAACGTCAGCGCGGTACTCGCCGGACGCTGGTGCGCGTGCTGGAAGTGGCGCTGCGTCTGGCGCATCCGTTCATGCCGTTCATCACTGAAGAAATCTGGCAGCGTATCGCGCCGCTGGCCGGTATTCAGGGCAAAACGATCATGCTGCAGCCTTGGCCGGTGGCCAACGAAGAGCGCATCGATCCGGCGGCGGAAAACGACATCGAATGGCTCAAGGAACTGATGCTCGGCACGCGCAACATTCGTGGCGAGATGAACATCGGCCCGGGCAAGCCACTGCCGATCTTCCTGAAGAACGTCAGCGCTGAAGACCAGCGCCGCTTGTCCGAGAACGAAGCGCTGCTGAAGAAGCTGGCGCGCCTGGAATCGATCACCGTACTCGCCGCTGGCGAAGAAGCACCGCTGTCCGCCACCGCATTGGTGGGCGAGATGGAAGTGCTGGTGCCAATGGCCGGTCTGATCGACAAGGGCGCGGAACTGGCGCGTCTGGACAAGGAAATCCTGCGTCTGCAGGGCGAAGTCCAGCGGGTTGGCGGCAAGCTCTCCAACGCAGGATTCGTCGACAAGGCCCCGGCCGAAGTCATCGAGAAGGAACGCGCCAAACTGGCCGAGGCCGAACAGGCCCTGGGCAAACTGGCCGAGCAGCACGCGCGGATTGCCAGTCTGTAACGGCAAATCGCACTGAAGAAGGGAGGCCCAGGTGGCCTCCCTTTTTTATTCCTGCAAAACCTCGAGTCCCCTGTGGGAGCGAGCCTGCTCGCGAAAGCGGCGTGTCAGCCGACAAATCTGTCAGATGTAAAACCGCGTTCGCGAGCAGGCTCGCTCCCACAGTTTGAACGGTGTTGCCTTCAGATGTGGGACAATGCCCGCCACTTTCAGCCATACCCGAATCGACCACGCCCATGACCACCCCCCGCACACCCAAACCTGCGCGCAAGAAGCCTGACGCCGCGTCCCCGAGCAAAGCCGTCGAGCCGCGCGACAAGGCCAGCCTGCATCCGCGCAATCGCCATCAGGGTCGTTACGACTTTCCGGCACTGATCAAGACCACGCCGGAACTGGCCAAGTACGTGATCACCAACCCGTACGGCAAGGAAAGCATCGACTTCGCCAGCCCCGACGCGGTGCGGGTGTTCAATCGGGCGCTGCTCAAGGCGTTCTATGGCATTCAGCATTGGGACATCCCGGCCGACTATCTGTGCCCTCCGGTTCCGGGGCGTGCCGACTATGTGCACTTTCTCGCCGACCTGCTGGCGAGCATGAACGACGGTAAGGTGCCGCGCGGCGCGATCGTCAATGTGCTGGACATCGGCATGGGCGCCAACTGCGTTTATCCGCTGATCGGCAACAGCGAATATCGCTGGCACTTCCTCGGCTCGGAGATCGACCCGACAGCCGTGGCGGCGGCGCGAGCCATTGTTCAGTCCAACGATCTGAGCAAGGTGATCCAACTGCGCCAGCAGGAAAACCGCAAGCACATCCTCATCGGCTTGCTGGAGCCGGGCGAGCGTTTCGACCTGACCATGTGCAACCCGCCGTTCCACGCCTCGATGGAAGAAGCGACCAAGGGCAGCGAGCGCAAGTGGCGCGCCTTGGGCAAGGCCGACCCGAAACGCAAGCTGCCGGTGCTGAACTTCGGCGGGCAATCGGCGGAGCTGTGGTGTGAAGGCGGTGAAGCGCGCTTCGTGACGCAGTTGATTGCCGAGAGCGCGAACTTCCAGCACAAGGTGTTGTGGTTCAGCACCCTGGTGTCGAAGGCCTCGAACCTGCCGGCCATCGAGACGGCACTGAAGAAGGCCGGCGTGCTGGAAAGCCAGGTCGTGGAGATGTCGCAGGGGCAGAAGCAGAGCCGCTTTGTCGCCTGGACCTTCCAGACCAAGTCCGAGCAGCAGATCTGGCGGCGTGAGCGCTGGGTGCGCTAAGACACAGCAGATCCCCCTGTGGGAGCGAGCCTGCTCGCGAAGGCAGCGTGTCAGTCAGCTTCAATATCGACTGACCCACCGCTTTCGCGAGCAGGCTCGCTCCCACATTTGCCCGCGACTTGACCGTCAAATCGCAGACACAAAAAAACCGTGCCCCGGATCACTCCGAAGCACGGTTTTTTTTATCGCTGCGTCTTACTTGTTCACAGCGTCGGTCAGGCCTTTGGCCACAACCAGCTTGATCACTTTCTTTGCAGGGATTTCGATGGCAGCGCCAGTCGAAGGGTTACGGCCGGTGCGGGCAGGACGCTCGGTCACTTTCAGCTTGCCGATACCTGGCAAGGTGATTTCGCCGCCGTTTTCCAGCTGATCGGCAACGATTTGGCCCAGTTGGTCCAGAGCGTTACGCGCGGTGGTTTTCGGCGCGTCGATAGCTTCAGCGATGTCGGCGATCAGTTGGTCTTTAGTAAGAGCCATGTAGTGTTCCTTCCCTATCAAATTCATATGGATTGCAGAGTGCAGTGTCAGCCATCGAGCCCGATCTTCTGGATCTGGCACCCTCGGCGATAACCACGACGAGTCGGGTTATAGATGCCGAAATCAGGGTTTGGTTCGACCTGACAAATGCTGAATGCACGCTTAACGCAGTGACTTCGCGTAAGACCGGGCAAAACTAGCACAGCGACAAGGAAATATCCGCCTCTAGCTACCCATTTGGTCAGCTTTATTGCGCTAAATCGGTAAAAAACCGCTTAAGGCCGGGCGCGCGCCCCGGTTTTGCCCTGCAACCCGCGCCAAAACCAGTGGTTGCGGTACACTGAGCGCTTTTTCGGGGGAGCCTGCCCTCCTCCCTTCCAACAGCCGAGAAGCCCATGCCGATCCGCCATTGCATCGTCCACCTGATCGACAAAAAACCCGACGGCACGCCCGCAGTTCTGCACGCCCGTGACTCTGAACTGGCCGAGTCCGCCGCCATCGAAAACATGCTCGCCGACCTCAATGAAAGCTACAACGCCAAACAGGGCAAAGCCTGGGGCCTGTTCCATCCGGAATCGGGCGCGTTCCCCTTCAGCGGCTGGTTGAAGGAGTACATGGACGGCGGCCGTGACTTCACCGCGTTCAGTAAAGTGGCGGTCGAGCATCTGCAGAAGCTGATGGAAGAATCCAACCTGTCGGTGGGCGGCCACGTGCTGTTCGCCCACTATCAGCAAGGCATGACCGACTATCTGGCGATCGCCCTGCTGCACCACAGCGAAGGCGTGGCGGTGACCGACGAGCTCGACGTAACTCCTTCGCGCCATCTCGACCTTGGCCAATTGCATCTGGCCGCGCGGATCAACGTTTCCGAGTGGCAGAACAACAAACAGTCCAAACAGTACATTTCGTTCATCAAGGGCAAGAATGGCAAGAAGGTCTCGGAGTACTTCCGCGACTTCATCGGCTGCCAGGAAGGCGTCGACGGCCCCGGCGAGACGCGCACACTGCTCAAGGCCTTCAGCGACTTTGTCGAGAGCGAAGACCTGCCGGAAGACTCGGCCCGCGAGAAAACCAAAACTCTGGTCGACTATGCCAGCAGCCAGGCCAAGCTCGGCGAACCGATGGGCCTTGAGGAGCTGTCGGAGCTGATCGACGAAGAACGCCCGAAGGCCTTCTACGATCACATTCGCAACAAGGACTACGGCCTGTCGCCGGAGATCCCGGCAGACAAACGCACCCTCAACCAATTCCGCCGCTTCACCGGCCGCGCCGAAGGTCTGTCGATCAGCTTCGAAGCGCACCTGCTGGGTTCGAAGATCGAGTACGACGAAGAGAACGGCACTCTGATCATCAAAGGCCTGCCGACTTCGCTGACCGACCAGCTGAAGCGGCGTAACTGATGCTCGGCAATGTGCTGAAAAAAGTCGCCCTGGTGCTGCTGGTGGTCGTGGTTTACCAGAACTGGGGCAAGATCGAGCGGGTGTTCAACCCCGCGCAAATGGTTTCTGAGCAGACGCGGGCGCAAGCCAATGTCGTGCTTTATGCCACCGACTGGTGCGGCTACTGCAAACAGACCAAACGCTTTCTCGACAGCAAGGGCATACCGTTCAAGGAGTACGACATCGAGAAGGATGCCGATGCGCGCAAGGCGTATGAGGCATTGGGTGGACGCGGGATTCCGCTGATTGATGTGAACGGTACGTTGATTCGCGGGTTTGATCCGGAAGAAATCCTCGCTGCCCTCAAATAATCCATTGTGGGAGCGAGCCTGCTCGCGAAAGCGCTGCATCAGCCAACGACATGTTGAATGATCCATCGTCTTCGCGAGCAGGCTCGCTCCCACAGGTTTTGCAGCTGACTCGATAAATCAGCGCGCCTCGATACGGAACCCAAAGCGCGGAAAGTGCACATGCACCACGCCGCCACGTTCGTCTTCACGGCGAATGATCAGCTCTTCACTGCCAGCAAACAGCAGCTCGCCCACCACCGGATCAACGCCGTAATCGATAGCGGCAATTGCCACTTGCTGGCCCGCCTTGAAGCCGTTCGGATCAACGAACCGCTCATCCGGCAATGCCGCTGGCGTCGCGTTATGCGCGACCTCCAGTGCCTCGGCGGAAGACATCTCGCTCGCCGCGCCATGGCCGAACCCCAGCACCCGACCCAGCCACGCCGCGACCGCCGGATATTCATCCACCAGCGGCGCCGTCACGTGCGTCGCCTTGAGGAACCACAGCGGATGCGCCAGGGCGAAGTCGGCAATCGATGGCTCGCCGAAGAGGAAGTCGCCCTGCTCGCGCTGCAACTGCTGCTCCAGTCGCGCCATGATCGTCGGCCACTGATGTTTGGCCTGCTCGGCGGACAGACGCGTGGCGCTGCCACCGCTGAACAAACCGGCGCGGTCGGCCAGGAATGCCTTGATCGCTTCCGGAGGCAATTTGCCGAAACGTACCGCCACCGATTCCGGCTGGAATACCAGGCTTACGGCGTGCTGGAACACCACCGAATCGGCCCACGCCGCAAAACTGGCGCAGGTCATTTCCTGACCCTCGGGGAAGAACGCCGGCAGGGCTTTTTCCTGTTCCAGGCGTCGAGCGATCAGTGCGGTGTCGCAATAGATGTCAGCACCGATCTGCAACACAGGGGTCTTGCGGTAGCCACCGGTCAACGCGGTCAGATCCGGCTTTGGCATCACCGGGGAAATATGCACCGAACGCCAGGACAGGCCTTTGAAGCCCAGCAGCAGGCGGGCCTTCTCGGCGAATGGAGAGGTCGGGTAATGGTGCAGAATCAACTCGGACATGCTCGGCTCCGCCGCTCAGATAGTGAGCCCGCAGCTTAGCGTGCATTTGATTAGCAGCCTACAGATCTGCCTGATGGGAGCCAATCAGTCAGATTGATAAGACGCGACGAGGCATTCCTTGGCGCTTTTGCGCAGCTTTTTGATCAGCCGTTCCTGGCGCAAAGCATCGCTTTTGTCGCGGCACAGTTCGGTGTAGACCAGCGCCATCGCCGGGCTGGAGAGAAAGAACCGCGCGCCCTTGCCGCTCTGATGCTTGGCGAAACGCCGCACCGGGTCGTCGCTGATTCCGCAGTACAACGAGCCATTGGCGGCACGCACGAGGTAGACGAACCAGGATTTGCTCACTGGCTCGGCAGCATCGACGGATTGTTCGCTAAGACTGGTCACTTGGGTGATCTGAACGTGTAGGAAAACAGGCGGCGATCTTATCAGCGCCCGGCCTGAAAAGCCTTCAGTCCCTTGCGCGCCTGGGCGCGGACGGCGTTGCGCACCAGCGGCGTCCAGCCCAGCAACAGGCCTTTGAAACCCAACGCCTGGCGCGACCAGCGCCACAGATCGAAGTGGTCGTGATGCTCGCAGATCTTGCCGTCACGGAACACGAATCGCGCCTGGATATCGTTGATGACGATGTTGCCGGTCTGGCTGAACAGGTAGGTCGCGACCCAGTGTGCTCCGCCGCTGCGTTCGTCGGCGCGGACGTTGTCGAAGGTCAGGGAGAAATCCTTGGCGCGGGTAGTCAGCATGCGCCACATGTCGCCGGCATCGCGCCCGCGCAACTCGCCGAAGGCCGGATCGCTGAATACCACATCATCGGTGTAGCAGACGGCCATGGCTTCGGCGTCAAGGCGCTGAAAGGCTTGGTAGAAGCGGGTGATCAGGGCGCTGTGGGCTTCGCTCAAGGCAGTCTCCAAAAAATAGGTACAGATTGCCAGCACCATAATCTGCCGCGCGCAGAAACACTATCGGCAATACGCAAAACCCTTGTGGGAGCGAGCCTGCTCGCGAAGGCAATTCAACATTCAACATCCATGTTGACTGAAACACCGCTTTCGCGAGCAGGCTCGCTCCCACATTTGCAACCAGTGCATTCAGATCTTTTCGCTTTGCACCTGCACATACAGCGCCCGGCCGGCACCCAGCCCGGCGAGGATTGCACCGGCGCCGATAATGCCGAAAATCCAGCCCAACGCACTCCAGCCGCCGGTCCAGTCATGCACCACGCCCACGGCGAAAGGCCCCATGGACGCCAGGGTGTAGCCAAAACCCTGCGACATGCTCGACAGGTTCGCCGCGACATGGGAATCGCGCGAGCGCAGGACGATCAGGGTCAGGGCCAGACTGAACGTACCGCCCTGCCCGAGGCCGAGCAGAATCGCCCAGCCCCACAGACCTTCGATCGGTGCGTACAGGCAGCCGAACAGGCCGGCCAGGGTCAGCGCCATGACCACGACGATCGCCAGACGCTGATCCTTGCCACGGGTCGCCAGCCACGGCGCGGCCAGCGAACTGGCCAGCTGAATGATCACCGAACCGGACAGCACCAATCCGGCCTGAGTCGGTGTCAGCCCGCGACCGATGAGGATCGACGGCAACCAGCCAAACACGATGTAGGCCAGCGACGATTGCAGGCCCATGTACAAGGTCACCTGCCAGGCCAGCGGATCACGCAGCAACCCGCGCACGCGGTAGGCTACGTTGTGTGCGCCATGTTTGGAGCCGACTTGTGGCAGCCAGAAAACCGCCGCCACCAATGCCGGAATCACCCAGAAGCCCAGGCCCATCGCCCAGCTGTTGCCGAAGTGTTCACTCAGCGGCACGGTCGAACCCGCCGCCATCGCTGCGCCCAGGCACAGCGCCATGGTGTAGACGCCGGTCATGGTCCCGGCGTGTTTGGCGAAGTCGCGCTTGACGATGCCCGGCAGCAGCACGCCGACGATGCCGATGCTGGCGCCGCCAAGGACGCTGCCGGCGAACAGCCCGATCTCGCCGAAATTGCTGCGCAGGATGATGCCGCCGGCCAGTGTCAGCAGAATCCCCAACACCACGCGCTCAGCACCAAACCGCCGCGCCAGAATCGGCGCCAGCGGTGCGAACAAGCCCAGGCACAGCACCGGCAACGTGGTCAGTAATCCCGCCTGCGCCGCAGACAGCCCGAGGCTTCTGGAGACCTCGCTAAGCAATGGCGCCATGCTCGACAACGCCGGGCGCAGGTTCAGCGCCACCAGAATCAACCCGAGCAGCAGCAACCATGGACGTTTCACCAACGGATGGCTTTGCTGGACCTGCTCGTCATCAGCCTCGGCATCGATCAGCAGCTCTTCAAGTTCGGGGGTGCGTTTCGACGCTGTGGATAACTCACTGCGGGACATGGTCTTCTCGGTTTCAAGGTTCATTGATCAACTGCCTCGACAAGGCTTTGGCCCGTTCCGGGTCGCGTTGCTCGACCGCATCGAGCAAGTCGATGTGCAGATCGAACACTTCCTGACGGCGCGGGGAGATATTCAGGGTCTGGCGCAATTGCGCGCCGACGATGCTGGAGAAGTAGCGATACAACTCGCTGAGGGTCGGGTTGTGCGCGGCGTCGACCAGTCGGCGATGGAACACCAGATCGCAGGCGATATAGGCGTCGAGATCGCCGTGGTAATGGCTGCCGCTGGTGCCGAGCGCTTCACGCAGCGCCGCCAGATCCTCATCGGTACGACGCAACGCCGCCAGGCCGATGGCCTCGACTTCAAGGATGTGCCGGGTCTCCCTGGCCTGCTCCAGCGAACAACGCGATAGCGCTTTAAGTGTGTCGAGCGGGTCGACCAGCGCACGAAGATAACTGCCGTCGCCTTGGCGAATTTCGATCAATCCCGAAAACGCCAGAACACGCATTGCCTCACGCACCGTGTTGCGGCTGATGCCCAGCTCGGCGCACAGCTCAGGCTCGGTCGGCAGACGCTCGCCGACCTGCCACGCACCGCTGTTGATGCGCTGACGCAGTTGATCCAAAGCCTGATCGACCAGGGATCGCTTGATCAAAGGGGAAATTTCGGACATGAGCTTCGCCTTTTCATCCAATCATAGGATGAATTTTCCGACATGTTAGTCAGACCCATGTAGGACGGCAACCACCTAGGGTCAATCGGAGACACATGGAGCGGCATTTTCGATTAGTCAAAATTACCCTTTAAGGGTAATTTCAGGGACAGGGTTTTGGCTTCTTATGGAAAAGAACACACCCCATTACGACTTGGCGGTGATCAAGTCTGAAGTGAGGCGACTGGGTCAAAATGCTTTCACCAAAACTTCAGTAAGGTCAGCTGAGAAGCTCGGCTTCAATGTCAGCGAAATGCAGGAGATTGTTTTCGAGCTACAAACCAGGATGTTGTACAAATCGATGACTACTTATGAGGATCATCGAATCTGGCAAGACGTGTATCACATCAATTCACGAGATCAGGAGATTTACATCAAGGTGACATACCGCCCCGGCGGCAGCCCACCGGTGATCTCCTTCAAGGAGAACAACCCATGAAAACCCAGCAATGTGTCAGCTGCGGTGCACGTGAGGGAATGAGGCATTTTCAGGGGCGCGGCGAAACCCTGAAAGTCAAAGGCATGGAGCGGCGTGTGGATGATCTTTCTGGCTGGGAGTGCCAGAACTGCGGTGAGGTCGAATGGGACGCCGATACCGATAGCGCGGAACGTTATTGCGACGCAGGTGATGAGTTGGTCATCGCTGCCAGGAAAATGATTGGCGACGAGATGAAGCGGATTCGCCGCAAATTGCATCTGACGCAAAAAGAGACGGTGCAACTGCTATCTGGGGGTGGGCATAACGCATTCTCTCGCTACGAGCGCGGCGAAATCTTGCCGCCCAAGGCACTCATACTGCTGATGCGTTTATTGGATCGTTACCCATATTTGCTAACCGATGCAAAGACTCTCGGCGAAGGTGCAGATTTGAGAGGTTTCGAGCACATCGTCCACAAAGAACATGAATCCCTTTCGGTTTCCTGACACCGAAAAAACAACCCGGCACATGGCCGGGTTGGTTTCACTCATCAACCATCAATGCAAAATCTGACTCAAGAACAACTTCGTCCGATCATTCTGCGGATTGTCGAAGAAATCGTTCGGCGCCGCCTGTTCAACGATTTCGCCCTTGTCCATGAAGATCACGCGGTTGGCCACGGTGCGGGCGAAGCCCATTTCGTGGGTCACGCAGAGCATGGTCATACCGTCTTCGGCCAGACCGATCATGGTGTCCAGAACCTCTTTCACCATTTCCGGATCGAGCGCTGAAGTCGGCTCGTCAAACAGCATGATTTTCGGTTTCATGCACAGGGCGCGGGCGATCGCCACACGCTGTTGCTGACCGCCGGACAGTTGCCCCGGGTACTTGTGCGCCTGCTCCGGAATGCGTACGCGCTCCAGGTAATGCATGGCGATTTCTTCGGCCTTGCGCTTGGGCATTTTGCGCACCCACATCGGCGCCAGCGTGCAGTTCTGCAGAATGGTCAGGTGCGGGAACAGGTTGAAGTGCTGGAACACCATGCCGACTTCGCGACGGATCGCTTCGATCTGCTTGAGGTCGTTGGTCAGTTCCACGCCATCGACGACGATGCGCCCCTGCTGGTGTTCTTCCAGACGATTCAGGCAACGGATCGTGGTCGATTTACCGGAACCCGACGGGCCACACAGAACGATGCGCTCGCCCTGTTTGACGTTGAGGTTGATGTCCTTGAGTACGTGAAACTGGCCGTACCACTTGTTCACGCCCTGCATCTGGATAATGCCTTCCGGACCCACAGGCTTTTTGATTGCTTCGCTCATTTACAGAGAACTCCTAACGCTTGTGGCCAGTGTCGAGCTTGCGTTCCAGATGCATGGAATAGCGCGACATACCAAAACAGAAAATCCAGAACACCAGGGCGGCGAACACGTAGCCTTCGGTGGCCATGCCCAGCCATTTCGGGTCGGCGGCGGCTTGCTTGACGCTGTTGAGCAGGTCGAACAGGCCGATGATGATCACCAGGCTGGTGTCCTTGAACAGCGCAATGAACGTGTTGACGATGCCCGGGATCACCAGCTTCAGCGCTTGCGGCAGAATCACCAGGCCCATCGAACGCCAGTAACCGAGGCCCATCGCCGCGGCCGCTTCGTACTGCCCTTTGGGAATCGCTTGCAGACCGCCACGCACCACTTCGGCGACGTACGCCGACTGGAACAGGATCACGCCGATCAGCGCCCGCAGCAGCTT
The DNA here is from genome assembly GCF_004307595.1 of Pseudomonas sp. Sample_23. Taxonomy (NCBI): domain Bacteria; kingdom Pseudomonadati; phylum Pseudomonadota; class Gammaproteobacteria; order Pseudomonadales; family Pseudomonadaceae; genus Pseudomonas; species Pseudomonas sp. Sample_23. The sequence goes on from NZ_RCNX01000009.1 coordinate 84,264, forward strand.
GTCGAAGTTCATGCCTTCGGGCAGGAACAGCGGCAGCATTACCGAGGACATGAACAGCACCGTGATCAACGGCACGCCGCGCCAGAACTCGATGAAAGTCACGCAGACCACACGAATCGCCGGCATGTTCGAACGTCGTCCCAGCGCCAGCACGATGCCCAGCGGCAATGCTCCGGCGATGCCGACGGTGGCGATCACCAGGGTCAGCATCAGGCCGCCCCACTGGCTGGTCGGCACGGTGGTCAGACCGAAACCGCCGTGCAACAAGATGAAGGCGATGATCGGGTACAGCACCAGGAAGCTCAGGCCGTACACCGCTTTACGCGGCACGCGCGAGATGAACAGCGGTGCTGCGCCAATGACCGCCAGCCACACGGTCAGATCAACGCGCCAGCGCAGTTCGGTCGGGTAATAGCCGTACATGAACTGGCCGAAGCGCTGCTGAATGAACACCCAGCAGGCGCCTTCCTTGGTGCAGTCGGCGCGAGTGGTGCCGACCCAGTTGGCATCGACGATCGCCCAGCTGAGGATCGGTGGCACGACCAGGTAGATCAGGTAGAACGCGAACAGCGTCAGCAGGGTGTTGAGCCAGCTGGAGAACATGTTCGCGCGCATCCACGCCACCACGCCGATGCTGCTGTTCGGTGGAGGCATGTCGGGTTTGAAAGTATGAGTACTCATGCGCTTTTCCTTACCGCTCGATCAGCGCAATGCGCTTGTTGTACCAGTTCATCAGCAGGGAAATGCTGATACTGATCGCCAGGTACACGCTCATGGTGATGGCAATCACTTCGATGGCCTGCCCGGTCTGGTTGAGCACGGTGCCGGCGAACAGCGAAACCATTTCCGGGTAACCGATACCGGCGGCCAGCGAAGAGTTCTTCGCCAGGTTCAGGTATTGGCTGGTCAGCGGCGGAATGATCACGCGCAGGGCTTGCGGGATGATCACCTTGCGCAGGGTCGGGCCGTTGCGCAGGCCGAGGGAACGCGCGGCTTCGGTCTGGCCGTGGCTGACCGACTTGATCCCGGAACGCACGATCTCGGCGATGAACGCTGCGGTGTACACGGTGAGCGCCAGGGTCAATGCCAGCAGTTCCGGGATCAACACCCAGCCGCCGACGAAGTTGAAGCCCTTGAGCTCGGGCATTTCCCAGTGCAGCGGAGCGCCGAAGATCAGCGCGCACAGGGTCGGGATCACCAGCGCAATTGCCAGGCCGGTCCAGAACTTGTGGAACGGTACGCCGGTTTCTTCGAAACGCTTGTTGGCCCAGCGGCACATCAGCACGATGCCGACAATGGCCAGGACGATGCTGATCACGAACGCCCAGAAGCCGTCGGCAGCGAGTGCGGCCGGCATGTTCAGGCCACGGCTGCTGACGAAGAAGGTGTCGCCGAAGTTGTGGCTGTTGCGCGGCCCCGGCATGGTCAGGAACACCGCGAAGTACCAGAACAGGATCTGCAGCAGCGGCGGAATGTTGCGGAATACTTCCACATACACCGTCGCCAGTTTGGCGATGATCCAGTTCTGCGACAGCCGCGCCACGCCAACGATGAAACCGAGAATCGTCGCCAGGATCACGCCGATAAAGGTCACCAACAGGGTGTTGAGCAGGCCGATGACAAACACCCGCGCGTAACTGTCCGCTTCGGTGTAGTCGATCAGGGTTTGAGCGATGCCGAATCCGGCACTGCGCTCCAGAAAGCTGAAGCCGGAGGTGATGCCCCGGTGCTGAAGGTTGGTTTGCGTATTGTCGAACAGGTACCAGCCAAGCGAGACCACCGCCACAACGGTGATGATCTGGAATAGCCACGCACGCACTCGTGGATCGCTGAGGCTGAGCCTCTGCTTTGGTGCGCCGATTGAATTTTGCATGAAGTGCCCCGGAAGAAATGGAACAAGAACATCACCCGGCGGTTGGCCCGCCGGGCGATAGAACCATTAGCGCACTGGTGGTGCGTACTGAATGCCGCCGTTGTTCCACAGGGCGTTCAGGCCACGGTCGATTTCCAGCGGAGTGCTCTTGCCGAGGTTTTTCTCGAAGATTTCGCCGTAGTTGCCGACTTGCTTGACGATCTGCACAACCCAGTCTTTCGGCAGTTTCAGGTCTTTGCCGTACTCGCCGTCAGCGCCGAGCATACGGGCCACGTCCGGGTTCTTGGTGGACTTGGCTTCAGCTTCGACATTCTTCGAAGTGATGCCGGCTTCTTCGGCATTGAGCAGCGCATAGCCGACCCAACGCACGATCGCCAGCCACTCGTCGTCGCCGTTACGTACGACCGGGCCCAATGGTTCCTTGGAAATGGTTTCCGGCAGCACCACGTAGTCCTTCGGCGAGGCCAGCTTGCTGCGCTGGGCGAACAGCTGGGACTTGTCGGAGGTCAGCACGTCGCAACGACCGGATTCCAGCGACTTGGCGCTTTCATCGGAGGTGTCGAAGGTGATCGGGGTGTATTTCAGACCGTTGCCACGGAAGTAGTCGGAAACGTTCAGTTCGGTGGTGGTACCGGCCTGGATGCAGATGGTCGCGCCGTCGAGCTCTTTGGCACTTTTCACGCCCAGCTTGTTGTTCACCAGGAAGCCGATGCCGTCGTAGTAGGTGATGAAGCCCGGGAATTTCAGGCCCATGCCCGCGTCACGGGAACTGGTCATGGTGGTGTTGCGCGACAGGATGTCGATCTCGCCGGATTGCAGCGCGGTGAAGCGCTCCTTGGCGTTCAACTGGCTGAACTTGACCTTGTTGGCGTCGCCGAAAACGGCTGCGGCCACAGCGCGGCAGACGTCAGCATCGATGCCGAGAATCTTGCCGGTCGCATCCGGTACCGAGAAGCCCGGCAGACCGTCGCTCACGCCACACTGCACGAAACCTTTTTTCTGTACCGCATCCAGGGTTGCACCCGCCTGAGCGAACCCGCTGACGCCGAGTACTGCTGCAGCAGTCACGACCGCCAGAGTGGATTTCAACATCTTCATTCAAACCTCCAGTTTTGCTCTTGTTGTGTCGGAGCTTGAGTCCTGTCGCACCCTTTTGAGGCGTTGTTGACCCGTGTTGGCTTTTTTTGGGGTCAACCGACGTAAGACCTTCGCTATGAGTCTAGTAGGAGAAAATCCACATCATGGATCACTCACTTCTCACCAATCGGCCGAACGGGCTGTAGCCCTTTCACGTTCGCTAAGCCCGTAGCGGCCATTGGCGAACATCCATCACCGGATTCGTTGCTATCCCATCGCGCGACTGACACTGATAGTGTTACCGCCGCGCAACGGATGCTTCGTACGCAAAGCTCCATAGCAAACGCCGTACCACACCGCTTGCGAAAGTGATTGCGCGACACGTCAATAGCTAAACTTGTAACCTTGCGACATCTTGTTAACGGATCAACCGGGCGCGCCCTTCAATCACGCACTCAATGAGAGCGCCCGCACATTTTTGGAGCAGACATGACCGAGCCCTTGATTCTTCAGCCTGTTAAGCCCGCAGACGCCTGCGTGATCTGGCTGCACGGCCTCGGCGCCGACCGTTACGACTTCCTGCCGGTGGCCGAGGCGTTGCAGGAAAGTCTGTTGAGCACGCGCTTTGTGCTGCCGCAGGCACCGACCCGTCCAGTGACGATAAATGGCGGATATGCCATGCCCAGCTGGTACGACATCAAGGCCATGAGCCCGGCCCGGGCGATCGATCGCGACGAACTGGAAGCTTCGGCAGAGCGCATCATCGAGCTGATCGAAAACCAGCGCGCCAGCGGAATAGACGCCTCGCGGATTTTCCTTGCCGGGTTTTCGCAAGGCGGCGCGGTGGTATTGCATACCGCGTTCCTTAAATGGCAGGGACCGCTGGGCGGGGTGCTGGCGTTGTCGACGTACGCACCGACATTCAGCGATGAACTAGAGTTATCCGCCAGTCAGCAGCGTATTCCGGTGCTGTGTCTGCACGGTCAGTTCGATGGCGTGGTGCAGAACTCGATGGGGCGCACTGCCTATGAGCATTTGGTGAAGCATGGTGTCACCGTGACATGGCAGGAATACCCAATGGAGCACGAAGTGTTACCTGAAGAGATTCGCGACGTCGGCGTCTGGCTGAGCGAACGCCTGCGCTGATTTGCGAGCAATGTCCGCCCATTGATCCCTCCTACTACGCCGCGCCCGATTCTTGCATTACACTGGCCGGCGTACATTCCTTAACCAACTGATGAGATGACCGTGCTCAAAGCACTCAAGAAGATGTTCGGTAAAAGCGAGGCTGAGCAGCTCGCGCCAGTTCCCAGTGCGCCGTCGCACGCCCCCGGTCATCGCACCGATGCCCCGCAGGCCGACCGCCCCGCTCCCGCAGCCGCACCGAAGCCAGAAGAAATACCCGCTGCGCCAGCGCCAATTGCCGTAGAGCCTGCACCCAGCGAAGCGCCGAAACCGGCCAGGCCACGTCGCGAACCGAAGCCCAAGGCACCGGTCATTCCGTGGAAACTCGAAGACTTCGTCGTCGAGCCGCAGGAAGGCAAAACCCGCTTTCACGATTTCAAGCTTGCTCCGGAACTGATGCACGCCATCCAGGACCTGGGCTTTCCGTACTGCACGCCGATCCAGGCGCAGGTGCTGGGTTTCACCCTCGCCGGCAAAGACGCCATTGGCCGCGCGCAGACCGGCACCGGCAAGACCGCCGCGTTCCTGATCTCGATCATCACCCAGTTGCTGCAGACGCCGCCGCCGAAAGAGCGCTACATGGGCGAACCGCGCGCGCTGATCATCGCGCCGACCCGTGAGCTGGTGGTGCAGATCGCCAAGGACGCCGCTGACCTGACCAAGTACACCGGCCTCAACGTCATGACCTTCGTCGGCGGCATGGACTTCGACAAACAGCTCAAGCACCTCGAAGCGCGGCATTGCGACATCCTCGTCGCCACGCCTGGCCGCTTGCTCGACTTCAACCAGCGCGGCGATGTGCACCTGGACATGGTTGAAGTGATGGTGCTGGACGAAGCCGACCGCATGCTCGACATGGGTTTCATCCCGCAGGTACGGCAGATCATTCGCCAGACCCCGCCGAAGTCCGAACGCCAGACTTTGCTGTTCTCCGCAACCTTCACCGAAGACGTGATGAATCTGGCCAAGCAATGGACCACCGACCCGGCCATCGTCGAAATCGAAATCACCAACGTCGCCAACGAGAACGTCGAGCAGCACATCTACGCCGTGGCCGCTGCCGACAAATACAAACTGCTCTATAACCTCGTCAACGACAACGGTTGGGAGCGGGTCATCGTGTTTGCCAACCGCAAGGACGAAGTACGCCGCATCGAAGAGCGTCTGGTGCGTGACGGCATCAACGCCGCGCAGCTGTCCGGCGACGTACCGCAGCACAAGCGCATCAAGACTCTGGAAGGTTTCCGCGAAGGCAAGATTCGCGTGCTGGTGGCCACCGATGTCGCCGGTCGCGGCATCCACATCGACGGCATCAGCCACGTGATCAACTTCACCCTGCCGGAAGTGCCGGACGACTACGTGCACCGCATCGGCCGTACCGGTCGCGCAGGCGCTGACGGTGTGTCGATCAGCTTTGCCGGCGAGGACGATTCCTACCAGTTGCCGTCGATCGAAGAAAAACTTGGTCGCAAGATCAGCTGCGAAACCCCGCCGACGCATCTGCTGCGTGCGGTTGAGCGCAAGCGTCCGCAGTAAGCCCCGCTATATGAGAAAGCGCAGCCGGCAACGGACTGCGCTTTTTTTATGCCCGATGGTTGCTCGCCAGAACTAAAAGTCCATAATGGAAAAATAAGTTTAGTTTCGGAGCGCGAAATGTCCAGTACGCCCTATGTGATCGATCAAGCCCAGGCCCATGAGCTATTGGCGCGTATCGATGTTCCGCAAATCCTGCGCAAGCTGTTCCGCGATCTGGCGGCCGGTAACGCCGTGCAGCCGGCGCAGCAATTGGTCGAGTTCCCGCAGGGCGCCGGCGACTTCATCAATTATCTGGGCGTGCTGGCCGAGGATGGCGTGTACGGAGTGAAGACTTCGCCGTACATCGTCCGTGAGCAGGGTGCGCTGGTGACGGCATGGACATTGTTGATGTCGATGAAAACCGGCCAGCCGCTGCTGCTCTGTGATGCCGGCGAACTGACCACCGTGCGCACCGCCGCGACCACGGCAGTGGCGGTCGACGCCCTCGCCCCGTTGGACGCCCAGCGACTGGCAATCATCGGCAGCGGCAAGGTCGCTCAGGCGCATCTGCATTACGCCAAGGCGCTGCGCGACTGGCAGAGCATCAGCCTGTATTCGCCATCGCTGCTGGAAGATGCGGAAACACAGACTGTGTTGAAGTCCATCGCGCCGTCACTGAAGAGTGCCGACAGCCGCGAGACCGCCATCTCCGATGCTGACGTGATCATGCTCTGCACCTCGTCTGCCGGGCCGGTGATCGATCCGGCGCAACTGCACAAACCGGCGCTGATCACCTCGATCAGCACCAACGCCCCGCGCGCCCATGAAGTACCGCCGCAAAGCCTCAACGACATGCAGGTGTTCTGCGACTATCGTCTGACCACGCCGGGTTCGGCAGGTGAGATGCTGATTGCCGCCGAACAGCATGGCTGGAGCAAGGATTCGATTGTTGGCGACCTCGCCGACTTGCTCAGCGAAAAAGTGCAGCGCCCGGATTACCAGCGGCATGTGTTTTTCCGTTCGATCGGTCTGGGCCTGGAAGACATTGCCCTCGCCAATGCGGTTTATCACTTAACCCACTAACGCCAAAAATCCCTGTGGAAGCGAGCCTGCTCGCGAATGCGGTCTGACATTCACCGAAGATGTCGACTGATACACCGCTTTCGCGAGCAGGCTCGCTCCCACAAGGGACTAGCGAACGCCTTGATATTGCGTACCCACTGGAGACCTACATGAACCACGCAGATTTCATCATCATCGGCGGCGGGATTGCCGGCGCTTCTACCGGGTTCTGGCTGGCGCCGCACGGCAAAGTGATCGTGCTCGAGCGTGAAACCCATCCCGGCTATCACTCCACCGGTCGCTCCGCCGCGCTGTACACCGCCGCCTACGGCACCGCACAGGTCCGCGCACTGACTCAGGCGAGCCGCGCGTTTCTCGACAGTCCTCCGAGCGGTTTTTGCGAGCACCCACTGCTGACCCCGCGCGGCGAAATGACCGTCGACTTCATCGGTGATCCCGCCGAACTGAACAACCAATACCTCAGCGCCAAAGCCACGGTGCCGCAGATGCAACTGCTCAGCGCCGACGAAGCCTGCGCGCGCCTGCCGATCCTGCGCCGGGAAAAAGTCCACGGCGCGATCTACGATCCATCGGCCTGCGACATCGACACCGACGCGCTGCATCAAGGCTACCTGCGCGGCATTCGGCGCAATCACGGCGAAGTCCGCACCGATTGCGAGGTGCTCGGCTTGAGCCGCGATGCCGATGGCCTGTGGATCGTGCAGACCAACGGCGAGACATTCAGCGCACCGGTGCTCATCAACGCCGCCGGTGCCTGGGCCGACAAGATCGCTGCCCTGGCCGGCGCGCAGCCGCTGGGTCTGCAACCGAAACGCCGCGCCGCATTTATCTTTGCCGGCCCGGAAGGCGTGGACACTCATCACTGGCCGATGCTGGTCAGCCTCGACGAATCCTTCTACATGAAGCCCGACGCCGGCATGTTTCTCGGCTCGCCGGCCAACGCCGATCCGGTCGAACCACACGATGTGCAGCCGGAAGAACTCGACATCGCCATGGGCATTTATCAGATCGAAGAGGCCACCACGCTGACCATCCGCCGCCCGACCCGCACTTGGGCCGGTCTGCGCAGTTTCGTTGTCGACGGTGATCTGCTCAGCGGCTTCGATCCGCAAGTTCCGGGGCTGTTCTGGGTCGCCGCGCAGGGTGGTTACGGCATCCAGACGTCGCCAGCGATGGGCCAGGCCAGTGCGGCGCTGGTGCGCGGCGAGCCGTTTCCCGAGCACCTGCATGAATTCGGTCTGGACAGCGCCATGCTCTCCCCGGCCCGACTGGCTTGATCGCATCGACTCGTCGAAAAGATTGCGGCACACTCGCAGCGCCCCGGCACAAGGGGCGCTGACGCTGCCTGGAGCTCCACTGTCATGACTGCCCCCGAATTCGATCCGGCGCTGGATAACTTCCGCGCCATCGCCGACGCCATCGCCACGCTGTTCTTCCCCCACGCCGAGGTGGTGCTGCACGACCTGCGCACGCAGAAGGTCGACTACATCGCCAACAACCTGTCCAAGCGCGAGATCGGCGACGACTCGTCGCTGGAAGACATGCTCAGCGAGGATGTCAGCGACAGGAACATCGGCCCGTACGAAAAGCTCAACTGGGACGGTCAGAAAATTCGCAGCCTGAGTACCGTGCTGCGTGACAGCGAAGGTCGTCCGCTGGCGGTGCTGTGCATCAATCTGAATATTTCCCTGTTCGAGAACGCCAAGGCGGCGCTGGACCTGTTCCTGTCACCGAGCAAACTGATTCCGCAGCCGGACTCGCTGTTCCGTGATGACTGGCAGGAGCGCATCAACACTTTCCTCCACGCCTGGCTGCGCGAGCGGCAGTTGAGCCTGAACCTGCTGACCCGCGATCACAAACGCGAGCTGGTGCTGGCGCTGCACGCCGAGGGCGCGTTCAAGGGCAAGAGCGCCTCGAACTACGTGGCCAATGTGCTGAACATGGGGCGGGCGACGGTGTACAAGCATTTGAAGGAATTGAAAGGCTGAAGATTTGCTTCGCTAGCGCTGGCCTCTTCGCGAGCAGGCTCGCTCCCACATTTGGAATGCGTTACCCCTGTGGGAGCGAGCCTGCTCGCGAAAGCGCTTGATCAATCGCCGTAGATATCGGTCTTGAAATACTTCTCGGAAATCTTCTGGTACTCGCCATTCGCGCGAATCCCGTCGATGGCGCTGTTCAACTGGCTGACCAGTTCACCGTTGCCCTTGCGCACGGCAATCCCCGCGCCCTCGCCGACGTACTTCGGATCCTTCAGCTCCGGCCCGACAAACGCGTAACCCTTGCCACGCGGCATCGACAGGAAGTCATTGAGCGGAATGGTGTCGGCAAAAATCGCATCAAGGCGCCCCGCCGCCAGGTCCATGTAGATCTCTTCGTTGTTGCCGTAGCGCTTGACGTTGATGCCCTTGGGTTCGAACACCTCGGTGGCGTAACGATCAGTGGTGGTCGCGCGCTGCACGCCGACGTTCTTGCCTTTGAGGCTGGCGTACTGATCATCCACCGTAGCGCCTTCCTTCATGACCAGACGCGAAGAAGTGAAGTAATACTTGTGGCTGAAATCCACCGACTTCTTGCGATCTTCATTGATGGTCATCGACGACAGCGCCATGTCGATCTTCTTCACTTTCAGCGAAGGAATCAGCCCGTCGAACTCACCTTCAACCCACACGCACTTGACCTTCATCTGCGCACACAGGGCATTGCCGATGTCGTAGTCAAAACCGACGATTTCACCTTTATCGGTTTTCGACGCGAACGGCGGGTAAGCCGCTTCGATACCGATGCGCAGGGTTTTCTCGGCGGCAAAGACGCTGGCGGTGGCCAACAGGCTGAGGGCCAGACCGGTGATGAGGGGGAGTTTCTTCATGTTCGTTCTCTCGCGGGTTGTTGTTGGTTTGGCGAAGAAGAGCAGCTACAAGCGGCAAGCTGATAGCTGCAAGACAGAAGTTTTTTTATACTTGGAAATCCATACTGGACTCTCAGGTACAAATCGTCAATCGGGTAGAGAAGGAAGGATTTTCGGTGTCGCAGATGATGACTTCGCGAGCAGGCTCGCTCCCACAGGGGAACGCATTCCAATTGTGGGAGCGAGCCTGCTCGCGAAGACTGACTGGAGGGCGCTACAGGAATTACTTCTTCCAGCGATCGGCGGCGGCATGATCACTGTCCCGCCCTTCGACCCAACGTGGTCCATCGCTGGTATTTTCTTTCTTCCAGAACGGCGCGCGGGTTTTCAGGTAGTCCATGACGAAGGCGCAGGCATCGAACGCGGCCTGGCGATGGGCGCTGGCGGCGCCGACGAAGACGATCGGTTCGCCCGGTTCCAGCGCGCCAATGCGATGCAGCACTTCCAGTTTCAACAGCGGCCAGCGCTGCTCGGCTTCGACAGCGATCTTGCCGAGGGCCTTTTCGGTCATGCCCGGATAGTGTTCGAGGAACATCCCGGCCACGTCGAGCCCGTCGTTGAAGTCGCGCATATAACCGACAAAGCTCACCACCGCGCCCACACCGACATTGGCCGCGTGCATCGCATTGACTTCAGCGCCCGGATCGAACGGCGTGGCCTGCACGCGAATCGCCATGTTCAGCCTCCGGTCACGGTGGGGAAAAACGCCACTTCATCACCATCGACAACTGGCTCGTCGAGCTGGCAGAGGTCTTCGTTGCGTGCGCACATCAGGTTCTGCTCGCTCAGCACTTCGGCGCCATCACGTTCTGCCAACAGTGCCCGAACGTCATCGACGGTGGCGAAATCGCCTTCAACCGCAACCGAATCCACGCCCAGCGCTTCACGGTAGCGGGCAAAAAATTTCACCGTCAGTTTCATGGCTGCTCCGCCTGGAAGTGGCCGCTCTTGCCGCCGACTTTCTCCAGCAGCCGCACGCTTTCGATGGTCATGCCACGGTCGACAGCTTTGCACATGTCGTAAATGGTCAGGGCGGCGACGCTGGCGGCGGTCAGCGCTTCCATCTCGACACCGGTCTGCCCGGACAACTTGCAGCGGGCGACGATACGCACGCTGTCCTCACCCTCGGCGCTGAGTTCGACTTTGACGCCAGTCAGCATCAGCGGATGGCACAGGGGAATGAGATCGCTGGTTTTCTTCGCCGCCTGAATCCCGGCAATGCGCGCCACGGCGAACACATCGCCCTTGGGGTGGCCGCCGCTGACGATCATCTGCAGGGTTTCAGGGAGCATGCGCACCAGCGCTTGAGCCGTCGCTTCACGGAACGTCACGGCTTTTTCAGTGACGTCTACCATGTTGGCGCGACCTTGGGAATCGAGATGAGTCAGCACGGGATTACTCCTGATCAGGGGCGTGGATTGTAAACCTGTGGGTCAGATATCCGCATCACTGATTATGAAATCACCGTTGCCCCCTGTGGGAGCGAGCCTGCTCGCGAAAGCGGATTCAGATTCACTATAGATGTCGACTGATACGCCGCATTCGCGAGCAGGCTCGCTCCCACAGGAGATATGCATTTATCCATAAAAAAACCGGGCGGCCGATTGGCCGCCCGGTTCTGGGTGAGAGGTTACAGATGCGATTCGGCGTATTCGGCCAGGATCGAGCGAGGCACCCCTTGCAGGGTGATGTGCACACCGTTGGGGAAATCCTTGAAGCGTTCGGTCAGGTAGGTCAGCCCGGAGCTGGTCGCGGACAGGTACGGGGTGTCGATCTGCGCCAGGTTGCCCAGGCACACCACTTTGGAACCGGCGCCGGCACGGGTGATGATGGTTTTCATCTGGTGCGGCGTGAGGTTCTGGCATTCGTCGATCAGGATCAGGCTCTGCTGGAAGCTGCGACCGCGAATGTAGTTGAGCGATTTGAACTGCAACGGCACTTTGCTGAGGATGTAGTCGACGCTGCCATGGGTGTTTTCGTCATCCATGTGCAAGGCTTCGAGGTTGTCGGTGATGGCGCCCAGCCAAGGCTCCATTTTCTCCGCTTCGGTGCCGGGCAGGAAACCGATTTCCTGGTCCAGGCCCTGCACGCTGCGGGTGGCGATGATGCGGCGGTAACGCTTGCTAACCATGGTCTGCTCGATCGCAGCGGCCAGCGCCAGAATGGTCTTACCGGAACCGGCGGCGCCAGACAGGTTGACCAGATGAATGTCCGGGTCAAGCAACGCATACAGCGCCAGACTCTGATAGATGTCGCGCGGCTTCAGGCCCCAGGCCTCCTGATGCAGCAGCGGTTCCTGGTGCAGGTCGAGGATCAGCAGGCGGTCTTCCTGGATTTCCTTGATCCAGCCGACAAAGCCCTGCTCGTCGATGATGAACTCGTTGATGTGCACGGCCGGCAGGTTGTCGATCAGTTGCACCTGATGCCAGGTGCGGCCGTGGTCCTGACGGGTTTCGACCTTGCTCACGCGGTCCCAGAAGGAGCCAGTCATGTTGTGGTAGCCGTTGGGCAGCAGGGACACGTCATCGACCAACTGGTCGGTGCTGTAGTCCTCGGCGTCGATGCCACAGGCGCGCGCCTTGAGGCGCATGTTGATGTCTTTGGTGACCAGCACCACCGGTTTTTGCGGATCGCGGGTATGCAGATCAATCAGTTGGTTGATGATTTTGTTGTCGTTCAGGTGCTCGGGCAGAATCAGGTTCGACTCGGCCTGTTTGCTCATCAGAATTGACAGCAAGCCTTTCGGCCCGCCCTTGCCGCGCTGGATCGGCACACCCAGTTCGACGTCCTCGGGGGACGCATCGCCCAGCGTCTTGTCGATCAGGCGGATCGCCTGACGGCATTCGGCGGCCACGCTGTGATGGCCGCTCTTGAGCTTGTCCAGCTCTTCCAGCACGGTCATCGGGATGGCGACGTGGTGTTCTTCGAAATTCAGCAGGGCATTTGGATCGTGAATCAATACGTTGGTATCGAGTACATACAGGATTGGCTGGTTGGAGGAAGGGCTGCGTCCGTGATCATCCATACTCGGTCACCTTTGTGGGAGCCATTCGACGCAATACCTTGACAGTGCTGCGCCTCGAGGTGACTGCCGAATTCATCCACGAGGGCCTGGATGAGCTGCACACAATAGGAGTCTGGGAAGACGCCACCTGTGTTGCAGGTTTCGGCGGTCTGTCTTCGTAATACTCCAAAACCGATGACATAAAAAAGCACTTTGACGGTTTTTTTAAGTTTATTTTGCAGAGTGACGAAAAGCCCTTGGCGGACTCCCCGTACCCCGCTAAAGTCGGAAGTCCGCCTGCATCGAATTCCTCCTGAAAATTACCCCAAGCCCAATGTTTCCGGGCTTTTTGTCGTTTCTCAACGAAACGCGTCCTGACAGTCTTCCCAGCCAATGCCGCTCTGCGCAGTCTGGGTGATCAGCCACGGCAGCGACGTCTTCACCGCATCCTGTTTCATGTTGAAATTGATCACCCCGTGCCGCCACAGCAGCATCAGGGTCAACACTCGCTGCGCGCTGGCCGGCCCCTTGAGCTTGCCGGCACCGTCCTGGGCATCGATGTCCCACAGTGCCACTTGCAGGCCCTGGCTATTGAAAAAACCTTGCGCGTCACTGCGGCGCTGGCCATCCGGCGGACGGAATAGCGGCACGTAGTTTTCCGGCAGTTTGTTCTTCACCAGATCGGCGCTGCGCCGTACCGAATCCTGCCAGTCCTGCCAATGGCTGTGGGAGCGGAACTCCCAGCCCTGCACGCCCACGCACTGCCGGGAGAAACTCGCCTGCAGACTGCTGACCGAACGGCCGGCGAGTCGTGCCTGAATATCCTTGCCCAGGACAAAGAATGTCCCGCTCAGGTTCGATTTGCGCAGGTACTCGGCCAGCCAGTCGGTGTTGTCCGGTTGCACGTTGGCGGCGCTGTCGAACGTCAGCAGAAACAGCCGGTCGTGCATGTCGTCGCCGTTGCGCTCGTAGTCGCCGAAACGATCGAATTCGTTACTGGTTTGCGGCGACAGCGCCGCCTTGCGCATCAGCTCGTCGAGGTACTGCAGATGGAAGATCCGGCTCGGCTCGGCCCATTTGGTGTAATAGCTGTCGTCGCTGACCACGAACTTGGCCGCCTGCTCGCGCAGGGTCGGCAGGTCTTCGACGAGGAAGCAGAACGAGGCGTCCTGATCGCAGCTTTGCTGGGCGTGGTTGTAGTTGGCGAGCAAGCGCTGCCAGAGGCGCTGGCGCAGCTGATTGACCGCATCGATATTGACCGTGCGCAGGCCCAGGCGCTGGGCCAGTGCCGCCTCGTCGATGGACTCGGTGCCGAGCAGGCCGCGAGCGAACATGAGGATTTCCGCCCGCGACGCGACGTCGAACAGGGTCGGATTGCTGAGCTGCTCCGGCCAGGTCGTGCGATCCAGCGTCGCCGCGTCGCCGGGCGCCGCCATGGCGCCGAAGCTCAGCAGCCACGCGGTGAATATAAGAACAATGCGCAAAGGGATGTCTCCATAACAAAACCCGCGCGGCACTATAGCTGATGTGCAAGATTCAAGGTCGTCACCCTCACCCCAGCCCTCTCCCAGAGGGAGAGGGAGCTGACCGAGCGGTTCTTTCGATATCCGTCTACCTGAGCTATCGAGTCGAACTCAAATTTGAATCCAGCGAACATCGGCCCCCTCTCCCTCTGGGAGAGGGCTGGGGTGAGGGTAAAATCCACCAACCGTCGCAAATCCCGGCACTTGCACCGACCTATAACCCCCATAGCTGGAGTCAACAAGAACAACCCCCTAGAATCGCCCCCACGATTAAAGGAGACGACTTCATGCTGATGGTGATTTCCCCCGCCAAGACCCTCGACTACGAAACACCGCCGGCGACCCAGCGCTTCACCCAGCCGCAGTACCTCGACCATTCCCAGGAATTGATCCAGCAGTTGCGCGAGCTGAGTCCGGCGCAGATCAGCGAGTTGATGCACGTGTCCGACAAGATCGGTGGCCTCAACGCCGCGCGTTTCGGCAGCTGGACACCCGCCTTCACCCCAGAGAACGCCAAGCAGGCGCTGCTCGCCTTCAAGGGTGATGTGTACACCGGCCTCGACGCGCAATCCTTCAGCGAGGCGCAATTCGATTACGCGCAAAAGCACCTGCGCATGCTCTCTGGCCTTTATGGCCTGCTGCGGCCGCTGGACCTGATGCAACCCTATCGCCTGGAAATGGGCACCAAACTGGCCAACGCCCGTGGCAAGGATCTGTATGCGTTCTGGGGCACGCGCATCAGCGAGTGGCTGAACGAAGCGCTGGCCGAGCAAGGCGATGACGTACTGCTCAACCTTGCATCCAACGAATACTTTTCCGCGGTCAAGCGCAGCGCGTTGAAGGCGCGGATCATCAACACCGAGTTCAAGGATCAGAAGAACGGTCAGTACAAGATCATCAGTTTCTACGCGAAGAAAGCGCGCGGTCTGATGAGCCGTTTTGTTATCCAGGAACGCATCAACGACCCGGCTCAGCTCAAGCAATTCGATGTACAGGGTTATCGCTACAGCGCCGAGCAGTCGAAACCCGACAACCTGGTGTTTTTGCGCGACCACGCCCCGGAATAAAGCATGCCCTTTGCACGACTCTTTTCGTCAGGAGTCGTGCAGTCCGCCCGAAGTCAAAATCCCCCCGCGACATATCGCCAAATTCATGGCGCCAATAAAACCACACTCTATTTTCTAATTTTAGTTTCACTCGACACTGAAGTTTTTTTTCAGTAGTGGCACCTAAATTTTTTACCCGTAGTGGCACAAAACTATCGGCCCCGGTTTCGCCCCGATAATTAAAGGGCGAAATCGTTAGTGCTATCAATTTGCACCCAGTGCCATCTTCATCAATATTTCAAAAAATTTCGGCTGGCACGATGAGCGGGCTGGAACTATGTCCAAATGCGTTGCTCATACCACCGGTAACGATTCTCGCCGAGTTTGTACGAGATAACTTACGCAGAGCTGATAGCCATGTAACCAAGTTGTCACAGCAACTTGCCTGAGTGACTAACTAGTCTCAAAACAATCGAAGGACAGGAGATACGCACCATTAATATCCCCTACAAAGGCCAAGGCCGCGCCCCTATAAACGTGCTCGCCTGAGCACCTAACTGCTTGATTTACCGGCTCCCTACCGGACGTCGAGCAGGCTACACGACTGCACTAGAGTCTTCCCGCACGGAAGATCGGCTGCATAACAGGGCAAGTCATAACAACAAGGCCTAGTTGCGCACATCTTGAGTGCACTTATTAGACACTCGGAACTTTGTATGCCTGCACACGGCATTGTTGCGCCTGTAAGCCGCACTTCCGAGTGCACTAGTGACCGCTGAACACCATTAACTCCGGCCTCTAAGGCCTGATATATACAGAGGTAATTGCGATGCGCATCAGCATATTTGGTTTGGGTTACGTTGGCGCAGTATGTGCCGGTTGCCTGTCTGCACGGGGCCATGACGTAGTTGGCGTCGATGTTGCCAAAGACAAGATCGACATGATTAACGCCGGCAAATCGCCGATTGTAGAACCGGGCTTGGGCGAACTGCTGCAACAGGGAGTCCAGACCGCTCGTCTGCGCGGTACGACCAACTTCGCCGAGGCGATTCGTGATACCGACCTGTCGATGATCTGCGTCGGCACGCCGAGCAAAAAGAACGGCGACCTGGAACTGAACTACATCGAGGCCGTGTGCCGCGAGATCGGTTTTGTCCTGCGTGAAAAAACCACCCGTCACACCATCGTCGTGCGCAGCACAGTGTTGCCAGGCACCGTGGCCAACGTGGTCATCCCGATTCTGGAAGACTGCTCGGGCAAGAAGGCTGGCGTCGATTTTGGCGTAGCGGTCAACCCGGAATTCCTCCGCGAATCCACCGCCATTGCCGACTACGATCACCCACCGATGACCGTAATCGGCGAGTTCGATACCGCCTCGGGCGACGTTCTGCAATCGCTGTACGAAGAACTCGACGCACCGATCATCCGCAAGGACATCGCCGTTGCCGAGATGATCAAGTACACCTGCAACGTCTGGCACGCGACCAAAGTGACCTTCGCCAACGAGATCGGCAACATCGCCAAAGCGGTCGGCGTCGATGGTCGTGAAGTGATGGACGTAGTCTGCCAGGACAAGACCCTGAACCTGTCCCAGTACTACATGCGCCCGGGCTTCGCCTTCGGCGGTTCGTGCCTACCCAAAGACGTACGTGCGCTGACCTACCGCGCCGGTTCCCTGGACGTCGAGGCGCCGCTGCTCAACTCGCTGATGCGCAGTAACGAATCGCAAGTGCAGAACGCTTTCGACATCGTTGAAAGCCATGAAAAACGCAAAGTCGCCCTGCTCGGTCTGAGCTTCAAGGCCGGCACCGACGACCTGCGCGAAAGCCCGCTGGTCGAACTGGCGGAAATGCTGATCGGCAAGGGTTACGACCTGAGCATCTACGACAGCAACGTCGAATACGCCCGTGTCCACGGTGCGAACAAGGACTACATCGAATCGAAGATTCCGCACGTATCGTCCCTGCTCAACTCCGACTTCGACTCGGTGATCGACAACTCCGACGTGATCATCCTCGGCAACCGCGACGAGAAATTCCGTTCGCTGGCCCAGGAAGCGCCGCACGGCAAGCAAGTCATCGACCTGGTGGGCTTCATGGCCAAGCCCACCAGCGCCGGTAGCCGCACCGAAGGCATTTGCTGGTAAGGCAAGCCTCAAGCTTCAAGCCGCAAGCAAAGGCAACACGCTTGCGGCTTGAAGCCTCCATCACCTTCGGATGACGGTTATGACCAAGCTCAAACATTTTTTTCTGCACTCAGCCGGCTGGCTTTTTTATCTCAGTCTGCTGATGGGCCTGGCCTTGATGCTGCCCACGTCCACATTCGACTCCGAGTCGAAGGACTTCATTTTCCTGATTGGCGCCGTGGGTATCTGGCGCTACTCGATGGGTGCAACGCACTTTGTGCGCGGCATGATTTTTCTCTACATCGTTTACCCGCACTTGCGTCGCAAAGTACGCAAGCTGGGTAAAGCGGCCGATCCGTCGCATGTGTTTCTGATGGTCACCAGCTTTCGTATTGACGCGCTGACCACCGCGCAGGTCTACAGCTCGGTGATCCGCGAAGCCATCGACTGCGAACTGCCGACCACCATTGTCTGCTCGATCGTGGAAATGTCCGACGAGCTGCTGGTCAAGGCGCTGTGGGCGCGGATGAATCCGCCGGAGCGGGTCAAGCTCGACTTCGTGCGTATTCCCGGTACCGGCAAGCGCGATGGTCTGGCCTTCGGTTTCCGCGCGATCTCCCGTCACCTGCCGGACGACCGTGCCGTGGTGGCCGTGATCGACGGCGACACCGTGCTCGGCGAAGGCGTCGTGCGCAAGACCGTGCCGTGGTTCCAGCTGTTCGGCAATGTCGGCGGCCTGACCACCAACGAGTTCTGCGAAGTGCGCGGCGGCTACATCATGAGCGAATGGCACAAGCTGCGTTTCGCCCAGCGCCACATCAACATGTGCTCGATGGCCCTGTCCAAGCGCGTACTGACCATGACCGGTCGGATGTCGGTGTTCAAAGCCTCCGTGGTGACCAATCCGGAATTCATCGCCGACGTTGAAAGCGACTCGCTGCAACACTGGCGTCTGGGCCGCTTCAAGTTCCTGACCGGCGACGACAAGTCGAGC
Organism: Pseudomonas sp. Sample_23; assembly: GCF_004307595.1. Classification (NCBI taxonomy): domain Bacteria; kingdom Pseudomonadati; phylum Pseudomonadota; class Gammaproteobacteria; order Pseudomonadales; family Pseudomonadaceae; genus Pseudomonas; species Pseudomonas sp. Sample_23. The sequence continues at coordinate 102,594 of NZ_RCNX01000009.1, forward strand.
TGGTTCAGCCTGATGCGCCTGGGTTACGACACCTTCTACGTGCCGGACGCCGCGATCAACACCGTTGAGCATCCGCCGGAAAAGAGCTTCATCAAGGCCAGCCGCAAGCTGATGTTCCGCTGGTACGGCAACAACCTGCGCCAGAACTCTCGTGCACTGGGTCTGGGTATCCGTCGCCTCGGCGCGTTCACCTCGGTGGTGCTGTTCGACCAGCGCGTGTCGATGTGGACTTCGCTGCTCGGCCTGACCGTCGCACTGATCGCCAGCTTCAAGTACGGCACCGCATTCATCCTCGTGTACCTGCTGTGGATCGGCATCACCCGCCTGATCCTGACGCTGTTGCTGTCGTGTTCCGGCCACCGCATCGGCCCTGCTTACCCGGCGATTCTGTATTACAACCAGATCGTTGGCGCCTTGGTGAAGATCTACGTGTTCTTCCGCCTCGACCAACAATCCTGGACTCGCCAGCCCACATCCCTGACCCGTGATCTCGCCAGCTTTCAACGTTGGTTCAACACCTGGTCGTCTCGGACCATGACCTTCTCCGCCGGCAGCATTTTTGTCGCCGTGCTGCTGATGATGGTCTGACCCGCTCCTATTGAATTAACAAGGAAATCGCCCCTATGAATACCGCCGTCAACGTCAACGTAGTGCATGAATCCGAAGCCCAGCGCCAGCACGCTCGCGTGAAAATCCCGGCCAAGCTGCGTTTCTTCGGCCCTGACCGGACGCCGCTCGAAGCGCGGGTCCTCGATCTGTCGGCTGGCGGACTGGCGTTCAACGCCGGGCAGATGCCGCTGACCATCGGCGAGGTGTACAAGGCGCGTCTGCAATTTGTCATCGACAACCTCGGCCTGGCCATGGACGTTGAACTGCAGGTGCGTTCTTTCGATCGCGCCACCGGCCGCGCCGGCTGCCAGTTCCAGAACCTCGAACCGCAGGACATTTCCACCCTGCGCCACCTGATCACTTCGCACCTGGCCGGCGACATCGTCAGCATCGGCGAAGTGCTGGCGACCCTGCAGCGCGACAACTTCACCAAGGCGCGCAAGAACAAGACCAACGACACCGGCATGACCCCGTTCGGCCGCCTGAAAGCCGTGACCTTCAGCGCCGGTATTTTCGCCGTTGGCCTGGTCGCTGCCGGCTTCATCTTCAAGTCGGTGTACGGCATGTACTTCGTCAGCCACGCCCAGGCCGGTCTGGTCAGCGTGCCAGGGATGAACATCACCATGCCGCGCGACGGCACCGTACAAAGCCTGGTCAAGTCCGACGGCGTTGCCGCCAAAGGCGCACCGCTGGCGACCTTCAGCACCAGCATGCTCGACGTACTCAAGGGCCATCTGGCCGAAGACCAACTGGCCCCGGCCAAGGTCGAAGAACTGTTCGGCAAGCAAATGACCGGCACCCTGACTTCGCCGTGCGACTGCACCGTGGCCCAGCAACTGGTGGCTGACGGGCAGTACGCGAGCAAGGGCGACGTGATCTTCCAACTGGTGCCGCGCAACACCCAGGCCAACGTTGAAGCACGCTTCTCCTATCGCCAGTTCGGCGACGTGCGTCCGGGCACACCGGTGAGCTTCCAGATCGCCGGCGAAGACAAGACCCGCACCGGCAAGATCGTCAGCAGCACCAGCCTGAAGAGCGCCGACCTGTCCTCCGACATCCGCGTACAGATCCAGCCTGACGAGCCGCTCGACAGCAGCCTGGCCGGCCGCCCGGTGGAAGTGAACAGCGACCGTGGCCCGAACCTGAACTGGCTGATCGACAAAGCCATGGCTGCCGGTCTTTAAGTCGAGGACATGCCTGTGACTACGCATAACTTGAACACACCGCCGACCCTGGGGGAGCGAGCCTGCTCGCGAAAGGGCCAGCGCGGTTTGTCTGAAGTACCGAGTCGACTGCTTCGCGAGCAGGCTCGCTCCCACATGGGATTGATGGTGTGCTCGCTGGCACTAGCAGTTTCTCTAGCCGGTTGCGCCGGGCTGCCCGATCAGCGTCTGGCCAACGAAGCGCTCAAGCGTGGCGACACCGCCACCGCTGCGCAGAATTACCAGCAACTGGCCGATCTGGGTTACAGCGAGGCGCAAGTAGGCCTGGCTGATATCCAGGTCGACAGCCGCGACCCGGCGCAGATGAAACAGGCCGAAGCGACTTACCGCGCAGCGGCCAGCGTGTCGCCGCGTGCCCAGGCACGTCTGGGTCGTCTGCTGGTGGCCAAGCCGGGCTCCACCGAAGCCGAGCACCACGAAGCCGAAACGCTGCTGAAAAAAGCCGCCGCCAATGGCGAAGGCAACACGTTGATCCCGCTGGCGATGCTGTATCTGCAATACCCGCACAGCTTCCCCAACATCAACACTCAGCAGCAGATCGATCAATGGCGCAAGTCGGGCTACCCGGAAGCGGGTCTGGCGCAGGTGCTGCTGTATCGCACCCAGGGCACCTACGACCAGCATCTGGATGACGTGGAAAAAATCTGCAAGGCCGCGCTCAACACCACCGACATCTGCTACGTCGAACTCGCCACCGTTTACCAGAAACGTGGCCAGCCGGAGCAACAGGCCGAGCTGATCAAGCAGATGCAGGCCGGTTACAGCCGTGGCACCGTCACCGCGCAGCGTGTCGACTCCGTAGCCCGCGTGCTGGCCGATTCGACCTTGGGCAAGACCGACGAAAAAACTGCGCAGGCGCTGCTCGAGCCGATCGCTCCGGGCTACCCGGCGTCGTGGGTCACCCTCGCGCAATTGCTTTACGACTTCCCCGAACTGGGCGACGTCGACCAGATGATGAAGTACCTGGACAACGGCCGCGCTGCCGACCAGCCGCGCGCCGAACTGCTGCTGGGCAAGGTCTACTACGAAGGCAAACTGGTCCCGGCCGACGCGAAAGTCGCCGAGGAACATTTCCAGAAAGCCGTCGGCCGCGAAGTCGCCGCCGATTACTACCTCGGCCAGATCTACCGTCGTGGCTACCTGGGCAAGGTCTATCCGCAGAAGGCTCTGGACCATCTGCTGACAGCTGCGCGCAACGGCCAGAACAGTGCCGACTTCGCCATCGCCCAGTTGTTCTCCCAAGGCAAGGGCACCAAGCCCGATCCGCTGAATGCCTACGTGTTCAGCCAACTGGCCAAGGCGCAGAACACCCCGCAAGCCGATGAGCTGGCGGCGACCCTCGAGGCGCAACTGCCGCCCGAGCGCCTGCCCGAAGCCCGCCGCCTGTTGCAACAGGAACAGGCCAGCCGTGGCGCCCTGAACTCGAACACGCTGCAACTGCACGCCCTGCAAGAAGAAGACGGCGAGGAAAAACTATGAAGCTGAACCCATTCGTGAAGGCCGGTATTGGCCTCACCTTCGCGCTGCTCTGGTCTTGCCCGACACTGGCTGCGATGACTGAAAGCAAGAACTTCGGTCTGGAAGTGAAACTCACCGGCCAGTCCGAAGACGACCGTGACCTCGGCACTGCCGGCGGCGGCGATGTCAACGGCGTGGGCCTCGACCTGCGTCCGTGGATCTACGGCGAAAGCGGCGCGTGGAGCGCCTATGCGATGGGTCAGGCGGTGACCTCGACCGACATCATCGAGACCGACACCCTGCAGCAATCGGACGGCGAACAGGCCACCGACAACAGTGATCGCAAAACCAAGAAGAACTACCTGGCGATGCGCGAGTTCTGGGTCGGCTACAGCGGCCTCACCCCGTACCCGGGCGAGATGCTCAAGTTCGGTCGCCAGCGTCTGCGCAATGACGACGGCCAATGGCGCGACACCAACATCGAAGCGCTGAACTGGACCTTCGACACCACCCTGCTGCGGGCCAACGCCGGTGTCGCCGAGCGCTTCAGCGAATACCGCACCGACTTGAAAGAGTTGTCGCCGAAAGACAAGGATCGCCTGCACGCCTACGCCGACGCTGCTTACCAGTGGACACCGGGCCAGTGGGTCGGCATTCGCGGCCACCACACTCACGATGACGGCAAACTCGATTACGCCGAGCCGGGCGTCCCGCGCGATTCGCTGGACAAGACCGAGAACGGCGACATCAGCTGGATCGGCCTGACTGCCGACAGCGACGCCTACAACTGGCGCAACACCAACACCGTCAACTACTGGGGCAGCATCACCGGCATGAGCGGCGACCGCGACACGGTCAATGCGCTGAACGCCGACGGCACGCGCCCGACACAAGCCAAGCGCAGCGATGACATCAGCGGCTGGGCAGCCGACGTCGGCGTACGTCTGCGCCTCGATCCGCAGTGGCAAGTCGGCGGTGCCTACGCCCGCGCCAGTGCCGATTACGAGCAGAACGGTCTGGAGAGCAACCGCTCCAACTACACCGGTACCCGCTCGCGCGTGCACCGTTTCGGCGAAGCGTTCCGTGGCGAAATGAACAATTTGCAGACCGCCACCCTGTTCGGTTCGTGGATGGTCAACGACGAGTACGACGCCAGCCTGATCTACCACAAGTTCTGGCGTGTCGACGGCAACAAGCCGGTCGGCAGCAACGGCATCAATGCGGTGGAAAACAACACCGACGACGTCACCGGCGCAATCCTCTCCAGCACATCCTTGCCGCTTGAAGATGGCAACAAGGACCTGGGTCAGGAAATGGACCTGGTCGTCACCAAGTACTTCAAGCAAGGCCTGTTGCCGGCGGCGTTGAGCCAGTCGATCGACGAGCCTTCGGCACTGGTGCGTTTCCGTGGCGGTGTATTCAAACCGGGCGATGCCTACGGCAGCCAGGTTGATTCCTACATGCACCGCGCATTCATTGACGTGATCTGGCGCTTCTGATGCAAACCGCCAAGGGAGTGCCCGACATGATCAGCACCAGAACAGGCTCACTCAGCCTGCTGGCCGGCGCGATGCTGCTGGCCAGCGCCGGCGCCTTCGCCAATGTTGAACCGGCGAAACCTGCGACCGTGGCCAAAGAACTGCAACAGGCCAAGACCTACACCGTCAGCAGCGCGCCGACCGACGCACTGAAACTGGCCAAGCCGACACTGCCCGACCTCTCCGGCTTCACCGCCGAAGCCGCTGCCGCGAAGATCGTGCGCAGCAAGCCGGGCAAGATCAGCGTGCGCCGGATGATGCAGGAAAACGCCCTGAAGGACTTCATCGGCGGCGATAACAAGATGGCCGAATGGGTGGTGCGTCAGCACGGCATCCCGCAGGCCATCTTCATCGACGACGGCTACATGAACCTCAAGGATCTGGCGAAAAAACTGCCCAAGCAGTATTTCAGCGAGACGTCCCCGGGCGTGTACCTGGCCAAATTGCCGATCGTGGTCGGCGAGAAAGGCATCCTCGAAATCGATGGTCAGACCCAGGAACTGCGCCTGTCCCAAGAGGCCGGTTCGTTCCTGGTCAACGACGGCAAACTGTTTGTGCGTGACACCAAAGTCACCGGCTGGCGCGAGAAGGACAACGGCCCGGCGACCTTCCGTTCGCCGAAGGAATTCCGTCCGTTCCTGCTCGCCTGGGGCGGCACCGAGACCTACATCGTCAACAGCAAGATGGCCAGTTTCGGTTACGCCAACAGTAAGTCGTACGGGGTGAGTATTTCCCAGTACACGCCGAACATGGCCAAAGTCCTCAAGCGCCCGGAACCGACCGGCTGGATCGTCGGCTCCGAGTTCTCGGACATGTGGTACGGCTTCTACTGCTACGAAACCAGCGACTTTGTGGTCAAGGGCAACACCTACAAAGACAACATCGTCTACGGCATCGACCCGCATGACCGCTCGCACCGTCTGATCATTGCCGAGAACACCGTTCACGGCACGAAGAAGAAGCACGGGATCATTATTTCCCGTGAGGTCAACGACAGCTTCATCTTCAACAACAAGAGTTTCGACAACAAGTTGTCGGGCCTGGTGATCGACCGTAACAGCGTCAACAACATCATTGCCTACAACGAGATCTACAAGAACCACACCGACGGCATCACGCTCTACGAGTCTGCCGACAACCTGCTGTGGGGCAACAAGGTCATCAGCAATACCCGTCACGGCATTCGTATCCGTAACAGCGTGAACATCCGCCTCTACGAAAACGTTGCCATGACCAACGGCCTGACCGGTATCTACGGCCACATCAAGGACCTGACCGACACCGACCGTGACATCAAGCTCGACCCGTTCGACGCGCAGGTTTCGCTGATCGTCGTCGGCGGCGAGCTGGCGGCCAATGGCAGCGGCCCGCTGTCGATCGACTCGCCGCTGAGTGTCGAGCTGTATCGCGTGTCGATGCTGGCGCCGACCAAGTCCAGCGGGATCAGCTTCAACGGCATCCTCGGCGAGCGCCAGGATGAAATTCTCGATCTGTTGGTGCGCCAGCAGAAAGCCGTGCTGATCGACCCTGTCGAACGCCAGACCGAATTGCAGGACTGAGGATAATTTTTATGCACCCACATATGATCAAACTGCTCAGCCTCTCGGCCCTGACCCTCGGCATTCTCGCTGCCGGCAACGCTCGCGCCGACGCTGAAGGCGCAAGCGTCACGCCACCGAAGTTCACCGCCGAGCCGTGCTGCAACCTGTGCCCGGCGGCACATGACGCGAAGAACTACACCACGCGTTATCAGCAGAACTTCACCACCCTGGTACAGGCCCAGGGCGACTGGCTGTTCCGTACCCAGGAAGACCTGCGCACCGAGTTCAACACCACGCCGGCCGGCTACAAGCGCCTGCAACAGTTGCACGATGCGTTCAAGAGCAAAGGCGTTGAGCTGGTGATCGTCTACCAGCCGACCCGTGGCCTGGTGAACCGCAACAAGCTCAACCCGCAGGAAAAAGCCGCGTTCGATTACGAGAAAGCGCTGGGCAACTACAAGACCATGCTCAGCCGTTTCGCCAAGATGGGCTACGTGGTGCCGGACCTGTCGCCACTGACCAACGAATCGCTGCCGGACACCCTGCCCGCCCACGATTTCTACTTCCGTGGCGACCAACACTGGACACCTTACGGTGCCCAGCGCACGGCAAAAATCGTCGCCGAAAAGGTCAAGCAGATCCCGGCCTTCGCCGACATTCCCAAGCGTGAATTCGAGACCAAGCGCTCCGGACGCATGGGCAAGACCGGCACTCTGCACAACATGGCCGGGCAACTGTGCGGCACCAGCTACGCGATCCAGTACATGGACCAGTTCACCACCGAGCCGAAAGGCGAGGCTGGTGACGGCGACCTGTTCGGCGATTCCGGCAATCCGCAGATCACCCTGGTCGGTACATCGCACAGCGGCAAGAACTACAACTTTGCCGGTTTCCTCGAAGAAGCCATCGGCGCCGACATCCTCAACGTGGCCTTCCCCGGCGGCGGTTTCGAAGGTTCGATGCTGCAGTACCTGGGCAGCGAAGAATTCCAGAAGACCCCGCCGAAAATTCTCATCTGGGAATTCTCGCCGCTGTATCGCCTCGATCAGGAAACCATCTATCGCCAGATGATGGCGCTGCTCGATAACGGTTGCGAAGGCAAAGACGCGCAGATGTCCGCCAGTGCCACGCTGAAGCCGGGCAGCAAGCAAGAACTGCTGGTCAACAGCAAGAACCTGAACCTGCAGAACGCCAACCATCAGGTCGACATCCGCTTCGCCGACACCTCGGTGAAAACCCTGCAAGCCACCCTCTGGTACATGAACGGTCGCCACGAGGACATCAAGATCGAGAAACCGGAAACCTCCGACACCGACGGTCGTTTCGCCTTTGAGCTGCGCACGGACGAAGACTGGGCCTCGCAAAACCTGCTGGCGGTCGAAGTCCAGGGTCCTGAAGCCGGACCTGACGCCGCGCCACAAAAAGTCGAAGCGAAAATCTGCAAACGCAACGTATTCCCGGGCGCTGGTCAACAGACCGCGCAGCTCGGGCAATGAGGTCTGCTATGCGAAATCCGAAACTGAAAAACCTGTTGGCACCGACACTCCTGAGCCTGGCGATGTTCGCCGGGGCAACTCAGGCTGCCGCGCCATTGCGTCCACCGCAGGGCTACTTCGCCCCGGTGGATAAATTCAAGACCGGCGACAACAGCGATGGCTGCGACGCGATGCCGGCGCCGTACACCGGTCCGCTGCAATTTCGCAGCAAATACGAAGGTTCGGACAAGGCCCGCGCGACGCTGAACGTGCAGTCGGAAAAAGCCTTTCGCGACACCACCAAAGACATCACCACGCTGGAACGCGGCACCGCCAAGCGCGTCATGCAGTTCATGCGCGACGGTCGCCCGGAACAGCTCGAATGCACGCTCGACTGGCTGACCGCGTGGGCCAAGGCTGACGCGTTGATGTCCAAAGACTTCAACCACACCGGCAAGTCGATGCGCAAATGGGCGCTGGGCAGCATGGCCTCGTCGTACATTCGCCTGAAGTTTTCCGACTCGCATCCGCTGGCCCAGCATCAGCAGGAAGCGCAGTTGATCGAAGCCTGGTTCAGCAAAATGGCTGATCAGGTGGTCAGCGACTGGGACAACCTGCCGCTGGAAAAAACCAACAACCACTCGTACTGGGCCGCCTGGTCGGTGATGGCGACCGCCGTCGCCACCAACCGCCGCGACCTGTTTGATTGGGCGGTGAAGGAATACAAGGTTGGCGTCAACCAGGTCGACGCCGACGGCTTCCTGCCTAACGAACTCAAGCGCCAGCAACGCGCCCTCGCCTATCACAACTACGCCCTGCCGCCGCTGGCGATGATCGCCAGTTTCGCCCAGGTCAACGGTGTCGATCTGCGTCAGGAAAACAACGGCGCGCTCAAGCGTCTCGGTGATCGGGTGTTGGCCGGCGTGAAGGACCCTGACGAGTTCGAAGAAAAGAACGGCAAAAAGCAGGACATGACCGACCTGAAAGAGGACATGAAATTCGCCTGGCTCGAACCGTTCTGCACGCTCTACACCTGCGCGCCGGATGTGATCGAGAAAAAACGCGACATGCAACCGTTCAAGACCTTCCGCCTCGGCGGGGACCTGACCAAGATTTACGACCCGTCCCACGAAAAGGGCAACAAGGGTTCCTGAAAGGCGAAGAGCAAAAGCCCCTCACCCTAGCCCTCTCCCAGGGGGAGAGGGAACTGATTGAGGTGGCTGTGCGAACTGCGGCAAAAGAAATACCGAGTCGATCTCTAGTCTTCAAGCCGATGGAGATCAGGCTCCCTCTCCCTCCGGGAGAGGGCGGGGGGTGAGGGGCGCGGTCTGACGGCCAGCTCCGACCTCAAGCGAACACTGTGTCACCCCTCCACTATCACGGGGGGTTTGGGGGGGCTTCGGCCCTTGACTGTTGATTCAAACATGGAGAGATCGGGATGGTATTTTCATCCAACGTGTTCCTGTTTCTGTTCTTGCCGATCTTTCTCGGCTTGTACTACCTGAGCGGGCAACGCTATCGCAACCTGCTGCTGCTGATCGCCAGCTACGTGTTCTACGCCTGGTGGCGAGTGGACTTCCTCGCGCTGTTCGCAGCGGTCACGCTGTGGAACTACTGGATCGGCCTCAAGGTCGGTGCTGCCGGCGTGCGAACCAAACCGGCGCAGCGCTGGCTGCTGCTCGGCGTGGCCGTCGACCTGTGCATTCTGGGCTACTTCAAGTACGCCAACTTCGGTGTCGACAGCATCAACGAGATCATGACTTCGTTCGGTCTCGAGCCGTTCATCCTCACCCACGTGCTGCTGCCGATCGGTATTTCGTTCTACATCTTCGAATCGATCAGCTACATCATCGACGTGTACCGTGGCGACACTCCGGCCACGCGCAACCTGATCGACTTCGCAGCATTCGTGGCGATCTTCCCGCACCTGATTGCCGGCCCGGTCCTGCGTTTTCGCGACCTCGCCGATCAGTTCAACAACCGCACGCACACCCTCGACAAATTCTCCGAGGGCTGCACGCGGTTCATGCAGGGTTTCATCAAGAAGGTCTTCATCGCCGACACCCTCGCCGTGGTCGCCGACCATTGCTTCGCCCTGCAGAACCCGACCACGGGTGATGCCTGGCTCGGTGCGCTGGCGTACACCGCGCAGCTGTATTTCGACTTCTCCGGTTACAGCGACATGGCCATCGGTCTGGGCTTGATGATGGGTTTCCGCTTCATGGAAAACTTCAAGCAGCCGTACATCAGCCAGTCGATCACCGAGTTCTGGCGCCGCTGGCACATCAGCCTGTCCACCTGGCTGCGTGACTACCTGTACATCACCCTCGGCGGTAACCGTAAAGGCACGCTGATGACCTATCGCAACCTGTTCCTGACCATGCTGCTCGGTGGTCTGTGGCACGGCGCGAACATCACTTACATCATCTGGGGCGCCTGGCACGGCATGTGGCTGGCGATCGAAAAAATGCTCGGCCTGAACACATCGCCGCGCAGCCTCAACCCGATCCGTTGGGCACTGACCTTCCTGCTGGTAGTGATGGGCTGGGTGATCTTCCGTGCCGAGAACCTGCACGTTGCCGGGCGCATGTACGGCGCGATGTTCAGCTTCGGCGACTGGTCGCTGTCGGAACTCAATCAAGCCAGCCTCACCGGTCTGCAAGTGGCGACTCTGGTGGTGGCTTACGTGACCCTGGCGTTCTTCGGCCTGCGTGATCTGTACACCAATCAGCCGCCAGCCAAGACCAAACCGGAAGTCAACGTCGAGGCCGATGGTCCTGCCACGGCGACGCCGGGAATGATCAAGGCAGCACCTGGGGAAAATCCGGCGAGCATCCACGAACCTGGCTACACCGTCGGCGTCGAAGCCCAGGTGCAACCGGCCTACTGGACCGCTGACTGGTCGCGCTACGTGATGCGCGGGCTGATCCTGCTGCTGTTCATCGCCTCGATTCTCAAACTCTCGGCGCAAAGCTTCTCGCCGTTCCTTTACTTCCAGTTCTGAGGGATCTGACATGACCCGCTCATTACGCATCTTCTACATCGCCCTGTTCCTGGTGACGCTGTTGGTCCTCGGTCTGTGGTCGATTCGCAGCTTCTTCGGCTTCAGCACCAACGCCGACGCGACGGTGCTCAATGGCCGCTGGACCAAGGCGGTGGAAACCCACTACGACGATGAATTCCCGATCAAGCGTCTGGGCACCAACCTCTGGGCCGCGCTGGATTTCAAACTGTTCAACGAAGGTCGTCCGGGCGTTGTGCTCGGCCGCGACCAGTGGTTGTACAGCGATGAGGAATTCAACCCGATCGTCAACGAACAGCAGAACCTGCAAGGCAACTACGCGCTGGTCGAAGGCGTGCGCCAGACCCTGAAAGAGAAAGGCGTGAAACTGGTGATGGCGATCGTCCCGGCCAAGGTGCGTCTGTATCCGGAGCATCTGGATGAAGTGAAGCCTTCGAGCATTCACCAGAACCTGTATCAGGATTTCCACGCCCGTGTCGCGGCCGACAAGATCCTCGCCCCTGACCTGCTCGGCCCGCTGCAACAGGCCAAGCAGAACGGTCAGCAAGTGTTCCTGCGCACCGACACCCACTGGACGCCGGAAGGCGCCGAGATCGCCGCCAACACGTTGGCGAAAACCATTGCCGAGAAATTCCCGCTGAGCGGCGAGCCACAGCGCTTCGTCACCACGCCAGCAGAGAAGGTCACGCACAAGGGCGATCTGCGTCTGTTCCTGCCGCTCGATCCGCTGTTCGAAAACATGATGCCGGCGCCTGAGCCACTGCTCAAACGCAACACCGTAGCCGCCGAGCAGCCTGCCGGTGACGACGCCCTGTTCGCCAACAGCGAAGTACCGGTCGCGCTGATCGGCACCAGCTACAGCGCCAACCCCAACTGGAACTTCGTGGGTGCGCTCAAACAAGCGCTGCACAGCGACGTCGTCAACTACGCCGAAGACGGCCATGGCCCGATTCTGCCGATGCTCAGCTACCTGAAAAGCGATGACTTCAAGAACAGCCCGCCACAAGTGCTGATCTGGGAGTTTCCTGAACGATATCTGCCTGTGAACAACGAAATCGGCGACGCCGACCCGCAGTGGGTCGCAGAGCTCAAACAAGCCGGCGCCCGCCAACAAAACGTAGCCATCAACACTAAATCCGAGACGCCCGATCGGGCGCAAAACTGAAAGAGAGGTACACCATGACTTTCACTACTACTCCTCGTCGTCTCGCTAAAAGCTTCGCACTGGTTGCTGGCCTCAGCGTACTTTCCGTCCCAGCCTTCGCCGGTGGCGACGCCGCGCTGTACGGCCCGACCGCTCCGAAAGGCTCGACCTTCGTGCGTGTCTACAACGCCAGCAACGCTGAAGTCAGCGCGACTGTCGGCAGCACCAACCTGAGCGACATCGCGCCATTGGCCAGCAGCGATTTCAGCTTCATGCCGGGCGGCGACTACAGCGCCAAGGTCGGCAGCCAGACCCTGCCGGTCAAGCTTGCCGGTGACCACTACTACACCCTGGTCAACAACGCTTCCGGCGCGCCACAACTGATCGAAGAGCCGCCGTTCAAGAACAAGCAGAAATCCCTGGTTCGTGTACAGAACCTCAGCGACAAGCCGCTGACCCTGAAAACCGCCGACGGCAAGACCGAAGTGGTGCCGAACGTGGCAGCCAAGGGCCGTGGCGAACGTGAAATCAACCCAGTGAAAGTCAGCCTGGCGCTGTACGAAGGCGACAAAAAAGTCGGCGACGTGAAACCAGTCGCCCTGGAGCGCGGTGAGGCAGCGGTGCTGTACGTCACCGGCAACGGCAGCAACCTGTCGCCAGTCTGGGTGAAACGCCCGGTGTCGACTCGCTAATCCTTTTGTGAACTGACGCAGTACCCCTTGTGGGAGCGAGCCTGCTCGCGAATACGGTCTGACATGCAACATCAATGTCGACTGAGCCATCGCCATCGCGAGCAGGCTCGCTCCCACAGGGCTCTAACCAAATTGATTTTATGGAGTAAACATTATGATTCCGGTGATCTTGTCAGGTGGTAGCGGTTCGCGTCTGTGGCCTCTTTCGCGCAAGCAATTCCCCAAGCAATTCCTCGCCCTGACCGGCGAACACACACTGTTCCAGCAAACCCTCGAGCGCCTGGTGTTCGAAGGCATGGACACGCCGATCGTGGTCTGCAACAAGGAACACCGTTTCATCGTCAACGAGCAACTGGCCGCGCGCAATCTGGAATGCCAGCGCATCCTGATGGAACCGTTCGGCCGCAACACGTCGCCGGCCGTAGCATTGACCGCGATGATGCTGGTCAATGAAGGCCGCGACGAACTGATGCTGGTGCTGCCGGCCGACCACGTGCTGGAAGACCAGAAAGCCCTGCAACGTGCGCTGGCCCTGGCGACTGTCGCAGCCGAGAACGGCGAGATGGTCCTGTTCGGCGTACCGGCGACCAAACCGGAAACCGGCTACGGCTACATCAAATCCACCGCTGATTCGCTGCTGCCCGAAGGCGTCAGCCGCGTCTCGCACTTCGTCGAAAAACCGGACGTCAAGCGCGCCACCGAGTACGTCGAATCCGGCGGTTACTACTGGAACAGCGGCATGTTCCTGTTCCGAGCCAGCCGCTTCCTCGAAGAACTGAAAAAGCACGATCCGGACATCTACGACACCTGCCTGCTGACCCTTGAGCGCAGCCAGCAGGACGCCGACACCATCACCTTCGACGAAGCCACCTTCGCCTGCTGCCCGGACAACTCCATCGACTACTCGGTGATGGAAAAAACCCAGCGCGCCTGCGTGGTGCCGCTGACCGCCGGCTGGAGCGATGTCGGCTGCTGGTCGTCGCTGTGGGAAGTCAACGAGAAAGACGCCAACGGCAACGTCAGCAAAGGCGACGTGGTCATCCAGGACAGCAAGAACTGCATGATCCACGGCAACGGCAAACTTGTCTCGGTGATCGGTCTGGAGAACATCGTCGTGGTCGAAACCAAGGACGCGATGATGATTGCCCACAAGGACAAGGTCCAGGGCGTCAAGCAGATGGTCAACACCCTCAACGCCCAGGGCCGCAGCGAAACCCAGAACCACTGCGAAGTCTATCGTCCATGGGGCTCGTACGACTCGGTGGACATGGGCGGGCGTTTCCAGGTCAAGCACATCTCGGTCAAGCCGGGCGCGTGCCTGTCGCTGCAGATGCACCACCACCGCGCCGAACACTGGATCGTGGTCAGCGGCACCGCCGAAGTAACCTGCGACGAGAACGTGTTCCTGCTCACCGAAAACCAGTCGACCTACATCCCGATCGCCTCGGTGCATCGCCTGCGCAACCCGGGCAAGATCCCGCTGGAAATCATCGAAGTGCAGTCGGGTTCGTACTTGGGTGAAGACGATATCGAACGTTTCGAAGATATCTACGGCCGCTCCACCCCGATCGAACGCGGCGTGTCGGTGAAGACCATCGCGCAGTAATCGATCACTAAAACGAGAAGCCCTCGTCCAGCCCGTTGCGTTCCCTATCCGCAGCGGGCTGGGCGGGGGCTTTTTTTGTCTAGCCGAAGACTGAATTGCGGCGTCTCGCCAGCGGTGAATCTTCATCGACCGACTCGCCTTCCGTCGCCTGCGCCAGCCCCGCGGGACCTTGTGTAAACGCGGCTGCAAACAGTTGCTGGGCCAACGGTGTCGGTGTTGATTCCGGTTCTGCAAACAACGGCTGCCGCCGGGTCGATCGATTGAAGGACTGCAAGTCGACCGCCGGACTGTTCGAGGAGATGGCAAGAGGCACGGCAACGGGTGTGCTGAGCAGTTTGTACTGGATCCGCGTCTGAGCCTCGGAAACCTGCATGGCATTGCCCATTGCCACACTCAGTGAGCCCACCAACTGAACTGCGGGGTTAGCGGCGTGCATCAGCAGATTTCCGCCGATCTGGAAGCCTTTGGCCACGGCACCGCGCCTGGCTGCAAGCACTTGCGGTTCTTCGACAGGGCTGTTGAACGCAACGGACATGGGTCCCATGATCCGGCTGGTGGTCTCCTCCCCCAACACCCGATTCATTGTCGAAGAAACGAATTCACCGGAGTGGTACAGCACGGCCCCCGAAGGTGGCGCGGTGTGCGTCCGCGCGGCGGCAATGACATGTGCCTGATGTGTGTTGAGCACGGAGTTGTCCCGGGCTCCCAGCTCTGCCAGCGCTACCGGTATTTCGCGGCGATAGGCCTGGACGTCGGGATTGGGGTCATTCTCGAAGTAACGGCGCACTGGCTGCATGCCGGCGGCTTGCACGGGATTGACCAGTTTCTGGTCGGCAAGATCGTGGTACACCCGATCGGGTGCATGCTTGTCGGGCTTGCGCCCGTCGCTGTCTCTGTAAGTGACTGGGTTATTGCGCATCGCGCGATAGCGATTATGACCGTCGATCGCCCCGCCAGGATCGGTATTCAACCAGCGTTGCAGCCACGGCACGTAATAGCGAAACCCAAAGTAATAAAGCCCCGTGGCATCACGTTCCTTTCCCGAATAGCGCGCGGTCTTGTAGCTGACGTCGGGCTCCTTGGCCCACGCCGTCGCTCCAAATGGATAAAAATGCTCGCGGCTGATCAGCCGCGCATCGGCGTCCAGCTCAACACTGATCGAACCCAGGTGATCATTGAAATTGTATCGGTAGAGATTATTCAGGCCGGTCGGCGGTGGGCTTTGCCAATGCAGGACGCGTACGGTGTTGAGTCCGGTCTGCACGGTGAGCACTTGCAGGCTTTCTCCGGTGCCAGTGTCGGTGCGTAACTCCAGCGCTGGCAGATACCGCACCTGTGCAAGAAGACTGCGCGCAGCCGTGCGTGACGAACGCGTTTTCAATACCCGCTGACCGGCGCCGTCGTAGAGATAGTTTTCACAATCATCGGCGCCTGATACGCGCAGCACGAGCACCACCGAGTTCAGCTGGTTCCGCAGATTCCACTGCAACCGGCGTCCTTGATCCAGCAACAGCAAATTGCCTCGCGCATCGAACGCCTCAGCGATCTGGGACTCAGATGGCGGCTTACCGTCATGCCACGGCAAGCAACGATTGCTGTAGCGCGCGGCCTGCAATTGATGACCTGGACTCTGTGGGCCAACGTGAGTCAGCTCGAGCAAATTGCCGGCGGCGTCATAACGATAACTCTGGCTGTAGTTGGCGACAGCGGTCGGCCCGCCACCGGCAGCGCCGGCCTCCCAGCCAGTGGCGTGAGTCAACTGGCAAAGGCTGTCATAGCGGTAGCGACTGACCGGCTCGATGCGCTGGTTGGCGAACCAGCGTACCGGCAATGCCTGGTCTTCGATGCTCAGCACATTGCCCATCGGGTCATAGGCATACAACAGGTCCTGCCAAACGTTGCCCTCTTGATCCTGAGCATGACGCATGAGCAGACGGCCGTCTTCACGGCGGTAGCTCAGCGTGGTCAGAACGCCGTTACCTGCCAGCTCCTGGGTCACCTGACCTTCGGCGTTGTACCGAATATCACTGACCACTGGATGGTCTGAAGTCTGATACCTGAGCCGTAGATCAACCCCGCGTAATCGTCCGTCGTGAGTCAGCGCGAATACCTGCCGATGACCAGCGGCATCCACCTGTTCCAGCACGGAGCCCTGCGGTGAAAAGCGCCATTGCGTGGTTGCCCCTTCGGACTCCAGCGGTACCTTGCGCTCAAAGTCAGCATCTGGCCAATCCGGCACAACCGACTCGAGCACGAAGTGTCGGGTGTTTTCACAACACTGGCCGGTGATTGCGAATTGCTCGAACAGGACACTACCGGCCGGATCGTCATGCCGGATCAACTGACCGAGCTGATTGCGCAGCGCCTCGCCAAAGCCGGGCCGGCCATAGGCAAAACGCTCGGCGCAGCGGCGAGGTACGCCTGTGCCTTCTTCGAACACCGCGACAGGGCGCAGCAAGTCATCGTATGCAATCTCGCAGCATGTGCCACGGCTGTCCCAGTTGAACAGCGTCTGGCCGGCCAAACCCGGCAACCGGACTTGGACTCCCGCATCGCTACTGTCCGAGCGCAGCGCGATATCGTTCAAGGCATGGGTGGTGGTGAGGCTGGCGGGCGCTTGCGGATCGATCACCTGCAACGCCCACAATCGCGCATCCCATTGTTTGACTACACGCCCGGCGACGTCCCGCAACGTCCGCTCGATTCGGGGCTCACTTGCCAGCGCCGCATCGGCGCGCCAGTAGTTGACGTTGAGGATCGCCAAACCACGCGGATCGTTCACGGCAAGCGTTGGCGTATTGCGGTGGATGCCCATAGTGCGTCAACGTCCCAGTGTGCCCTTCGCGCATGAGAGCAAGCCCGGACGTGGATGCCTACTGTCAGAAATTACAGTCCCGACCAACGGCAGGCTTGTTGCCGCTCCGAATATCCATTGTGCGACGCCTTCGGTAGGATGAAGCTCACTCACTCACGGAGCGTTCCCGCATGTTCATCGGCATCCTGCTGGTCATCACCTGGCTGATCCTGCTGCTGCGCTATCCGGCCAAGGCCTTGCCGGTGTCGGTGGCCGCTGCCATCGGCCTGGGCTTCGTAGCCATGTGGGTGGTGTGGCTGGACAACCGCGAGATCAAACAACTGGCGCGCCTGGAACTGCGCATTGCCTATGCTCCCGAACAATGTCCGGCCGACCGTCCACTGCAATTGAAAATGAACAACGGTAACGATGTGCCGCTGACCGAACTGCGTTGGCGCGTCGCCGCGTACGCGCCGGGCGATACGGTCAATCTGGCCGACAATCAATACACCGCCCCGCGCTATCGCGGCCCCGGCGAACTGCAGGCCGGCGCGACCTGGGAAGATTGCTTGCCACTGCCGCCGCTGCGCCCCGGCTATCGCCCGCAAACCCTGGAGTTTCGCGCCGAGCATTTGCAGGGTAGTTTTGCCGACTGATCCCCTCCCCCGACTTTTTTGCACAAGGAATGCGCCATGCCCGTTGCGTTGATTACCGGTTGTTCCAGCGGCATCGGCCGCGCCTTGGCCGACGCGTTCAAAGCCGCCGGCTACGAAGTCTGGGCCAGTGCGCGCAAGACTGAAGACGTCGCTGCGCTCAACGCCGCCGGTTTTACCGCGATTCAGCTGGACGTCAATGATGGGGCCGCGCTTGAGCAACTCGCCGAGCGTCTAAACCAGCAACACGGCGGCCTCGATGTGTTGATCAACAACGCCGGTTACGGCGCGATGGGGCCGCTGCTCGACGGCGGCGTGCAGGCGATGCAGCGCCAGTTCGAGACCAACGTGTTTTCGATTGTCGGCGTCACCCGCGCGTTGTTTCCGCTGCTGCGTCGGGCCAGGGGGCTGGTGGTGAATATCGGCAGCGTGTCAGGTGTTTTGGTCACGCCGTTTGCCGGCGCCTACTGCGCTTCGAAAGCGGCGGTACACGCGTTGAGCGATGCCTTGCGAATGGAACTGGCACCGTTTGGCATTCGTGTGATGGAAGTCCAGCCCGGCGCCATCGAATCGAGCTTTGCGAAGAATGCCGGACATGAAGCCGAGCAATTGATCAACGAGCAATCGCCGTGGTTTCCATTGCGTGAAGGCATTCGGGCACGCGCCAAGGCATCGCAGGACAAACCCACCCCGGCCAGTGAGTTTGCTGCCGAGCTGTTGAAAGCGGTGCGGCAGAGCAAGCCGCCACGGCTGGTTCGCATCGGCAACGGCAGCCGGGCGTTGCCGTTGCTGGCGGCGTTGTTGCCGAAAGGGTTGTTGGAATCGACGTTGATGAAGCGCTTCGGATTGCGCGCAAAGCTCTGATACCCAGTTGTTGCGACGAGCGGTATCCCGACCTGTCAGAGTTGACAGTAGGCGCCCTCTCAAGGAAGGCCTATCGTGAGTTCAAGCCAGGTGAACGGTGTTGAGGCTGTGTTAAAGCCCGGCGAGTAAACCGACCTCACGACAACCGCGCAGGGACGTATATGACAACCGCTAAGAAGGCCACGAACATCAGGGCAACAATCGACGCTACATGGGGAAGCGGTGAAGGCAAACTTCAACTTGACGATATATTTCAGGACGACCCGGCGAAGTCCCGGCCCCTCACCGGATCGACGCTGCTGCGCGATAAATCGTTGCTGGTTACCAGTACCTTCGACAATAGCTCCTTCTTCATCTCCAAGCTGAACCACTTGGGTGCCGTAGACCTGGCGTTTGGGGTCGAAGGGCGTGTCATGGGTTCGTTCCTGGCCAATGAGCTGGCCTCTGGCGGGCCTATTGCAGAAGGTGCCGATGGGCGGCTGTTCATGGCGGGCAGCACAACCAATGGGAAGTCGAGCGAGGTTAGCCCCGCGATTCTCTGCCTCGACAGCAAAGGCAATCGAGTGAGCAGCTTTGGCGACAATGGCCAAGTCATCATCGATCCCCCAAACACACAACGGCTTACGAAAAAAGGCCCGGCATTCGTGTTCGCGTTACCCGATGGCAGCATTATTGTCGGCGTTGATTACCACACGCCTGACGTGCTCAGGGCGCACCTGTACAAATTCGATGCGCAGGGAGCACCCGTAAAGGCATTCGGCACAGATGGCCGAGTTGAAATAAAGCACAGGCTGCGGCATGCATCGACCTCACTCAGCGACGGTTGCGTGCTCGACAATGGGCTGTTGTTATTTGCAGGCTACGAAAAATACGAGCCCGACGTGAACACGGACGGTCTCGTCGTGATGTTGAATTCAGACAGTGGTGCGCCCCATGAGAATTTCGGTCACCCGGAAAGACCCGGGATTCTGGTAGTCCGGTACAACTCCAGGGGTGCCGAACTCAATACTGTGAGACAGCGAGCCCCCAATAGGTTCACGGCATCCGGCTACACCAACATGGGCAACGCCTTGAGTGAGCGATACGGCATGTTGATCGCCTTCGATGAAGAAGGTAAGCCCGATTTCGACGTTTTCGGCAGTCCGAATATCATGCCGCTTCCAGCAGATCTCGGCAGCGACAGGCGAGTCAACTGGGCGGACCATGTTCCTTTCGCTGATAACATCGTAGTTTCTGGTGGAGACGAGAAGGGCAATTATATTGCCTGTGTGAAAGCACGCAGCGGTGGCTACAACTCCGATTTTTCAGACGCGGGTGGCGTCATCCCTCGCGAGGAGACCACCGACTCTCTCTCCAGGCTTCATTATCAGCAGGACCCTGGAAAATTGATTGTTGCCCTCAACATCAATCCAGAAAATCCTCTGGGTTGTCTGTATCGCTACAACATTTCCCAGTAGCTGGAAGCATCACCGCGTCGCCCGGTTCAGGGGCGACTCGGTCGATCAATTATCTGCCAGGTCCTGCTTCACCACTACCGTGCAAGTAATTCCCGCCGCCAGCAACACCCCCGCCGGCACCTCATCAATGTGAATCCTTACCGGCA
>NZ_RCNX01000059.1:0-122367 GCF_004307595.1 Pseudomonas sp. Sample_23
ACGCCGTCACCGCCGACACCAAAAACGAAGACCTGCTGGCCAACGCCTGCGAAACGCTTGCGTCGGCCAAAACCATCGCCCAGGAATTCGCCGGGCTGGTGAAGCCATCGCAGCGGCGGACGCTGATGGGGATCGCGCAGTTGATCATGCTCGGCGAACTGGCGGTGAATCGGGTGCTGGATAATCTGGAGTTGCCGCAGTAGCGGGCCTTTGATGATCGTTCCCACGCTCTGCGTGGGAATGCCCCAAGGGACGCTCCGCGTTCCAGCTCTGGGGGGACGCAGAGCGTCCCGGGCTGCATTCCCACGCGGAGCGTGGGAACGATCAACGCGTAAGCAATGAAGATTCCTGTGGGAGCGAGCCTGCTCGCGAAAGCGGTTTGTCAGTCACTGTGGCTTCGACTGGCGGATTGCTTTCGCGAGCAGGCTCACTCCCACTGTTGATGCGGTACGGGTGCAGTTGATGATCGTTCCCACGCTCTGCGTGGGAATGCCTCAAGGGACGCTCCGCGTTCCAGCTCTGGGGGGACGCAGAGCGTCCCGGGCTGCATTCCCACGCGGAGCGTGGGAACGATCAACGCGTAAGCAATGAAGATTCCTGTGGGAGCGAGCCTGCTCGCGAAAGCGGTTTGTCAGTCACTGTGGCTTCGACTGGCGGATTGCTTTCGCGAGCAGGCTCACTCTTACACGGGGGCGCGTCAAGGCTGGAACCATTCGTGGCGTTCGTTGAAGGTTTGCTGGATGAGGTCGGTGAGGGCCTGGATTTCGGGGGAGTCTTGCGAGTCGGTGTTGACGGCGAGCCACGCGTGTAGCTGCATCGGTTCGGCGAATAATCCGGGCAGTGCGATGAGGCCACGGTCAAAGCGGCTCATGTATGTCGGCAGCAACCCAATGCAGGCGCCACAGCGGATCATCTCTAACATCAATTCATAAGATTGCATCTGCACCACACCGGCCAACCGTTGTTCGACCAATTCATTCCAAGGCCGAAAGCTCTCAACCTGCCGATCATGCTGCCACTGCACCAGCATAAAGTCCGCCAGATCATCTGGCGTTTCCGGTCGCGCTGTCACCCTCGAATAGCGTTTGGCGATGTGCGGCAGATACTCGATCCGCGCTAGCTGTTGCGGTGCGCTTGTGGCGAAGGTGGGACCAGGGTTTGAAGCATCGCTGGGCGCCAGCCAGAGGACAATGTCGGCGCTGACCGCACGCAAGGCCAGTTCGCTATCCAGAGCAATAATTTCCAGACGCAGGCTGGCGTTGCGCCGCAGCAGTGCGATGAGGTCGCGGCCGAGGATGTCGTGGAGGATGGATTCGGCGATGGCGAGGCGGATCAGTGGTTGTTCGATAACCGGGAGTTTGCGTTGGTGGGCCAGGGTGCTGAGTCGGACCTGCAACAGTTGGCCTTCGCGGGTGAGCGTTAGGGCGCTGCCCTGGAAGCTGAACAGGCTGTGTTGCAGTTGTTGTTCGAGTTGCGCGAGTTGTTTGCGCAGCAGCGTCGAGCGCACATTGAGGCTGCGCGCGGCTTGCATGAAGCAGCCGCAGCGGGCGCTGACGAGGAAATATTGGGCGACCTCGCTGTCGATGGTCGCGGCCTGGAGCCAGGGTTCGGGGCTGGTTTGGGGCGTTTGGTAATCAGCGGGGCCCGGGCGTCCTGCGGGTTCGGTGAATGACATTGATGACTCCCTGTCGATCTTTGTAGTTGCCTTGAGTGCGCCATAGACCCCTGTGGGAGCGAGCTTGCTCGCGAAAGCGTCAGCACATTCAACATATTTGCTGACTGATACTCCGCTTTCGCGAGCAAGCTCGCTCCCACAGGGGTTGTGGTGTAGGTGAAATCAGTGTTTTTCCTCGAGGATTTTGTTCAGTTCGGCGCCGTCGATGCTCAGGGTGGCGGTATTGAGCATGCCGTCCAGATAAGCCTGGGCGATCTGTTCCTGGCGTTGTGCGCGCAGGGCCTGGGTCAGTTGGTCGCGCAGTTCCTCCAGCGTCGCGGTGCGAGCCGGTTGCTGTTCGGTGAGTTTGATCACGTGGAAACCGGCGGCGCTTTGCACCGGATCAGACACGGCGCCCACCTTGAGGCGCGCCACGGCGCCCCGTACTTCCGGCACCAGTTGTTGCAACGGTTGCAGGCCGGTATCACCGCCCCGCTCTGCCGTCACTCGATCCTGCGAATATTGCGTAGCCAACGCGGCAAAGTCGCCCGGCGCTGACTGGGCTTTCTTGCTCAACTCAACTGCTTGCTTGCGCACTGTTTCCGCATTAGAAGCATCACTGACAGAGAGAAAAATCTGACTGACCCGATACAGCGCCGGCGTCTGCCAATTGGCCTTCCCCGCGTCGTACGCCTGCTGCAACTCGGCCGCGCTCGGATAATCCGCCGGCACCTGACTCACCGAGCGCAAATAATCACGAAACACGATCTGCTCAGTCGCAGCACGGTTCTGCCGGGCGACGTCGGGGCGCTGCGCCCACCCCTGCGCATCGGCCTGTTCCAGCACGGCTTTTTCCGCCAGCCGCGTACGAATCCAGCGTTCCAGCGCCTCACGGTTGCCGCGCAGTTGTTCGCTGGTTTGCGCCGGGACAGTGGCCAGCAGCGCCTGCAATTCCTCTGGCGAAACCTGCTGATTGCCCAACCGCGCGACCGCTGGCCCGGATGCAACCGCCATCGCAGACGACGGCTGCTGGGCGGCGACCGGATCACTGCCCGGCCGCAGCACCAGTGCCACGGCCACCACCAACAGCGCCACCGCTCCGGCGCCGATCACCATGACAGGCTTCTTCACAGTGCGACTTCCTCTTGTTCGGCGATAGCCGATTTGGCGGTTTGCACAGCAGTGGTCTGGCTGAAATCGCGCAGGTAAACGATGAATTCCTGCAACAGGCGATCCCACAATTCCAAATTGCCGCGCAGGTGCTCGTTGCTCACGCCAGCAGCCACGACCACGTCCATCTCCATGACCAGAAACTCGCCCTGCAACGACAACCGTGCAAAACGTCGAGTAGCATTCCACTGCTCTGCGACTCCCTCAGGCAACTCACCCTGCACGCGCAGGGCACAGCTGAAGGTGAAATCAACAAAGTTGCCCTGCTCCAGCGCCGGGTTGCCGAAACGCACGGCGTAGCCGATGCCCTGACTGGCGCTGAGCAACTGGACGATGCCGTTCTGTTCACTCTGGTTGACGCGATAACCAGCGGCCTGGAGGACGTCGGTCAGCGATTGCGGGGAAACGTGGGTGAGCAATTGAGTCATGACTTTCTTCCTTGTTATCAGTGAGCGATCGCGGCTTGCGGCGCGTCGAATTGGGTTTTGTACAGCTCGTCGCCGAAGCCTTGCGCCAGCTCATCGAACTTGACCCGGGCGCTGCCGGCGAAGGGCTGGCGGATTTTCATCACCTCGGCGACATCGATGTTTTCGTAGGCTGTGAGGATCTGTTTGGCGACGCCGTACATTTGCTGATTCTTGGCTGAACATTGCTGCACTTGTGTGTCACGTTCCGCCAGCTGCGCTTGCAGCTTCGCGCGTTCGGCTTCTTTGCCGCGAGCGAGGACCAGCAATTCGTCATAGGCTTTTTTGAACTTGCCGGTCTGCTCGGCACTGGCTGCGACTTGCGCCTGCGCCTGGCTGTGCAGGCTCTGTTGCTGCCCGGCCAGTTGCTCGGCGAGGCCTTTGGCTTTGGCCAGTTCGGCAGTCAGCTGCTTGATCTGCGCTTGCGCTGCCATGGCTTCGTTCTGCGCCGCCAGTTGCGCGGCGCTGGCCTGGGCCTGTTGGCTTTGCAGGGCCTGCAATTGTTGGGTGGTGCTGCGCAGTTGCGTGCGCAAGCGTTCTTCCATGCCTTCGCCGTTCGCCCCGGTGGCAATCAACAAACCCAGGCCCAGCGCGAGAAAACGCGTGTTCATAAAGCTCTCCCGGCGCCTTAGAAGCGCGTGTTGATCTCAAGCTGCAAGACGTCGATGTCGAACGGCGCGCCGTACACCGCTTCGGTGCTCATCCAGCGACCCGTGGCGGAAACGTTCTTCGCCAGGCCGTAATTGCCGCCCATGAAATAGCCCTTGGCGTTGGTGCCGCCGAGGTGGAACGACGAGTCGTTGAAGCCGTCCGGCAAGGCGTCCGGCTGGATGTACTTGTAGCCGGCGAACAGGTTCCAGTCGCCCTTGCGCTTGAGGTCCAGCGCGTTGCCGAGGGTGAACTGCACCATCCATGCATTGGCGCCGCTTTCGATCTCGCCGTTGCTGTCGAGGTTGTTGACGATCTGCCCGGCGGAGCGCTTGCGCATGTCGCCTTCGTCGTAGCTGAGGTTGTGGATGTAATTGCCCTGGCTGCGCAGTTTGAAGTCCTGCGGCAGGTCGGCGTCCCACACGACGTTGAGATCGAGCAGGTTGAACTCGGACGCAAGCCCGACGAATTGCGGCTGCGGCGTGGCGCTCGGGTTGAGCGGGTTCGGCGTGATGTCACGCAGCAGGAACACGCTGTTGCCCTTCTGCATGAACGCCGCGCGAGTGCCGTCGCTGTCGCAGCCCGGCGCGCCGGCCCACGGTTCGCAAGGGCTGGAGCGCTGGCCCTGTATGTCGTCGAAGCGGTAATAGGCCAGCGCACCTTTGAGGCGGTTGTTGCTGTTGATCGCCCATTTCGCGCCGAGCTGAGCGCCGTAAAGCCACTTGTTGTCGCTCTCTTCCTTGTCGAAACCGTTGCTGCTGGAAGTGTCGTTGGTGTAGTCCACCGGGAACGCGCCGACGGTGCCGAACACGCCCCAATCGCGGTTGAGCTTGTGATCGAAAATCGCCGCCACACCATCGAAATTCAGGTCGTTGGAATAGAGCATGTCGGTGGACATGAACGGATTGGCGAAGCGCCCGCCGGTCAGGGTCAATTCGTCTATTGGCTTCCAGGTCAGGTAGCCCTGATCGAGCCAGATGTCCTTCTTGGCAAAGCCGCCGCCGAGGTTCTGCGTGGTCGATACCGGGTTGTTGTCCGAACCGGTGCCGATGCGAATGCCGGCGGTCCATTCCTCCGAAATCACTGCTTTCATGCCCAGACGTGCGCGCAGGCGAAAAAGGTTTTCGCGGTCTTCGCGGGTGTTGAGCAACGGCGGCAGGCTGGTGCTGCTGTTGGGATTTACGTCGTACGGGCCATTGTTGTTGAGCTTGGCGAAGTCGACGATTTCGTTGCTGTTGTTGCCCGAGTAGTACCGCGATTCGTCTCGCAGGCGAATGTCGCCGTCGAAGCTGATGCGCGAGGCCCAATCCGGAAAGGTATTCGGCGCTGCCCAGTTTTCCTGTTTGGCGGTGGCCATGACCTCGGCTTTGACCTGATCGCGGATCTGGTCACGCACCGCTGCCGGCACGTACTGCACGCGCACATCGCCCGGCGCGGCGACCGGCCCGGCCGCGACTGCGGTGGACGCGGCAGCCTGTTTCGCCTGCGCCGCTTCGTTCTGCGCCTGGGCGATCAGCGCGTCAGCCTTGTCCTGTTTCAGAATGCCCTGCTCGACCAGCAAGCGGATCAGATTGATCGTGGCGTTTTCCGACGGCGCAGGCGCTGCCACGGCCTGACCGACCAGGGTCGCAATGACCATGCCGACCGCCAGGGACAATCGATTCACGTTGGAAATCATTTGCACACAACTCCTTTTGCCGAAGCTTGAATAAGTGAATTAACCCGGACGCCGCCCTTGCAGGGACAGGCGCACGGGCAAAGTGATGGAGGCCGGAGGCCGTTCGCTGAGGGCTGGCGCACCGCGTAAAGCGGCCAGCACCTGGGTATCGATTTGCGGGTTGCCGCTGGACTTGATCAGCTCGACACGGGTGATCTCGCCGACGCTGCTCAGCCAGACATCGGCCTGTAGCGAGAACGCGAGGTTGCGCAGGTCGGGGTTCTCGCGCAGCAAACGCTGGAAGGTGAACGCGAGAAACTGGCTGTACGTGCCCGTGCCCAAACGCCCGCCGCCAGCACCGGCCATGCCGCCGCCCTTGCCCGCGCCGATGTTGAAAGCGTCGCTGCCGGCCTGCGCGTCGCCGTCCATTTGCATCGGATTGGCCAGATCGTCCGCCGGCGATGGCGGCGCCTCTTCTTCAGGCTTGACCTCTTCCGGCTCCGGCGTTGGCTCGGGCTCGACGACTTTTTCTTCCACCGGCGTTTCCGGCTCTGGCGGTTTCTCCGGCGGCGGTGGTGGCGGTGGCGGCAACGGAATGATCGTCGGCACTTTCGGCGCTTCGCGGCGCACGCCAGCCATGTCGTTGGCCCACTGCCAGAGGAACCACGCGGCGAGCGCGGCGACCAGCAGTCCGGCGCCCCACTTCACATAGCGCAACGGCGACTTTTTCACGGGCGGCGGTTCGATCGGGAGTTGTGCGGTCATGACTCAGCCCTGACTCGGTTTGCCGGTAACAAGACCGACCTGGGACAGTTCGAGCCGACGCAGCAGGTCCAGTACTTCGATGACTTTCTGGTACTGCACCGTCGCATCGCCACGCACGATCACCGGGAAATCCGGGCTCTGCGCTTTCTCGATGCGCAGGCGTTCTTCCAGCTCGGCCAGGGTCACCGGATAGGCATCGAGGAACACCTGGCCGCCGTCGTTGACCGAGATCGCCTTGGTCTTGGCTTCCGACAGCGACACCGACGCGCTGGCCTTGGGCAAGTTGATCTGGATCCCGGAGACCTGCGCGGTGGCGGTGAGGATGAACATCACCAGCACCACCATCAGCACATCGACCAGCGGAGTGATGTTGATGCTGTCGACGGCGGCATCGTCATCATCGTCGTGGGAGGCATTTACGGACGCCATGTCAATGCTCCTCAGGCCGGTACGGAGTGGTTGGCGTGATGGCCGCGCTGGTGCGACGCCTCACTGAACTGGCTCTCGCCATGCATCTCCGCCAGACGAGTGATGAACTCGTCGACGAACACGCGCATGTCGGCGCTGACTTCCTTGTTGCGGGTGATCAGGCGGTTGTAGCCAAACAGCGCGGGGATCGCGACGAACAGGCCCATCGCCGTGGCCAACAGCGCGGCGGCCATACCGGGAGCGATGGCGTTGATGTTGACGTCGCCGGCCATCGCCGTGCCGAGGAAAACCACCATGATCCCCAGCACCGTGCCGAGCAGGCCGATATACGGACCGCCGGCGATGGCGTTGGACAGGGTCGAGAGTTTTGAGCTGAGCTGCTGGTTTTCGCGGGTGCGCACGCCGTCCATCGAGCAGCGGATGGCTTCGATGGTCGCCGCCGAAACCGAGGAGGTATCGGCGCCCTGCTCACGGCGCGTGCGAATCTCTTTGACCGCCACCAGGTACAGGCGCCACAGCGACGAATGCTGCAGACGCTGAGCCAGTTGCGCGTCGTCGGCGAACATCTCCAGACGCGTGCCGACCTTGGCGAATTGCACGCGGAAGTCTTCGTTGGCAGCGGTGACGCGGCTGAGGCTGCGGTTCTTGCGCAGCATGATGATCCACGACTGGAACATCATCAGCACCAGCACGGCGATAATCACCCAGGCGTCGATCGGCACCGCGTTGAGCAAGAAGCCAAGGCTGCCGAAACCGAAGCCGGACTGCTCTTCATCGACGCCGTAAGCGACCAGTTTCGACTCGGCGCCTTGCGAGGTGGCATCGGCCAGCAACAGCGCAGCAGGTCGGGCGACTTTCGACAGGCGCAGTTCGTCGATGGCACCAGCGAATGGCTGGAACGCGCCTTCCTGCAGATCGGCGCCGATGGCCATGACCGAGTTGAACGCCGGCATCGCCTGAGCCAACGCAGCGCTTTCGCGACCGTTGATGTACAGGGTGACTTTCGAACCCTCGGCGGTCAGTGCGAGGTGTTGCCATTGCCCCGGCGCCAGCGCTTGGGTGGCAGCGGCGCGCTGGCCGTCGATCTCTACGAACGGCAGGCCTTGGCTGACGCCGATCAGCAGACTTTGCTTGCCTTCGCGTCGAGCGAGAATCAGTTGCTCGCCACTCGCCTGATCCAGACGCAGCCAGGCACTGAAAGTGAACGCACTGCCCGCGTTGTGTTGCAGCGACGGACTGGCTGGCAGCAACAACGGCTGGCCGCTGAACTGCAAGGCGCGCCCGACGACGCCATCGATCGCTGTGCCGGTCGCGCTTTGCGCGGTGTTGCCGTACGCCGTGGTGTCTTTCGCCGGGGTGCCGGTGGCGCCGTCGAAGTGATACAGCGCGGTGTAATTCGGATCGAAAGTGAGTTGGCCGTTGCCAGTGGCCGGGGCTTTCTGGTTGCCGTAATACATCCAGATGTCCTGACGCTGACCGCCCTCGACATTCGGCACATCGACCCAGATCAGCGCCATGCCCATCAGCGCGTCGAAACTTTCGATCTGGTGGTTGAGCACGGTTTTGTCATCCGCCGCGACAAAGCGCAGATCGGAGCCGTCCTCTTTCACGCCGTCGAAGGTGAAGTTGCCGGTGTGCAAGCGCACCAGTAGCGCGGTGCGGCCGAGGGCCTGATTGATCGCCGCGCCTTGTGGCGTGGTGTCGACGGCGATCTGTTTGCGGTAATGCCAGTCGTCCTGCCACCAGGCCTGAGCCGTGGCCGGGAGCACGAAGCCCAGGCAGATCAACAACGAAAGGAAGAGGCGTTGCATGGACGTGCTCCGTTAGAAAGTGGCTTGAAGGTTGAAGTGCAGGCGCGATTCCTGCTTTGAGGTGTTCGGCCCCTCGAGTAGCGGGTAGCCCCAGTCGAGGCTGCCGGATAGCCATTTACTCAGGCTGGCGCGGGTGCCGAGGCCGACACTGGCCAAGGCGTAATTGGCGTCCTGATCCGGCAGCTCATCGCGCAGGTACAACTGCGCGCCCTCGGCGAAGGCGTAGAAGCGCCAGTCCTGCATCCACGTGCCGGCAAATTTCGCGAGCGACGGTGTGCGCAATTCCTGGCTGAGCAAATAGCCGTCGTCGGCGGTACGTTCAGCCGCGAGATAGCCGCGCACGGAGGTGGCGCCACCGGCAGAGAATTGTTCGTTGGAAACCAGCGGCCCCGAGGCGAGTTGGAACGCGGCTTTGCTTGCGCTCTGCCAGTCGCTGTCGAAGGTCCAGGTGTAGTTGGTGTCGCCCTTGAGCACGGCGAAACTCGGTTTGGCGCGATAGCGTTTGTAGTCGAAATCTTCGTCGTCGCTGCCGTAGCCGAACACGCTGCGCGTGGCGGCAACCAGACTCAGGCCGAGGCCGAGCTGGCTCTTTTCGCTGTAGCGATAGCCGTTGTAGGCGAAGGTGAACGGCGCGTATTTGAGCGGCACCTTGTCGCTTTCGCCGGACAGGCTCAGGCGCTCGTCGAAGTCCTTGAAGTCGATGCCGGCCGACAGCGAGTTCGACCAATTGCCGCTCGAGGGCAATGTGTAAATCGCCGCGACGCCGTAGCTGTGACCCTTGCCGAGCACGTTGCTGCCGCCGATGGTGGCGACGTTGCTGTCGGACTGGTAACCGGAGAACTGCACGCTCCAGCGCTCGCTCAGCGGCGCGGTGTAGGACCCGGACCAGACCTTGGCGTTGTCGGTTTCCTGCGGCGCGGTGAAGAACGTCAGGTTGACGCTGTGGCCGAGCTGCCAGAGGTTGTTGTAACCGAGGCTGGTGACGCTGCGCAGCTTTTCGGTGTCGGCGCTGTAGTCGTTATTGAGGCCGACGCTGGCCGTCCACGGGTTCTGGTCTTCGACCTGCAAATCGACATCCATGGTGCCGGGGCGCTGCCCTTCGCGCACCAGCGGCATGACCTGGCGACCGGGGGTCTTGTTGAGTTGCGCGAGTTCGCCCTGGACCTTGGCGAAGTCCGGCACCTCGCCTTCTTTCAGCGCCGGTACGTTGTCGCGAATGTCCAGCGGCGAATAGTGTTTGGCGCCGACCACGCGCACCCGGCCGACCTTGGTTTCGCTGACTTGCAGATAGACGATGCCATCGGCCACCGCCTGCTCGGGCAGCTCGACAAACACCGATTGATAGCCGCGTTCCTGATAGGCCTTCTGCAGCGCATCGCGGGCGCCTTCGATGTCGCTCAAGGCTTTCTGCGGGCCGAGAAACGGGTACACCGCTTCTTCGATCGCCCGGGCATCGAGCACGGTATTGCCGCGCACGAAGTATTCGTTGACGTCGACCAGTCGCTGCGCGGCGGGCGCTTCTGTGCCCTCCTCGGCCAGCGCCGGCTGCGCGCCCGCCGTCACCAGCAGCCAGCCCCACAGCGCCAGCCGTGACGTGAAAATCCGTTCCACATTACCCCCTGAAATTCGCGATGACCTGTGGGCGTTAGCGCCCGGTGTGCTGCGTCAATTGCTGATCGTTGTGGCGCAGGCGTGCTTGCCCAGCCAGGTGTGCAACAGCGCAAAGTTCAGCGAGAACTCGGGCATTTGCAGCAAGGCACCGCAGAACACTTCGCCGATGATTTTCTGAATCAGCAGCACCGCACGCGGCTCGTTGAGCAGCGTGGCGATGTCACGGCTGAGGGCGGTGAAACTCCAGACCTTCTGGTTCAGGCCAAGGCCGACGAACCAGCGGAACAGCAGGTTGTAGTTCAGTTGTTCATAGAGCTGCTGTTCGCTGGGCACCGAATACAGCAATTGCAGGAGCAGGATGTGCATCACCGTCTGCGCGGGAATGAGCATGCCGGGTGCGGCATTGAGGTCGCGCAGCAGGTCCTGGTGGGCGTCGAGCAGATCGTCGATCTGCGGGCGCAGCAATACCAGCGAATGGCCCGGCGGAATGTAGCTGGACACTTCTTTCAGAGCGCCCTGCCAGTCCTCCTGCGAGACGATCCAGACCCACGGCGCGCCGTAGCGATACACCGAAACCGGCTTCTTGCGCGCCGCTTCGACGATCTTCGACAGGCGTTGATCGAGCTCCTGCATGCCCACTTTCGAATAGCGTTCCATAGTCCCCATTGCCTCACTCCCGGCGTCCCGCCCCGACTCGCAAAGTGCGCCCCGAAAGGCCCCTCAAGCGCGTTACACAGGCATG
This sequence comes from Pseudomonas sp. Sample_23, assembly GCF_004307595.1. Taxonomy (NCBI): domain Bacteria; kingdom Pseudomonadati; phylum Pseudomonadota; class Gammaproteobacteria; order Pseudomonadales; family Pseudomonadaceae; genus Pseudomonas; species Pseudomonas sp. Sample_23. The sequence continues at coordinate 10,952 of NZ_RCNX01000059.1, forward strand.
ACCGGACTGGCAAAGGGCTACCGAACTTTTGTCATAAAAGCTTCATTACCGAAGACAGACTGACTGATTTAAAAGATCGACCGTGGGAGCGAGCCTGCTCGCGAAAGCGCTGTGTCAGGACATGAGGATGTTGGATGTGCCGCCGCCTTCGCGAGCAAGCTCGCTCCCACAGGGTGGACTGTGGTTGCACGGGTGCGTGACATTCGCATGACATTCACAGGGTTAAATCCCGGCCCATTCAGGCGTATAACCTTCACAAGACTTTCAATCGGCACGCCGACTTCAACACAGGGTAGTGACATGACCACAGCAAACATCCTTGGCAACCTGTTCCCTTCGGTCAGCGACATCCCGGAAAAATATCGCCTCGACGCTCAGGTCGAGCAGCGTGAATACCTGGTCGATGGTCAATTGCGCCGCTGGGACGGCCCGCTCGCGCAGGTGCGCAGCCCGGTTTATCTGAAAAGCGAAAACGGCGAAGAACAGGTGATCCTCGGCAGCACGCCGCTGCTGGATGCCGACACCGCCCTCACCGCCCTCGACGCTGCCGTTCGCGCTTACGACCGAGGTCAGGGCCTGTGGCCGACCATGCGCGTGGCCGAGCGCATCCAGCACGTCGAAGCATTCCTCGGCCGCATGCGCGAGCAGCGCGAGGCCGTGGTCAAGCTGCTGATGTGGGAGATCGGCAAGAATCTCAAGGACTCGGAAAAAGAGTTCGATCGCACCTGCGATTACATCGTCGACACCATCAATGCATTGAAAGAACTCGACCGCCGTTCCAGCCGCTTTGAGCTGGAGCAGGACACCCTCGGCCAGATCCGCCGCGTGCCGCTCGGCGTCGCCTTGTGCATGGGGCCTTACAACTACCCGCTGAACGAAACCTTCACCACGCTGATTCCGGCGCTTATCATGGGCAACACTGTGGTGTTCAAACCGGCCAAGCTCGGCGTGCTGCTGATTCGCCCGTTGCTCGAAGCCTTCCGCGACAGCTTCCCGAGCGGCGTGATCAACGTCATCTACGGCAGCGGCCGCGAGACCGTCAGCGCTTTGATGGCCAGCGGCAAGATCGACATCTTTGCCTTCATCGGCACCAACAAGGCTGCCAGTGACCTGAAAAAGCTGCACCCGAAACCACACCGCTTGCGCGCGGCTCTGGGTCTGGACGCCAAGAACCCGGGCATCGTTTTGCCCGAAGTCGATCTCGACAACGCCGTCAGCGAAGCGGTCACCGGTTCGCTGTCGTTCAACGGTCAGCGCTGCACCGCACTGAAAATCCTCTTCGTGCATGAAGACGTGGTCGACAGCTTCATCGAGAAATTCAACGCCAGACTGGCCACGCTCAAACCGGGCATGCCGTGGGACAGCGGCGTGGCGCTGACGCCGTTGCCGGAGTCGGGCAAGGTCGATTATCTGCATGGTCTGGTCGCGGATGCGCAAAGCAAAGGCGCCCAGGTGGTCAACCCGAATGGTGGCGAGTCCCATGCCTCGTTCTTCTACCCGGCAGTGCTCTATCCGGTGAATCCGCAAATGCGCGTGTATCAGGAAGAACAGTTCGGCCCGGTCGTGCCCATCGTGCCGTACCGCCACCTCGATACCGTGATCGACTACGTACTGGAATCCGACTTCGGCCAGCAGTTGAGCATCTTCGGCACCAACCCGGTGGCGGTCGGCCGGCTGGTCGACACTTTCGCCAACCAGGTCGGGCGGATCAACCTCAACGCCCAGTGCCAGCGCGGCCCGGACACTTACCCGTTCAACGGTCGCAAAAACTCCGCCGAAGGCACGCTCTCGGTTCACGATGCATTGCGAGTGTTTTCGATTCGGACGCTGGTGGCGACCAAGTTCCAAGAGAGCAACAAGGACCTGATCAGCGAGATCATTCGCGGGCGTGATTCGAGTTTCCTGACCACCGATTACATCTTTTGACGGATGATCGGCAGGATTGAACGATCCTGCCGATCCGTCAGCCCCCCGGCGATTCAGTGACTACACTCAGCCCAGCATTGCTGGATGCCCGGGAGGCTGACCATGCTCGATTACTTCGCATTGGGTCTGTTGGTTTTTGTCGGTCTCGTGCTGTTTTACGGGATCATCGTGCTGCATGACATTCCGTACGAAATCGCCGTTCATCGCAACCACCCGCACCAGGACGCAATCCATGCCACGGGCTGGGTCAGCCTGTTCACCTTGCATGCACTCTGGCCGTTTCTGTGGATCTGGGCGATGGCCTATCGCGAGGATCGCGGTTGGGGTTTCGGCGATGGCAAACCCATTCAGAATCACGTCAATCAACTGGAGCAGCAGGTCGTCGAGCTGCAAGCTCGGATCGAGCGGCTCGAAGCGCAGTCGCCGGTTGCGCCTCACTCTGACAGCCGGGGGATCTGAGCATGGATCTGTTGCTCATCCTCACGTACGCCGCACTCTGCGTCGCCATCTTCAAGATCTTCCGCATTCCGCTGAACAAATGGACGGTGCCCACCGCTGTCCTGGGTGGCGTGCTGATCATCGGCGCGCTGATTTTCACCATGAACTACAACCATCCCTATTCCGAGGTGGCGCGCTCCTACTTTGTCTCGGTGCCGGTCATTCCGATCGTCAGCGGCCAGGTTATCGACGTGCCGGTAAAGGGCAACGAACCCCTGGAAAAAGGCGACGTGCTGTTTCGCATCGATCCGACGCCTTTCCAGAACCGCCTGAAATCGCTCAAGGCGCAACTGGTTGCAGCCAAGGGCGACCGCTACCGCATCACCGAACTGATTCGCCGCAACTTCGGCACCCAGCGTGAACTGGACGCGGCCATTGCCCGCACCGACGATCTGCAGGCGCAACTGGACAACGCTCAATTTGAACTGGACAACACCGTGGTTCGAGCGCCGAGCAAAGGCTTCGTCACCCACGTTTCGCTGCGACCGGGGATGATGGCGAGCAAGCTGCCGCTGCGCCCGTCAATGGTGTTTATTCCGCAGGAAGGTCAGTACTTCGCCGCTTGGATGCGTCAGAACAGCCTGCTGCGTCTGACCGTGGGCGACGAGGCCGAAGTCGCCTTCGATGGCATACCCGGCAAAGTCTTCGCGGGGCGAGTGAAAAGCGTGATCGGGGTGATCGCCGAGGGCCAGGTGCAACCTTCCGGCACGCTGATCAGCTACACCGGCTCGCCACCGGCGGGACGGGTGCCGGTGATCATTGAAATCACTGACCCGGCGTTCGCCGAATACAGCGCGCTCATGCCGGGCGGCGCCTACGGGCAAGCGGCGCTTTACAGTCAGCACTTTCATCACATCGGCGCGATGCGCAAAATCCTGCTGCGCATGTCCGCCTGGATGAATTACATTTTCCCCTTCCATTGATTTGATTGACGTACGAGGTTCGCACTGACTACTTACAGCACCCACCGCCTGCCACCGCTGTTGCGCCGTATCCTGCGTCCGTTGCTGGACCCGTATCGGCGCTACCGTCACGCCCGCCTGATCCATTCCGTGCGGGTGGCCTTGGGATTGTTGGCGACGATTCTGCTGACCACTGGCATCAATCTGCCCCACGGCGAATGGGCATCGGTGACCATGCTGGTGGTGATCGGCGGTTTGCAGCATCACGGCAACATTGGCAAAAAAGCCGCCGAGCGCGCCATCGGCACCCTGATCGGTGCAGGGGTCGGATTGGCCTTGGTGGCGCAGCACGCCTGGCTGGGCATGCCGTGGCTGACCTACTTTTCCATGGCTGTGGTGTGCGGTTTTTTCTCGTATCACGCGATTGGCAAGGGCGGCTACACCGCTCTGCTCTCGGCGATCACGGTGTTCATCGTCGCCGGGCATGGCGACAACCCGATCACCGATGGACTGTGGCGCGGCGTCGACATCCTGATCGGCATCGCCCTCGCCCTGGCGTTTTCCTTCGCCCTGCCGCTCTACGCGGTCTACTCGTGGCGTTACAACCTCGCCGATGCCTTGCGCGATTGCGCCACGGTGTACGGGCGCATCATCAACGGTGAAGCGGTCAGCGCCGACGAGCACGTGCGGCTGATGAGCAAGGTGGGTGCGGTGATGGTGCAGCTGCGCTCGCTGATGCCATCAGTGTCCAAGGAAGTGAAGATTTCCATGACCGAGCTCGACGCGATTCAGCGCAACCTGCGCATGTGCATCAGCACGCTGGAGATCCTCGGCAATATCCGTCCCAATGCCAGCGACCCGCAGGCCACAGCCCATTTGCAAGCGGCACTGAAGGCTGAGCACCGGCAGATTCGTGTGCAGCTGATCGGCATGGCTCGCGCGTTGAAAACCGGAGCCTCGCAACGGCTGGAGCGACCGATGGAGCTGCCAGCAGCGGACCTTGATGCGCCAGTCGCCAATACGCTCGACGGCTATCGGATGCTGACCCGGCAACTGGCGGCCAATATCAGCGAGATGCGCCAGCGCTTGGCAGCAACCGCACCGCGCTGGAACATCTGATCCTTATTGTGCCGCCAGCCGCCGGGCTTTCCAGCCCCAACCTTGTTGCATGCCGGCGGCGGCCAGCAGGATCGCTGCAACGCCTATCCATTGCAGCAATTCGAGGCGATGGCCGAAGGCGAACCAGTCAACGAAGATCGCCGCGATCGGATAGATAAAGGACAGCGCGCCGGTCAATGCCGTCGGCAATTTTTGAATCGCGCCGTACAGCAAAACGTACATCAGACCGGTGTGCACGATCCCGAGAGTCAGCAGACTCGCCCAGGCATCGACGCCTTGCGGCAACGCATCGAAATGCGCAAAAGGCGCGAGCAACAACACCCCGGTGCAGACTTGAATCAGCGCGATCAGATGTGGCGGCGTACCGGTCAGGCGCTTGATGATCAGTGCAGCGATCGCATACAGAAACGCCGCGCCCAACGCCAGGGCAATTCCCATCAGGTAATCGTTACCCTCCTCACCTTGCGTGCCATGGGCGCTGACGATCGCCAGCATGCCCATGAACGAAATCGCCAGCCAGAACAGCTTCTGCAGGGTAATTTTCTCGCCGAGAAACAGTGCCGCCAGACCGACCAGCATGAATGGCTGTACGTTGTAGACCGCCGTACCAATGGCAATCGAGGCGCGGGAATAGGATGCGAACAGCAGCACCCAATTGCCGACAATCGCCATTCCACTGAGCACCGCCAGCAGAAACGTTGTGCGGGTGAGAATCCCCGGGCGCAGGAAGCCGAACGCGGCGCAGACCAACAGCAACGTACCGGCGCCGAACACGCAGCGCCAGAACACCACGTCGAGCACCGGTTGCCCGGACACCAGCACAAACCAGCCGATCGTCCCGGATATCAGCATGGCGGCGGTCATTTCCAGCGAACCGCGGCGGATTGCGTTGTCCATCATCTTCTCCTGAGGCTGTGAGCGAAGCATGGCAAAAGTATGCCAAGCGCACCTCGGGCTGCTCCAGCGCATAAAGCAGGCTAAACTTGGTTTTCGCCTTTTTTATCGAGGGTGATTTGCGCCCTTCGCCTAATCCGGAGTTTGAATGTGACTGACGATATCGATCAGATCCTCATCAGCGCGCTGATGGAAGACTCGCGTCGCTCGCTCAAAGCGCTGGCGCAGATCAGCGGCTTGTCATCGCCCAGCGTGGCCGAGCGGTTGCGGCGGCTGGAAGAACGCGGCGTGCTCAAGGGCTACACGGTGGAGATCGATCCGAAATGCTTCGGCTATCAGTTGCAGGCGATCGTCCGTGTGCGGCCGCTGCCAGGGCAATTGCAGGAGGTTGAGCGGCAGATCATGTCGATTCCGGAGTTCACCGAGTGCGACAAGGTCACCGGTGACGACTGCTTCATCGCCCGCCTGCACGTGCGCTCGATGGAACAGCTCGATACCCTGCTAGACCGACTGAATACGTTGGCCGAAACCAACACCGCGATCGTCAAGAAGACCCCGGTCAAGCGACGCCTGCCACCGATGGCGTAGGTGTCTTTTACCAATGATCAGGGTAGATTGGGGGTTTTCGCGGCTAAGGAATGGCGCTATGAAAATTCAGGCAATACTGCTCGCGGCCCTGCTGCTCGGCGGTTGTGGCACGATTCAAACGGTGGCGCGCGACGACCAGGCTGCCGTTGACGGGCTCAAGCAGCAGAAAAGTTTTTGCGGCGCGGTGCCGAGAATCTACAGCGGCCTCGCTTATGACTTCTGCACGCTGAACGCTCCGCTGGCCTCAGGCATCGATCCCGATGATCACCGCAACGCGGCCATTCCGGTGGTGCTGGTGGACGCCGTGGTCTCCGGCGCGCTCGATACTTTGCTGCTGCCCTACACGATCTACCGTCAGCAAGTGGACGGCAGCATCGTCATCAACTGAGCAGACACTTTTCTCCAGACGATAAAAAACCCGCCGAAGCGGGTTTTTTATTGCAGCCATTACGATCAGTCGTCGCGGCTCATGATGCCGAACAGTTGCAGCAGGCTGACGAACAGGTTGTAGATCGATACATACAGGCTGATGGTCGCCATGATGTAGTTGCGCTCGCCGCCGTGGATGATCGCGCTGGTCTGGAACAGAATGCAGACCGACGAGAACAGCACGAAGCCGGCGCTGATCGCCAGTTGCAGGCCGCTGATCTGGAAGAAGAAGCTGGCGACCACCGCGCCCAGCAACACGAAGAAACCGGCGGTGATGAAACCGCTCAGGAAGCTCATGTCCTTGCGCGAGATCAGCACGTAGGCCGACAGACCACCGAACACCAGCGCGGTCATGGCGAAAGCCGAGCTGACCACTTCAGCGCCGCCCTGCATGCCCAGGTAACGGTTGAGGATCGGGCCGAGCAGGAAACCCATGAAACCGGTCAACGCGAAGGCGGACACCAGGCCCCACGCGGAATCACGGAGTTTGTTGGTGAGGAAGAACAGCCCGTAGAAGCCGATCAGCACCACGAAAATGTTCGGGTAGCCGACACGCATCTGCTGGGCTACGAAGGCCATCACGCCGCTGAATGCGAGGGTCAGAGCCAAGAGACCATAAGTGTTGCGCAGGACGCGGCTAACCTCTAGCTGCTCAGCCTGCACGCTGTTATTAACTGCGTAATCCTGTTCGCGCATGGCGACACTCCTGTTGGTTTGAAACGTTCAGTCGCAAAGATCATAACAGACGCTCTGTAACAAGCCATGCAGAGAGTTTGACAGTGTGTTTCATTCAGGTATTATGGCGCCCGCAACGCAAACGGAGGTGTGGCCGAGTGGTTTAAGGCAACGGTCTTGAAAACCGTCGACTGTAACAGGTCCATGAGTTCGAATCCCATCGCCTCCGCCATCTTAAGTACGACAAAGCCCTGATTATTCAGGGCTTTGTCGTTTCTGCGAGACATGTTTTGCGCATCTATTGAGTCATTTCAAAGCAGTGCCTCGTATACCTGAGGCGCTGCTGTCCAGATAGCCAGTGCGTACTCCCTCAGCCAAGCGACTCAAAGACAGCCTCCGCACGCTGTTGCACCGGCGCCTGAGGTCTGAGCATTTGCTGCCAGGCGAGCTGCGCCTGGACCTTGGCCACCGAATCGAGCACTTTCTGCGCCCAGCGATCATCCTCGGGATGCACCACGACCACCCGGAAGCCATGATCCTTGCCTTCAATCTGCACGCCCTCCGAATCATCGACATGCAAGTCGATATCGAACGCTGGCGGATACTTCGAAGGCGCATTCGACATCCCGTGCGCCGTCAGCGCACGGTTGTGCAGCACGCTGTTGACCACGCCGTCGATGCGGATACCGTACAGCGCCAACCAGCGCCTGATATAGGACGGCGTGCGCCCGGATGAGGTGTAGACCCAGACACTGCAATCCTGGCGACGCAGCTCTCGGATCAGCGATCGTGTGCCCATTCGCAACGGTTCACCCAGCCAACGATGAATACAGGCCGGTAGTCGACTGTTCTCGACTGCGCAGTGATGAAGCTGGCAGGCGAGCGTGTCATCGATATCGAACGAAATCCGTATGCGCTGACGTTCGAACAACTGCGGCAAAGCGCAGCGGATAGCCTGCCCTGCCCGGCTGCCGAAGGTTTTCAATCTGGCAAATGCTGGTGCCCAGTTCATCAATGGCCACCTTGAGAGAGAGGCAAAGGCTTGCCTTTGAGAAAGAACTTCATTGGATCGGGCGCCTGTTCTTCCAGGAATGCTGCATATTTTTTCTTGATCTTGGGCAATTCGTACAACGCCTTGACGCCATGCTTGGCGGAGTTGCGGATGACCGAGGACGGGTTGAAATAGCCCTCGGCGTTTTCCAGGGTCAACACGAATGGAGGCAGCCCTGCCCGCATGAGCAAGTAGCTGACAATCAGCGAGCCACTGCGGTTGTTGCCTTCGATAAACAGCTGCGGCTTGCTCAGAATGCGCACATAGACACCCGCTGCACGCTTCCAGACTGACTCACTGCGATAAGCGCAATACCAGTTGTACAAGTCCTTGATGCCGCCCTCAACATTGTTGAAGAAATGCGCCTCGGTGGCGGCCAGATGCTGGGCGTACTCCAGCCGGCGCGCCGGATCCCGGCCACACAGCACCGTGGCATTGATCTCCAGCATCAGGTTCAGTTGCTGCAGATCGAAGAGGTCGACGCCGCAGGCAACATATTCGTCAACCAACGCATAGCCTTCAAGCACATTGTGCAGAACTTCGTCAGTGAACGGGTCCCGAGGCTCGGTGAAGTGCCGGCTGAGTTCGGCGAAACGGCTCTGCACTTTCCGCAGTGCGCGTTCAATCGCAGGCAAATCAAGGCGATGCGTGGCAGGCATTGGAGCTCCTTGGAAACGCTTGGTAAATGTCCACCGATGCCCGCCAAATCCATTTGGCTTGTGCAGGTAGGCGGCCGTGACCGGTGGCAAGGCTCAGCTGAACTTGCCGCTGATGTAATCGCCGGTCATCTGTTCACGCGGGTTGTCGAAGATCTGCGCGGTCGGCCCCATTTCGACCAGATAACCGGTGCGCGTGCCCTGGGAAATATCCACCGAGAAAAACGCCGTGGTGTCAGCAACACGGATGGCTTGCTGCATGTTGTGGGTCACCAGTGCGATGGTGTAGTCCTTCTTCAACTCGACCATCAATTCTTCGACGCGTCGGGTGGCGATCGGGTCCAGTGCCGAACAAGGCTCATCCAGCAGCAGGACTTCCGGCTCAGTGGCGATTGCCCGGGCGATACACAGGCGTTGTTGCTGGCCGCCGGAAAGCGACAGGCCGCTGACCTTGAGCTTGTCCTTGACTTCGTCCCACAGCGCGGCGCCTTGCAGCGCATGCTTGACGCGGTCACCGATATCGCCCTTGTAGCGATTGAGGCGAAGACCAAACGCGACGTTGTCGAAGATGCTCATCGAGAACGGGTTAGGCTGTTGAAACACCATGCCGATGTAGCGACGTACGACCACCGGGTCGACGCCCTTGCCATAGACATCCTGCCCGAGGAAATGCACATGGCCCTCGAAACGAAAGCCCTTCACCAGATCGTTCATCCGGTTGAGGCTGCGCAGCACGGTACTTTTGCCGCAGCCTGAGGGACCGATGAATCCGGTGATCTTGTTTTTCTCGATGGGCACGTGGCTGTCACGTACTGCCATGAAGTTGCCGTAGAAAATCTTGTCCAGTTTGCAGTCCATGACTACAGGCGCCTGGGTGACAAACGGAGCGGCAATTTGCGCAGTGGATACGTTCAAAATCAGATGCTCCCGTTCTTAATACTTGGGCTTGCCGAAAATCCGGCTGATGATGTTCACGAACAGCACGATCATCACCAGCACCAACGAGGCCGCCCATGCGAGCTCGAGCTGGTTATCGAAAGGCATGCCGGAGAAGTTGTAGATCAGCACCGCCAATGAGGCAGTCGGATTCATGACATCGAGATTGCCCTGGTGGTAGATCCAGTAGTTGCTGAACAGCGCGGTAAACAACAACGGTGCCGTCTCGCCTGCGGCACGCGCCACGGCGAGCATCACGCCAGTCAGGATCGCCGGCATGCCGGTCGGCAAGATGATTTTCCAGATGACCTGCGAGCGAGTGCAGCCCATGCCATAAGCAGCATCTTTCATGATCTTGGGCACCATCCGCATCGATTCTTCGGCGGTCAGCACCACGATAGGCAGCATCAGGACGGCGAGCGCCACGCCACCTGCCGGTGCCGAATACGTGCCGGTGGTCATTACTACCAAAGCGTAGGCAAACACCCCCGCCAGGATCGACGGCAGGCCCGTGAGCATCTTGGCGGCAAAACGTGCGGCGTTGCCCAGCTTGCTGTCCGGCCCAAGCTCTGCCAGGAAGATGGCCGCCATGATCCCGACCGGCACCGCGATCGCTGCCGCGATACCGACCATTACGAAAGTACCTGCCATCGCATTGCCGAAACCGCCGCCCATCTCGAAGCCGGTCGGCGGCAGTTCGGTAAAGACTTCCAGGTTCAGCCGCGCGCCACCACGAGTGATCAGCATGTAGAGCACGGAAATCAGCGGCACGCTGGCCAGCAAAGCACCTGCCCAGACCAGGGTGGTCAGGATCAGGCTGCGCAGCGCGCGGCCTTCGAACCTGCGTTGCAAGCTGGGCATCGCACCGGTTGGCGCCGTCAGGTCTGTTGCTGCGGTCAGATCAGTCATCACTTGTTACCCCGTTGGGCGTACATCATGATCATCGAGCCGAAAATGTTCACGATCAGCGTAATCAACATCAGCACGAGGGCGGCATACATCAAAACCTCGATCTCGTTCGGCCCGGCTTCGGGGAAGTTCAGCGCCAGCAGAGCGGCAAGCGTGTTGGCCGGTGCAAACAGCGAGAGGGAAATGTTGTTGGCATTGCCGACCAGCATGGCCAGTGCCATCGTTTCACCCAGCGCGCGCCCCAGGCCCAGCACCAGCGAGCCGAAAATGCCGGTGGCGGCCGAAGGCACCATCACTTTGAGAATCGCTTCCCAATGGGTAGTGCCCATGCCGTACGCGGCCTGTTTGGTTTTCATCGGCACAGCCGTCAGCGCGTCCTGCGACACGGCGGCAATGGTCGGCAGAATCATGATCGCGAGCACCAGCGCTGCGGGCAGCAGGCCCGGACCGCTCAGGGACGTGCCGAAAAAAGGTATCCAGCCCAGTTCGCTGTTCAACCAGGTCGTCAGCGGCCGAATCGCCGGGATCACCACATAGATCCCCCACAGGCCATAGACCACGCTGGGAATGGCCGCGAGCAGTTCGACGATGGTGCGAAACAGCGCAGCGAGCTTGGTTGGCAGGAAATCCTGGGTCAGGAAAATCGCCATGCTCACGCCAAAGACACCGGCGATCAGCAACGCGATGAAGGCGCTGTAAAGCGTGCCCCAGATGGCCGGCAGGATGCCGTATTTGCCTTGGTTGACGTCCCACACGCTGCCCAGAAGCACATCGAAGCCGTGCTTCTCCATACCGGGTAGTGCCTTGCGTCCGACTTCGAACACCAGTGCAAATACCAGCGCCAGAATCAGTACCACACCGATGCGTGCGAGCGCGCGGAAGGTGCGATCAACCAGGAAATCCTTCGTCGAAGGCGGCTGGCAGGCAGAGTCGGGATTAACCGGTACGACAAAAGGTTTGTTCATGGGCTAAGTCCGGAACAGGGGGAAAACTCTCCCGGCGTGGCGCAGACGCACACGCCGAGAGAGACCTCACGGCGTTACTGAATGTTGGCGGACGCTTTGCGAACCTGTTCGACGACCGATTGTGGCAACGGGATGTAACCCATCGAATCGGCAATCTTCTGCCCCTCGGTCAGGCTGTATTCGACCATTTCACGCATGGCCTTGGCCTTGGCCGGGTTGCCATTGTCCTTGCGGAAAATCATCCAGGTATAAGAGGTGATCGGATAGGACTTGGCACCGTCCGGATCAGGCAGCCAGGCCACCAGGTTTTCCGGCATCTTCACCGCCGCCAGGGCCTCGGCACCGCTTTCGGCGTTGGGCACGACGTAATTGCCAGCCTTGTTCTGCAACTGGGCAAAGTCGACCTTGGCCAGTTTGGCGAAGCCATATTCGATGTAACCAATCGCACCAGGGGTCTGGCGTACGGTAGCGGTTACGCCATCGTTTTTCGGCGATTTGATGAACTTGTCACTGGCTGGCCAGTTGACGGTGTTGCCCTCACCCAGCGCCTGCTTGAACTCGGCGTTGACGGTTGCCAGGTGCTTGGTGAATACCGCGGTCGTACCGCTGGAATCTGCACGCACGACAACGGTGATCGGCGTATCGGAGAGTTTCAGGTCCGGGTTGGCTGCGACGATCTGCGGATCGTTCCAGCGCGTGATCTTGCCCAGGAAAATGTTGGAATAGACGTCGCGTGGCAGCTTCAGGCCCTTGGGATTGCCCGGCAGGTTATAGGCCAGCACGATTTCCCCGGCGGTCATTGGCAGCAACTGCACGCCTTCGGCGACCTTGGCGATATCTTCGTCCTTCATTGCCGAGTCACTGGCAGCGAAATCCACGGTTTTGTTCAAGAAGTCCTGTACGCCCGCGCCACTGCCTTTGGATTGGTAATCGACAGTGACGCCATCGGATTTCTTGCTGAAATCCTTGAACCAGGTCAGATAGATCGGCGCCGGGAAACTTGCTCCGGACCCCGTCAGGCGAACATTTTCTGCTGCAAAGGAGGCCGAGGTGGCACAAAGAGATACCGCAATGGCGAGCGCAGCAGACTTCATCAAACTTTTCATTAAATGACACCTAGTGATTACGGGCTCCCGAACTCTGCAGCAGTTTTGTGACGATTTCATGAAAGCAAAGTGGCAAGCCGTTACCCTCACGGTCCGCAGCAGCGCATATGGAGGTAATCGGCTTCCGGGTTTCGAAAAATCGAATCTTCCTGTGCCGGACTTGTCACTACCCCCTGATCCCGAGCAGTCACGTGCCAGGTTCACATTGCAAAAACGCTACTTTTCCCCAGCCTTTATGGCCCTCAACCGGAAATGGCGTTAGCATTTCACTCATTCGGCTGAACAAGCCTGTTTATTCAGATCAGGGTCGCATTGTGGAAAAGCTAAAACGCCTTCAAAGCGGGATCGAAGGGCTCGACGCGCTGCTTCAGGGGGGCTTTGTCGCCGGCGCCTCATACATCATTCAAGGGCGCCCGGGCTCCGGCAAGACCATCCTTGCCAACCAGCTAGGGTTTCACCATGCCCGTAATGGCGGTCGTGTGCTGGTCGCCACGTTGCTGGCCGAGTCCCACGACCGCCTGTTCCAGTTCCTGTCGACCATGAGTTTCTTCGACGCCTCGCGAGTCGGCGCCGAAATTCAGTTTGTCAGCGCATTCGATACGCTGGAAAACGAAGGCCTCGATGAAGTCGTAAAGCTGCTGCGACGCGAAATCACCCGCCAGAAGGCGACCGTCATGGTCGTCGACGGCCTGCTCAATGCACGCTCCAAAGCCGACTCGCCGATCGACACGAAAAAATTCATCTCTGAACTGCAAGGCCATGCCGCATTTGCCGGTTGCACCGTGCTGTTCCTGACCAGCTCGCGCCTGGACGACGGCAGCCCCGAGCATACGATGGTCGACGGCGTCATCGAAATGGGCGAAGAGCTGTTCGGTACCCGTTCGGTACGGCGCATTCATTTGCGCAAGACCCGCGGCAGCGGCGCGTTGACCGGTCTTCACGAATGTGAAATCACCGATAACGGCCTGGTCGTCTACCCGCGCCTCGAAAGTCTCTACAAGCGCCCTTCCGCCCCCGACAGCGCGGACATGACGCGCATTCCAAGCGGCATTGCTTCGCTCGACGAGATCTTCGGTGGCGGCTTGCACAGCTCCAGCGTCACGCTGGTCATGGGTCCTTCCGGCATCGGCAAAACCACGCTGGGCCTGAAGTTTCTCGCGCAATCTACGGCCGAAGCGCCTGGCCTGCATTTCGGTTTCTATGAAAGCCCGCAGCGCCTGCGCCTGAAAGGCCGTTCGCTGGGCATCGATATTGAACACATGGAACACAGCGGCGCATTGAGCATTGCCTGGCAGCCAACAACGGAGGGTTTGCTTGATGGCCTCGGCGCACGCCTGCTGAGCCTGGTCGATGAGAAAGGCATCAAGCGCCTGTTCATCGATAGCCTGAGCGGCATGACACGGGTGTCAACCACACCGGAACGCATCACCGACTTTTTCAGTGCATTGATGAACGAGCTGCGGTCCAGAGGCGTGACGGTCTTTGCCTCTTGGGAAATGCGCGATTTGTTCGGCTCCGAGGTCAGCGCACCGAACTCTGACCTGTCCAGTATTGTCGACAACCTGATACTCATGCGTTTCTTTGAGAATCACGCTGAACTTCGCAGGACGCTTTCCATTCTTAAGGTACGCGATAGCTCCTACAACCCGTCGCGGTTCGAGGTGGTTGTACGCGATCAAGATGTGTTCCTGGAAAAGGCTTTGAAAAATGAACCTTCAGTCGCAGCTGAGTCATTGCCTGGTTCAATTTCGTAAGTCTTCAAGCGGGTTGAAATAACATGACCACCATTCTGGTAGTCGACGACGAGTATCTGATTGCTGACATTCTTGGCTTTGCGCTTGAGGATGAGGGCTTCATGACTGTGACCGCGAGCAATGGCAAGAAGGCTCTCGAAGTGCTGGAAAGAGAACGTCCAGCCCTGGTCATCACTGACTTCATGATGCCAGTCATGGACGGCCTCGAATTCGCCGAAGCCGTGCGTGCCCAGCCGTCCGTCAAACACTTGCCGATCATTCTCATGAGTGGCGCGCAAGCGCACATCGGCATGCAGCGTTCGGATCTGTTTGATGTGGTGGTGCCCAAGCCGTTTGATATTGCGGTGATTGTGGCTGAGGTAAAGAGGCTGTTGGCGACGGAGTAGTCCGTCGCTGACGCCAGTCTTTTACAGCCAGCTTTCAGTTTTCCACGGATGCTCACGCCACTTGTTCTGAAAAAACTCGATGAACACTCGTATCCGTGGACTCAAATGCTTGCGATCCGAATAAAGCAGGTAGATCGGCTCGACCACACCCGTTTTGAAATCCTCAAGCAACGGCACCAGCGTTCCCGCTTTTACATCAAGCCCGATATGAAAGTCCGCAAGCTTCACCACGCCAGCGCCTGACAGCGCCATGTCGCGCAACAGATCGCCTTGAGTAAAAGACGCGCTGGCGGTCACCGGTACCGAGACGCCGTCTCCATCCTGCAAAAATGACCATTTGTTCCACGGGCTGACGAAGCTGAAATTGAAGCAACGATGATTCAGCAAATCTGCGGGTGTGGTTGGTGTGCCGTGTTCAGCCAGGTACTGCGGCGAGGCACAGATCAGCCATTCACATTCGCCGATGCGTCTGGCAATGCGTGATGAGCTGGGCAATACGCCGCTGTGGATGGCGATATCCAGCCCTTGCTCGAAGTGATCGACGAATTGCGCACCGAGTTGAATCTCAACGTCCAGTGAGGGATACAAATCCAGAAATTCCGGCAGCCACGGCACGATCTGGTGTTTGGCGAAAGAGGTCATGGTGTGAATGCGCAGGGTGCCACTGACCCTGGAGGGCAACGCCTCGGCCAGCGAGTCCGCCTCGTTCATGGCTTCGACGACGGCTTTGGCGCTGCGCAGGTAAGCGGCGCCCTCCTCGGTCAGCGTCAGCACGCGCGAGCCGCGCTGGAACAGCCGGACCTGCAAGCGATCTTCCAGGCGGGTGATCAGTTTGCTGACCGCTGATGGCGTCAGGTGATGGGCGCGCGCGGCAGCAGAAAAACTTCCACATTCGGTAGACCAGATAAAAGCGAGTAGCTGCGAATAATTGTCCATGGCCGGTCCTGGCGAAAAGCTTGAAGGCATGTTGTCTCAACGCTCATGAAAAAGCGCGCCGAAGCGCGCTTTTTCATGGGGGCCGGGTCAGCGAATGAACTGTTCGATGTAGTCGTCCGGCAAACCCAGCGTCTTGTAATGCGCTCGGGCGGCTTCAAGCTTGGTAAACACATCTTCGTAACCCACGGCAACGCCCTGCGGATCGACGTAAGTGTAGCCACCCTGCACGTGGAACCAGGTGATCATTTCACTCACATCCTCGGGGACGAACAGGGTATGCGTTTCACCGGGCGGCTCATAGGCAAAAGACCCCTCCTCCGCGACCCAGTCATGCTCCAGGTAGTACCAGCGACCCTTGAGCACGATCGCATGCACGCCGCCGGTATGGCGGTGACGCGACAGCACGCCGGCCTGACGCACCCGCAACAGGTTGATGTAATAGCCGCCGCTGGTGTTGAGCAGCAATGGCTTGAAGGAGACAGATTTCGTTACCGGCACCCACAGCGCATCGTCTTCAAGCCACTGCGTCATGACGCCCGGATGCACCATGTCGGGCGTCATGAATGGAACTTGCGGCAACTGGTACGCAATGGCGAGCTCATCAGGTTTAACAGGAGTATTCATAGTCAGGCCTCTAGGTTTTCTTGACGAACTCACAGCACTTGATTGCGCCAGGATTTCGCTTGAGGGAAAGGTTATGGCGTCGCTGTACGGGAGAAAACAGCTACTTGGTCATACCTGTTGTGACGCAGGATCACAGCATCGCGGGCGGCTTCGCGCAGCCTCTGATCAACCGCGCACCCAGGCTGTCAGCCGCCGCCAATCCTTCCACCAGGCGCTGGTAGGTCAAGGGCGGTTGCATGTTTCTGGCGTATGCCGCCGATAAGGTCGCGTCCACGAGGATAGTGATCTGCGCCGTCGTCAATGGCGTGCGCTGACCCAGCTCAGCGAACGTCACAGGCAGCTTCACCGCGTGCAGCAGACGCGCGACCTGTTCAATCTCTTCGACCGGTCGCGCCTCCACCGCCATCTGCACCAGCGTGCCGAACGCTACCAGTTCGCCGTGCAGCATCGACGCCATCGCCGGTATCGCGGTCAGCCCCCGAACCAGGGCATGGGACAGTGACAAACCACCGCTCTCGAAACCGACACCGCTAATCAGCACGGTGCCTTCGATGACCCGCTCGACATCATCGGTGAGTTCATGACGACACACCGCCTGATAAGCCGGGACGCCGCACTGCATCAGCGTGTCGAAAACCAGGTTGGTGAGCATCAACGCCGTGTGCAGCGGCGGTGTGCCGAAAGAGTTGTGGCCGCCGGCGGCGTAGCACTGTCGGGCTTCGAATTTCTTGCTGATGGCATCGCCGATCCCGGCCGCGAAGAACCGTGCCGGCGCCTGAACGATGACCTCTGTATCGACAATCACCGCAGCGGGATTCATCTTCAGGAACTCCACGCCCACCACTTTGTGCTCTTCGTCATAAAGCACGATCAGCCGACTCGTTGGCGCGTCACTTGAAGCGATCGTGGGGCAGACAATGATCGGTACGTCGAGATTGGCCGCCAGCCCCTTCGCCGTATCGATGGTCTTGCCACCGCCCAGCGCAATGATCGTGTCGGGGGCGTGCAGCAATGCCTGCTCGGATAACTGCGCAATCGCAGCGCGCGTGCACTCGCCGGGAAACTCGATGTGCAATGGCTCCCATCCCTGGTCCTGCAACGCGGCGCCAACCTGCGGCCATAGATGCCGGGCGACAAACTCATCGCAAAGCACCAGCGGCCGCGATCGGCCCATGTCGTTCAGCACTCTGCCCAATTGGTGCAATGCATTCGGACCCTGCTCGTAGCGTCCGGGAAATCCCATTGTTTTAACCATGACAAACGTCCTCGCAAGAAGTCATCAGCGCATCAACCAGCCGCCCGCGACATCAACCACCTGGCCGGTAATGAAGTCGCTTTCACTCGACGTGAGAAAACACGCCGCCCTTGCCACCTCAAGCGGTGTACCCAGCCTGCGCAGCGGTGTCTCGTCGACCACGGCTTGATTGGCCTGGGCTGATACGGTCTTGAGCAATGGCGTTTCGATTCGTCCCGGTGCCAGCGCATTGGCGGTGATACCGAACGGCCCGAGTTCGCCGGCCAGGTGGCGGGTAAAGCCGATGATTGCGGCTTTGGTCGCACTGTAGTGCGCTGCGACAATCGGCAAGAACGCGCTGCCCGCCACCGAAGACATATTGACGATGCGCCCGAACCGGCGCTCGACCATGCCGGGCGCGAGCACTCGCACCAGGTTGAAGGAGCCATTGAGGTTGATATCGACCACCCGCAGCCACTCATCCGGCGCCATGGTCCAGATCGGCGCGGGTGCGCCGTGGTGTTTGGGCGAAATGCCGGCGTTGTTGATCAGGGTATCGATGGGGCCAAGCTCACCTTGCACGCGCTCGCAGGCAGCAGCGCAGTCTTGAAAACTCGCGACATCAGCCTGCGCCCACGCGACCGCAAAACCGGCATCACGCAACGCCACGCCCTGCTGTTGCACCTTGTTGGCATCAGCATCGAGCAGCGCCACGGCTGCACCTTCTTCGCAATACAACCGCGCGATCGCCGCACCGATGCCGCCCCCGGCGCCGGTGACCAATACGGTGCGCCCGGCGTGTCTGGAATGAGTCATGACCTTCTCTCGCTTGCAGATGAATGGACTGGGTCAGAGCCCCAGATAAGCACGCTTGACGTGCGGGTTCTCCAGCAGTTCCTGGCCGGTGCCGCTGAGCACCACCTCGCCGTTCTCCAGCACGTAACCGCGATGAGCAATGCGCAGCGTATGAACGATGTTCTGCTCGACGATCAACACGGTGGTGCCCAACTGGAGAATCCTGTCGATGATCTCGAAGACCTGCGATACCAGCAGCGGCGACAGGCCCAGCGACGGCTCATCAAACATCAACAATTTCGGCTCGGCCATCAGGCCCCGGGCGATGGCAACCATTTGTTGTTCGCCGCCCGACAGTGTCCCGGCGTTCTGATCAAGGCGTTCGCGCACCCTCGGAAACAGATCGAGAATATTGTCCAGACGCTGCCTGTAGCCTGCTCGTGCACTGCGTTTGTAGGCGCCCATCAAGAGGTTGTCGCGCACGCTGATGAAGGGAAACAACTGGCGCCCCTCCGGTATCAGTGTCAGGCCCGCGTCGACAATCTGATCGGGGCGATTGCCATCGATGCGCTGGCCTTCGAATTCGATCGTGCCTTGGGACGGTGTGACGATGCCGCACAAGCTGCGCAGGGTCGTGGTTTTGCCGGCGCCGTTGGCGCCGACGATGGTCACCACCTCACCGGCATTGACCTCGAACGACACGCCACGAAGAATCTCCGTACCGCCATAGCCGCTGTGGACGTTGTCGAGTTTAAGCATGGCTGTACTCCTTGCCGAGGTAGGCTTCGATCACCTGAGGATCGTTGATCACATCATGAGGCGCGCCCTGCATCAGCAGCGTGCCGGAACTGATCACGACGATGCGGTCAGAAAGGCTCATGGTGGCTTGCATCAAGTGCTCGATCATCAACACGCTGACACCCGAATCACGCACCCGGCGAATGACTGCGATGGCCTTGGCAACATCCGTCGGGTTGAGGCCGGCCATGACCTCGTCGAGCAGCAGGATGCGCGGGCGCGTCGCCAGGGCGCGGGCCATTTCCAGGCGCTTCATGCCGCCGACCGTCAAGTTGCGCGCCCGGGTGTCGAGCAGCGCGGTGAGTTCGGTCAGCTCGGCGACTTGCTCGGCGATCGCCCTCGCCTCCTTCGCGTCGGCGGTGTGCATGAATGCACCGAGCATGATGTTTTCGCAGACACTCAAATCAGCGAATGGCTGGACGATCTGAAAGGTCCGGCCAATGCCTGCCCTGGCGAACTCGGCCGGGCTGTTCGGGGTGACCCAGTCGCCATTGAGCAGGCGCACTTTCACTTGGCCTTTGGACGGCAGGAGAAATCCGGAGAGCTGGTTGAACACCGTAGTTTTGCCGGCGCCATTCGGGCCGATCACACCCACGATTTCGCCTTCGGCCAAGCTCAGCGAAACATCGTTGGTGGCGTGCAGTCCGCCAAAGAACTTGTGCAGGTTTTCTGCGACCAGAACCGGCTCACCGTGCGTGGCCGAGTGGGCTTGCGCCAAGGTCGGCCCGATCGGTGCTTCTGTATTTGCCATCGGACGACGGCCGCCGGGCAATGAGTCGATCCAGGCAAATATCCGGGCCCCAAAACGCCCCACCACGCCTTGCGGAATAGTCAGCACCACCGCGACCAGCACGATGCCATAGACCAGACCGTGCACACCGCTGCCCAGATCGCCCAGCCAGCCGCGTGCCAGTTCAGCCAGCGGCAGCACCAGCAAAGTGCCGATCAGCGGTCCCGATACCGTGCCCAGTCCACCAATCAACGCGAACATGGCGATCTGAATCGACATCTCCAGAGAAAACATCGAGCCGGGTTCGATGAAGGTCAGGTACATCGCGTGAAAGCTGCCGACCAGGCTGGTGATAAATGCGGACAACACCACGGCGATCAGCTTGACCTTGACCGAGTTCACGCCCACCGCATGGGCGGCGTCTTCACGCTCACGCACGGCGATCAGGTAATAACCCAGTCGGGAATTCTTGATCTTCCACGACACCGCCAATGTGATGAGCAGAAACGCGAAGGCAATCAGCAGGTATGGCCAGCGCGGGCGGAACAACATCCACTCGAAACCGAGCTTCAGCGGTACGCCCAGCCCTGCCGCACCACCGGTCACGTCATGCTGATTGATCGCCACCAGACGCACGACCTCCAGCACCGCAATGGTCGCCAAGGCAAAAAACGGCCCGCGCAACCTGAAGCACGGCCAACTGATCAGCACCGCGACAATTGACGACAGGATTGCGCCAGCGAACATGCCGATCCATGGACTGATGCCCAGTTTCATCATCAACAGCGTCGTCGTGTAAGCGCCCACTCCATAGAACACGGCATGCCCCAACGAAAGCTGGCCGGCAAACCCGCCGACGATGTTCCAGGCACTGGCCAGTGCCGCATAACTGCATATGAGGATGAACAGGTGATAAACGAACGGCGAGCCAACGCTCAATGGAATGATCAGTAACAGCGCCAGGGCCAGTGCACTGACATAGACACGCGGGTGCAAAATATTCATGACCATTTTCCTCACTCAGACCCGCGACCGGCGCCGAAAAGACCTGTCGGACGAAACACCAGGATGCCCAGGAAAATCGTGAAATAGACGACCTCCTTGAGGTCCGGCGCGATGTAGTAACCGGCGAGACTGTCGACGATGCCGATCAGCATTGAACCGATCAGTGCGCCGGACAGGCTGCCCAGACCGCCCAGCACCACAATCACAAACGCCGTCAGCACGAAGAAAGTGCCAACGGTTGGAAAGACCGGATATTGCGGAGCGATCAGTCCCGAGGCGACGCCCAGGCAGGCGCAACCCAGGCCGAAGGCAAACACATAGATGTTCTTGACGTTGACGCCCATCAGTTGCGCCGCGTTGCGATGCTGTGCAGTAGCGCGGACGGCCCGACCGAGAAAGGTGTTCTGCAAAAACCAGTGCAGCCCCGCGACCAGTGCGAGCGACGCGACAAAAGTGATCAACTGACCGCTGCTGACGCGAAAGGCGCCAAAGCTGACGGTTGTGGTACCGACGCTGATGTTCTTCACCGTCATGACGTCGGCACCGAAGATCAGCAACGCGCCGTTCATCAGGGCAATCGAGACGCCCACGGTGGCGAAAATCTGGATATGTCCCTCAGCGCCAAGCAACGGCTGAATGATGAAACGCTGCATTGCCGCACCAGCGGCAAACAACAGGATCGTCGCAGGAATGATCGCCATATACGGGTGGATGCCGAAGTGCGAATTCAGCAAGTACACGGCATACAGGCCGATCATCAGAAACTCGCCATGGGCGAAGTTGACCACTCGCACGATGCCGAAAATCAGAGTCAGGCCGATGCTGATGATGGCCAACGTGCCACCGAGCAATAAGCCGTTCAACAGGAGCTGGATGAAAATTTCCACGGTTGGCGCCCTCTTTGCGAGCGAACGAACCCGTGAAGCTCAATGATCAAGCTTCAGCAGATTGCGGGGTTCAGGTATCAGGGTTGGTCGGAAAAACGCGCTTGGGCAACGGCGGCTGCCTGGGGGTAAACGGTTTTCAGCAGTCCGTTCTGCCACTGCATGATTGCCGTATTGGCGCGCTGGTTCTGGCCGTTCTTGCCAAACCTGGCACCGATGCCGGCAGCCGTACCGCCGAGAGGAATATCGATGGTTGCCACCGAGGCACGGATCGCATCGGCGTCCAGCGAAGTACTGTTTTCCATGGCATCGAGGAATATCTTCGCCCCGACATAGTTGATCAGGCTGTGGCCCGAGCGCGGTTCGCTGCCGTAGCGATCCTTGTATGCCTTGGCGAACGCACCGATACCGGGAGCGCCGTTTTCATTGGTCTGGAACTGTGGGAAATCGACATCGAGCACGCCTTCCATATTGGCTGCGCCGACGACCTTGACCGTGTCCTGCATGGAATAGCCGCCGCCGGCGCCGATAACGGCTTTGGGCCTGAAACCGGCTTCGCGGATCTGGCGGAAAAACAGCGTCGTGTCGTTCTGATAACTGGTCTGCAATACCACATCCGCCTGGGCGCCTTTCAAACGCAGGATCAGCGATGAGAGATCGACCGCTTTAGCCGAATACGGTAGTACCTCGACCACATTCAGACCTTGCTCCTGAGCGATTTTTTTCTGAAACCCGGCGATGGTCGTACCGTACAGCGCATCCTCGTGGATGATCGCGACCTTCAATTGTTTCGGATCGACCTTGAGCGATGGGCTGACAATGTCCGTGATGGCGGTGATGGTGCCTTCGGCGAAATTCCTGGCGGTCGGGTTGCTGCGCATCACGTAGCTAAGACCACGCTCAGTGATGTGGTCGGACACCGCACCCAATTCGAAAAATGGCACCCCCGCCATCTCCGTCACCTGCGTGGCCGCAAATGACAGCGCCGAGGAATAGCTGCCAAATACAGCAGTGACGTTCTCAACAGAGGTGAGCCGGCGCGCGGCACCGACCGCTTGTCCCGCATCGACTGCGTCGGCCTTGAGCAATTTGATCGGCTCGCCCTTCAACCCCCCCAAGGCATTTCGTTCGGCGACGGCCAGTTCGAGGCCACGGTAGCTCTCGTCGCCCAGTAACGCCAGGGATCCACTCAGGGGATAAAGCGCACCGATTCTGATGTCCGCGAGCGCGGCGACCGGGGTGGACAGGCAAAGCAGGATGCCGGCAGCTTTCAGCCAGCTTTTCGCGGTAGCCGCCACGGCCACGGCTTCCTCTTGAGCGAGTCTCATTGGATTCATCTCCCGCAGATATTGTTTTTATTGTTCCTTCAAATGATCTGTGCCGAGCACAGACATCGTCGGATTACAGTGGCGATGACACGCAAGTTTCTGCGCCACTGTTTGCAAGAGTACGGCTCGCCAAGATTGGCTGGATATAGCTGAAAAAGCACACCTGCTGTGAATTTGCGGCACAGCTCCTATGGGGGCTGATCAGTCCCAAGGCGCCGGTGACCACGCTTCCACCAGCCTGTCGATAAACAGCCGAATCTTCGGCGACAGGTGTCGCTTGCTCGGGTAAATCACCCGGATCGGCTCGGCAGCCTCGGCGTACTCAGCGAGCAACTGCACGAGCTTGCCACTGCGCAGGTCATCGTTGACCACATAGGATGGCAACGTCGCGATACCGAGGCCTGCCGCAGTCGCCTGATGCAAGGCTTCGGCGCTGTCCATTTGCAGCCGTCCGGCATGAATGACCGGCACAGGCTGACCATTGACGCGAAAATTCCACGGCAGCAATCGGCCACCGCTCACGAAGTGCAGGCACGCATGCCCGGCGAGATCTTCGGGTGTCTGCGGTGCCGGATGTTCATTCAGATAATCGGGCGAGGCACAGGTGATCATTTGCTGGTAAGCCACCGTGCGCGTGAGTAGCCCGGAGTCTTCCTTGGGCGGACCGATGCGAATCGCCAGATCGAAACCCTCGTCGATCAGGTCGACCAGCCGATCGGAAAACGTCGCGTCGATGGCGAGCGACGGCCAGTCTCTCAGACAGCGCTCGATGTGCTGCACAACGTGCAGCCGGCCCAGTGCTACCGGCAGGCTCATGCGCAAGCGGCCGCTGGGCGTCGAACGGCGGAACGCCAAAGCCTCTTCGACCTCGTTCAGATCCTGCAAGATGCCCACACATCGCTCATACAGCACCCGACCATCGTCGGTCAGGCTCAGGCTGCGGGTGGTGCGGTTGAGCAGACGGACCTGCAGACGCGATTCGAGCCGTACGATCGATTTACCGACGGCCGAGCGGGTCAGCCCGAGTTGCCTGGCCGCCGCCGTAAAACTTCCAGTATCCACCGAGGCGACGAAGGCGGCGATGTCGTTCAGGTTATGCAGTTCCATGAGGCCTCCGGGTTTGGCATTCAGGCGGGTGGGCACCGGTTATGGGGAACCCTATTCCCCAATCATGAGCATAACATCTCGATTAGTTAAGCCATCACTAACGAGGTCATATGAACACTGAAGTAAAAGCAGCCGTGCAAACCTGGGCCAACAGCCTCAGCGATCTGGTGCCCGTGCTGAAGGGTATCGATACCACCACTAAGATGAGCGACATCCGCGATGCCTACGCAAAAATGCTCGGGCAGAATCAACCACCGGCTGGCGTGAGATTTGAAGCAGTCGACATGGGCGGCGTGCCCGCTACGCTGGTGACTCCGGATGAACTCAAGACCGACGCGGTGCTGATGTACATCCACGGCGGCGCCTACATCGTCGGTCGACCTGACGGCTACCACGGCATCGGCGGCAACTACGCAAAAATGCTTGGCGCGCGGGTGTACATGCCGGATTACCGCCTCGCACCCGAGCATCAGTTCCCCGCCCCCATCGATGACACTTTGCGCGCCTATGAGTGGTTGCTTGAGCAGAACATCGCCGCCAGCAAGATTGCCTTCGCAGGCGAGTCGGCGGGTGGCGCGATGGTGGTCAGCGTGATGGTCGCGGCAAAATCCAAAGGCTTGCCCTTGCCCGCAGTGGGTTCGTCCATCTCGCCATGGGCCAACCTCGAACACACCGGCGCCTCCATGAGCAATCGTGAAGGCCTTGACCCGCTAAACTCCAAGCCCGTGCTGGATATCCTCGCGCGAGCCTTTCTCGGCGACACCTTGGCCAACCATCCGCTGGCGTCGCCGGTGTTCGCCGACGTCACCGGACTGCCACCGATTCTGGTACAGATCGGCGAAAACGAACTGATGCTCAGTGACGCCATGCGTCTGGCCAATCACCTGGCGGACAACCGCGTCCGGGTCAATCTCGAAGTGTGGCCCGGCATGTTTCACGCCTGGCATTTCTACGCAGGCATGCTGGCCGAGGGGCAGCAGGCGCTGGAGAGTTCGGTGCGGTTTATCGAGGCGGGGTTGATTGGGGCGGCTTGCTGATCAGATAGCATTCGCTGCTGATCGGCGACACTTCTGGCTGTATAGCTCGGCGCCTTGGCGGTATGGTGGTTTGCCGACCGCCGAGGAACCCTGAATGCCGAAAAAACCACCACCCCCTGACAGCAACCCCAGCGCAGCCGACATCGAACGCGCCATTCTGGCCTTGAACAAAATGGCCGAACGCCTGTGGGGCGACGGGCGTGAGGCCGAGGCCAAGGCGCTGCTCGATGCACTGGATGCGTTGAACCGCGCCCTCGACCGGATCCGCATCGGGGAAAGTCGCAGGGCCGTCACCCTGCACTGAATCAGACCTGGTAAAACTCGCGATACCACTGCACGAACGCTTGCACGCCCTGCTCGATCGGCACCTGCGGGCTGAAGTCGATGCAGCGTGCCAGCGCCGACACGTCGGCCCAGGTCTTCAGCACGTCACCCTCCTGCATCGGCAAATAACGGCGCTGAGCCTTGATGCCCAGTGCCTGCTCCAGGCATTCGACGAAGCTCATCAGCGCTACTGGACTGCCGCGGCCGATATTGAACAGGCGATTGGTGCCGCGCTCGGCGCTGAGTGCGGGCGGTTTGTCGAGCAGTCGGAAAATCGCTTCGACAATGTCATCGATAAAGGTGAAGTCGCGCGCCATTTCGCCTTGGTTGTAGAGGTCGATGGCGCGCCCGTTGAGCATCGCTTCGGTGAATTTGAACAGCGCCATGTCCGGTCGACCCCACGGGCCGTACACGGTAAAGAAGCGCAGGCCGGTGGCCTGCAAGCCGTAGAGATGGCAGTAACTGTGCGCGATCAGTTCGTTGGCGCGTTTGCTCGCGGCGTACAACGAAACCGGTTGATCGACCGGATCGTCTTCTGCAAACGGCATCTTGGTATTGGCGCCATACACCGAACTGCTCGATGCATAGATCAAGTGCTCTGGCGGGTGACGACGGCACGCTTCCAGAACGTTGAGAAACCCGACCAGATTCGACTGCGCATAGGCATCAGGATTGTCCAGCGAGTAGCGCACTCCGGCCTGCGCAGCGAGGTGAATGACCTGTTTGTAGTGGCCGTGTTCGAACAACGCGGTCAAAGCGCTCTGATCGACAATGTCCAGCCGCTGAAACGTAAAATTGGCCAGCGTCTGCAATCTCTGCAAACGCGCCTGTTTGAGTTTGACGTCGTAATAAGGATTGAGATTGTCGATACCCACAACCTCTAGCCCTTCGCGACATAAACGCATGACCGTGTGATAACCGATAAAACCTGCGGCACCCGTTACCAGAACACTCATGATTGCCTCGGCTCAGCGGTTTGACTTCAAGAAATATGCAGCACGAACATTTACCCGCGAACGACCGTAACTATTCATAGACGACCTTAGTTACCCGGGCCAGCAGCATCCGACGCGAGGCATCTAAAATCAAAACTTCTTACGAACCGAAACATGTAAGATTGAAACTAATTTGCTATCACGCGCACCATCTAACCTCCGCGACTTCAACAACTTCGAAAAGTTTAAAAAACCCGACGAATAAATTTCACCTTTACCAATCAATAACCTACGTGAGATGGCCATCATCAGCGGATGAAAGGTAATGTTTTTGACTGTTAGCAATTGACAGCTTGCAAAGACTGGCCGATAACTAATCACTGCCCGATGAGCTCGCGCCGACGCGCACTTTTCTGCTCTCCGGCTATTTATGTAATTGGATCCTGAAGGTCGCAACTGCGAACCGTGCGGTAGCTTTGCTCAAACAAAAGCGCGGACTCGTTATAGCCAAGACGGCCATGGATATAACAACAACCCAATCAAGTTGATTCATTTTTGAAACACTTCTTCTGCCAATAAACATTGATGCATCTGGCTCGGCACTTTGCCTTGATCAGCCTACTACCTACTAGCAAGCTTGGCGGCTAGTCCCACGTTATCGGCCGCCCTGCTTACACGATCGCTATGTATGGAGTACTCCAGCATGCTAACGGTTTGCCGCAACGGCTCTAACTGGTATTTATTGCAGTGCAAGCCCCGCCAGGATGAACGGGCACAACTCAATCTGCAGCAACAGAACTATTCGACCTTTCGGCCGCAGCTGATGAGCGAGCGAAGTATTCGTGGCAAACGCCAACGAACACTGGAATCGCTGTTCCCCGGCTACGTATTCATTGAACTGAGCCGCGACGATAACTGGGCACCGATTCGCTCGACCCGCGGTGTCAGCCGCATCGTCGAATTCAACCATGTGCCCGCCCGGGTCGACGAAGACGTGATTGCGCAATTGCGCGAACGCAGCCAGGAGTCGCTCGGTTTTCCTGCCGAACCGACACTCAAGCCCGGCGAACCTCTGCAAATCGTCCAGGGCCCACTGTCCCCGCTCGAAGGCGTGTTCCTGTCCATGCACGGCGATGAGCGCGTGATGATCCTGCTCAATTTTCTCAACCGCCAACAGCACGTCAGCGTCCCGCTGAGTTACCTCGAACGCCAGCGACAATAGTCCGGATCTGCTTCGCCCTGACCCCGACCCCCTTAATCAGGAGCGTGATCCATGGCTCTGAAGCCTCGCTGTTCCCTGGTTTTAGTCGTCGCCTGCTGTGTCCCCGAAGCTGCCTGGAGCGTTGAGCCGCAAGCGATCAATGTCTACGGCTTCGATTTCACCCCGACCTTTGCCTTGTCGGAAAGCTATGACGACAACTTTCGCGAAGTCGAACACGATGTCGAATCGACCATGGTCACCCGTCTGGCGCCGGCCTTCGAGCTCAAGGCCGAGGATCGCAACAGTGCCACGCGGGTGATCTGGGAACCGACCCGCTACATCTATCACAGCGCCTCAGACGCTTCGAACACCGCCCAGCGCCTGCGCGCCGACAGCATCATGGAGTTCACTGATCGGCATCGTCTGAAACTCGAAGCCGAGGCGCGCAAATACGAGCGCACCACCTCGACCGCCGTCGACGGCATCAACGACAAGATCGAGAGTCAGCGCGTCGGCGGCGTCTACACCTTTGGCGCGCGCAGTGCGCTGAACCAGATCGACCTCGGCGCCAGTTACGCACAACTGCGCTATGACAACTCCGACGGCATCAACGATGACAAGGAGCGCAACACCAGCAACCTGACCAGCACCTGGTATCACCGCCTCGGCAGCAAGACCCGTGGTTTGCTCGAATACGACCACACCCGCTTCGACTACCTGCAATCGAACAGCCCGCGCAGCAGTCGCTCCGACGCAGTGCTGGCCGGTGCCGAGTGGGACATGACGGCGAAAACCACCGGCAAATTGCGCGTCGGTTACGAGCGCAAGAACTTCGACCAGAGCGGTTCCGACGATCTGAGCAACCCGACCTGGCAAGTGGATCTGGCGTGGAAACCGCGCACCTACTCGACCTTCACCTTTCTCGCCCGCCAGGCCATGGCCGAAGGCGACGACGGCTCCGACGCGGTGAAAGCCACCTTCACCCAGATCGGTTGGCGTCACGGCTGGACCGAACGCATCACCAGCGTTGCCGAAGTCGGCATGGGCCATTACGTCTACGAAGGCCAGGACCGTAGCGACGATTTGCAGGACTACAAACTCGGCGTGAATTACGCAATGCGCCGCTGGCTGGACGTCGAAGTCGCCTACCGCCACCGCGATAACGATTCCGATGCCGACAACGAAAGCTTCACCCGCAATGTTTTCCAGATCACGTTCGACGTCAGTCTGTAGGAGGGTTGGGCCATGCATACGCGCCTGATTTTATTGTTGTTGCTGCTCTGGACAGTGCCCACGGTCGAGGCGGCGGACACCGACACCAATTACCGCCTGGCCGCTGGCGATGTCTTGCGCATCATCGTGTTCGGCGAGCCGGAACTGAGCTTCAAGAAGATCCGCCTCAACGATGCCGGCACCTTCTCCTACCCGTTTCTCGGCGAAATCGTCGCCAAGGGCCTGACGCCCAATCAGGTCGAACAAAAAATCGTCGACGGCCTCAGGCAAGGCTATCTGGTCGATCCGAAAGTCAGCCTCAGCCAGATCGAATACCGCCCGTTTTACATCAACGGCGAGGTGCAGAAGCCCGGCAGTTATCCCTTTCAGCCCGGGCTGACCCTGGAAAAAGCCATCGCCCTGGGTGGCGGCCTGACCGAGCGCGCCTCAATGAAACGCGTGACGATTTTGCGCGGCAGTGGCGGCCCGCCGGTCACCGAGAACATCTCGCGCACCACCGTCATCGCCCCCGGCGACACCATTTCCATTGCACAAGGCTTTTTCTGATCATGGACAACAGCCCAAGCACCTACCTCGAACGTCCGCTCCAGGGCCACTTGCCAACGCAAGCCGCCGATGAGTCGGATACCCTTGATCTGCTGCACCTGTGGCGGGTGATCTGGTCGGCGAAGTGGAACATCGCCTGGCTGGTGCTGCTCAGTTGCGCGCTGGCCGTGGCGGCGCTGTCGTTCATCACGCCGCAGTACGTCGGCAGTGCGACACTGCTGATCAAGGACAAGACGCCGCCGGTCTTGAGTTTTCAGCAAGCGGCCGAATCCGGCGGCGCCACCACCACTGATTACTTGCAGACCCAGCAAGCGCTGCTGCAATCGCGGGAGCTGGCCGAGCGCGCCGTGCGCAAACTCGGCCTCACCACGAATCCGATCACCGATCCACGCCAGCAGGCGCAGAGCTGGTTCACTCCGCGCCAATGGCTGGCGGAGCTCAATCGTGACCAGTGGCTGCCGTGGCTGGACCTGTTGCCGCCGCCGAAGCCGCCAGCGACTGAAGAACAGGTGTTCAACGACGTAACGCAAAATCTGATGCTGCACACCAGCGTCAAATTCGTCGGCAAGAGTCAGTTGCTGGAAATCGAAGTCGAACTGCCCGACCCGGCACTCGCTGCGGCGGTGGCCAACGCCCTCGCCCAGGGTTTTATCGACAGCCAGCAGGACACCAGCCTGAAGTCTTCGCAAAACAACACCAGTTGGATGAACACCCGCCTGGTCGAGTTGCGCGACAACCTGCGCGTCGCCGAAAAGAAGTTGCAGGCCTACCGCGAGGAACAGGGTCTGGTCGATGTCGACGGTGTCGCCACCATCAGTGCCAACGAGCTGCAGATGACCGGCAACCGCATGATCGATGCGCGCCGCGACCGTGCCGAAGCGGAGAGCCAGTTCCGTCAGGCGCAAGCCTTGAGCAACGGCGATATCAGTCGTTTGTCCAGCGTGCCGGCAGTGCTGAGCAATCCGCTGATCCAGCAGTTCCAGGCCGACCTGGCCAAGGCTCAGGCCAAAGTCGAAGAGTTGTCGGGCCGCTACGGGCCGAAGCACCCGGCGCTGATCTCCGCCCGATCCGAACAACGTACGGCGGCCAACAGCCTGCGCCTGCAAGTGCAGCAAGTGGTTGCCGGTATCGAGCGCCAGTATCAACTGGCAGTGGCCAGCGAAGACGCCTTGCGCAAATCCTTTAACAGCAACAAGGCGCAGATTCAGGACATTTCGCGCAAGGAATTCCAGCTGCGCGAATTCCAGCGTGAAGTCGACAGCACCCGGGCGCTGTACGAAACCTTCGTCACCCGCCTCAAGGAAACCGCTGCCACTTCGGACATGGATTCGGCCAAGGCGCGCATCGTCGACCCGGCGATCGCACCGCTGGAAGCGAGCAAACCGCGCAAGAATCTGATTCTCGCGATTGTCGCGCTGGTTGCAGCGATCGTCGGCATCGCCCTAGCCTTCCTCTTCGATACCTTGAGCAACACCTTCAAGACCGACGACACCGTCGAGAGCCTGCTCAATGTGCCGCTGCTCAGCGTCGTGCCGCTGGTGATGAAAAAGAGCCGGCGGCAGTTGGCGCGGCTGTTCGAGGACAACGACCACCCGCGTTTCTGCGAAACCATCCGTAACCTGCGCACTTGGCTGATGCTGCAAAACAACGAACGCCCGGCGCAGGTGGTGCTGGTCACGTCTTCGGTGTCCGGCGAAGGCAAGAGCACCATCGCCAACAATCTCGCTTCGTCGCTGGCGCCGCTGGAACGGGTGCTGCTGATCGATGCCGACATGCGGCAGCCGACGCTGTCGCTGAACTTCGATTTTCCGCCGCAGAGCCCCGGCCTCGCTAACCTCATGGCCGGCAGCGCGCGGCTGGAAGACTGCATCCGCAGCGTCGGCAATCTCGACATGCTCCCGGCCGGCTGCCTGTCGCCATCGGCGCTGGACCCGTTCGAGGCACCGCGTTTGAAAGCCTCGAGCAGTTCGAGCAATGCCGTGGCGCCGGCGCAGGATTTGCTCAGCTCTCCACGCCTCGGCCGGCTGTTGCAGATTCTCAAGTCGCGCTACCGGCACATCATCATCGATTCGCCGCCGGCAGAAATCGTCAGCGACGCACTGTTGCTGGCCCAGCACTCCGACGCAGTGATCTACGTGGTCAAGGCGCAGAGCACGCCGGTCGGCCAGGTGCGCAAGAGCATCGCCGTGTTGCAGCAGAGCCAGGCGCCGGTATTCGGCGTGGTGCTTAATCAGGTCGATCTGCGCAAGGCGCGCAAGTACGGCCATGGCCATTCCCGTTCCTTCTACGACTACGACTTCGCCCCGCGCTGATCCTTCGGGCCGTGCCGCCCGGCAACAGCAAATCCTTCCCTGTTCGACGAATCGGAGATCGCGCCGATGACCTCGCAATATTCCGCGCAAATGGCACACCGTCGCGGCCTCACCTTCTGGGTGCAATGGCTGTGCGCAATGACCCTGGTCAACCTGTTGCTGATCGTGCTGGTGCACTGGCGCATCGGCGAGTTGCCCAGTGAGTACCGCTTGCTGATCATCCTCACCGTGCTTGGCTCAATGCCGGTCTACGGCCTGGTGCAGGTCTACCACAAGCGCCATGGTCTGCTGGTCGGCCTCGGACGTTTGCTCGCCGGCTGGCTGATTCTGCTCGGGCTGCTGATGAGTATCGCCTTCGTCACCCAGACCAGCGCGTTGTTCTCGCGGCAAGTGGTGATTGTCTGGGCCGTGGTCGGTTTTCTCGCCCAGGCGGCGACGTTTCTGCCGCTGCATCTGTTCGTGCGCATGTATACCAAAATGATTTGCAACGAGCGCCGCGCGGTGATCATCGGCACCTGCCCGACCGCCCATGAACTGGCGCGCAAACTGCTCGACCCGGATCGTGCGCTGCTGCTCGGTTTTGTCGCGGCGAAAGCCGACAGCGGCCCGGCGCCGAGCATCCTGCCGCTGCTCGGCGAGGTCGAGGACATTCGCGAAATCATCACGCGGTTGCAGGCGCGGCGCGTCTACATCGTGCTGCCGATGGCCGAGGCAGCGACCATCGAAGCGCTGTACATCAACCTGCTCGACATGAACGTCGACGTGGTGTGGATTCCGGATCTGGGCAGCATGGTCCTGCTCAATCATTCGATCTCCGAGATCGAGCGCATGCCGGCGATCTATCTCAACGAAAGCCTGCTCACCTCGCACCCCGGCAGCCTGTTCTGCAAGGACCTGTTCGAACGCAGCGTTGCTGCGGTGGCGCTGATTCTGCTCAGCCCGCTGCTGCTTGGCGTGGCCATCGCGGTCAAGCTGACCTCGCCGGGGCCGGTGCTGTTCAAGCAGAACCGCCATGGCTGCGACGGCGAAGTGATCCGCGTGTGGAAGTTTCGCTCAATGCGCGTGCACGACGATCAGCAAGTGCGTCAGGCCACCCGCGACGACGACCGCGTCACACCGCTGGGACGCTTTCTGCGACGCAGCTCGATCGATGAGCTGCCGCAGCTATTCAACGTGCTGTTCGGCCACATGGCGCTGGTCGGCCCGCGCCCGCACGCAGTCACTCACAACATCTATTACACCGGCAAGGTGCGCGCCTACATGGCGCGGCATCGGCTCAAGCCTGGCATCACTGGTCTGGCGCAGATCACCGGGCATCGCGGCGAAACCGAGACCGTGGAAAAGATGCAGCGCCGGGTCGCCCAGGACCTCAATTACATCAATCAATGGTCGCTGTGGCTGGACATCAAGATCCTCCTGAAGACGCCCTTCACCCTCTTCTCGAAAAACATCTACTGACAGCGGCCAGCGCTCTGGCCCACCCCGCCACGCATGAGGTTTTCCCATGAATGTGAGTGTATTCGGTATCGGTTATGTCGGACTGGTCCAGGGCGCCGCGCTGGCTGAGGTCGGCCACAACGTGCTGTGTGTGGATGTCGACGCGGCCAAGGTGCAAGCCTTGAATGACGGCAGCCTGCCCATCTACGAGCCGGGTCTGAAAAGCCTGGTGCGGGACAATCATCACAGCGGTCGCCTGCAATTCGGCAGTGATCTGGCCGCTGCGGTAAAACACGGCGACGTGTTGCTGATCGCCGTCGGCACGCCGCCGGACGAGGACGGCTCGGCGGATCTCAAACATGTGCTCAGCGTCGCCCGCACCATCGGCGAGCACTTGCGCGGCGAGCAGATCATCGTCGACAAATCCACGGTGCCGGTGGGCACGGCGGACCGGGTGCGCGAATGCATCAGCGCCATCCTCGGCGAAAGCGGCCGTGGTGCACTGACCTTCGATGTGGTTTCCAACCCGGAATTTCTCAAGGAAGGTTGCGCGGTCGACGACTGCATGCGCCCCGACCGGATCATCATCGGCACCGATAGCCCGCGCGCCGAAGCGCTGATGCGTGAGCTGTACGAACCGTTCAATCGCAACCGCGAAAAAATCATCGTCATGGATGTGCGCAGCGCCGAGCTGACCAAGTACGCGGCCAACTGCATGCTCGCGACCAAGATCAGCTTCATGAACGAAATGGCCGGGCTCGCGGAAAAGCTTGGCGCCGACATCGAAATGGTCCGCCATGGCATCGGCTCGGATCCGCGCATCGGCTACCAGTTCATCTATCCCGGCATCGGTTATGGCGGTTCGTGTTTTCCCAAGGATGTGCGGGCGTTGATCCACGCCGCCCACGGCGTCGACATCGATGCGCGCCTGCTCCGCGCGGTGGAGTCACGCAACAACGAGCAGAAGAGCACGCTCTTTCACAAGATCGCCGAGCACTTCAACGGCGCGCTGGAAGGCAAAACCTTCGCGTTGTGGGGCCTGAGCTTCAAGCCCAACACCGACGACATGCGCGAAGCCCCCAGCCGCGTGTTGATGGAGGCGTTGTGGCGGGCCGGCGCCAGCGTGCAGGCATTCGACCCGAAAGCCATGGAACAAGCCCAGCAGCTTTACGGCCCGCGCGATGACCTGACGCTGGCCGGGACCAAAGAGGCGGCGCTGAAAAATGCCGACGCGCTGGTGATCGTCACCGAGTGGCAAGCGTTTCGCGCACCAGACTTCGAACTGCTCGCCCGCCAGTTGAAAAATCCGCTGATTTTCGACGGGCGCAACCTGTTCGATCCGCAACGCCTCAGCGCACGCGGCTTCACCTACATCAGCGTCGGCCGGCCAACCTGCGCCGCCGAAACACAGGATCTCGCATCATGATCCGCCTGGAATTGCTCGACCGTTATTCGCCGGCCCTGCTGGAATCCAACCGGGCGTTCTCCTTTCTCAACTTCGCCTCGATCGGCAGTTTCATCCGCCAGCCGCCGCCGTCGCTGGCGTATTTCTGCGACGGCATGCTGATGTCCGGGTTCATGTCGCGCATCACCGGGCGCGCGGTGCAGCGGGTCAGTTTCGATTTCACCTCGATTGCCGATCCGGTGTTGCGCGAGTCCGAGCAGCGCGGCAAACGCGTCTACGTGGTCGGTGCGCGGCAGGCCGAGCTTGATCGTTTCGTTGACAAGCTCGGTATGCAGTACCCGCGCCTGCAACTGGTCGGCGCGCACAACGGTTACTTCGACGCCGAACAAGGTGCGGCAATTCAAGCTGACATCCGCCGACAGCGCACCAACCTGCTGCTGGTCGGCCTTGGCGCCGGTCTGCAGGAGCGCTTTATCCTCGAAGCACTGCGCGGTGGTTTCAGCGGCGTGGCGTTCACCTGCGGCGGTTTCATTCGTCAGGAGGCCAATGCCAGCGAGCGTTACTACCCCGACGCTATCAATCGCCTGCACCTGCGCGCCTTTTACCGCATGTACCGCGAGCCGCACACGATCAAGCGTTACCTGCTCGACTACCCGAGCAATGCCCTGCGCCTGACCGAACTGATTCTGCGCCAGCAAGTGGCAATCAATGTCACTGCCCCATGAGGATTGTGCCGATGCATATTCTGTTCACGCTCAAGGATTACCAGACTGGCGGCGGCGTCGAGTGCGTGCAGCAACGCCTCGCCGAGCAGTTTCTGGCGGACGGAAGGCGGGTGAGTTTTTTCGTCATGAACGGCGACTCGCCCAACGTCGACGGCGCGCCGAGCATGGCCGGTGGCGGCAGTGGGCTCGCGGGCTGGCTAAAGTCGATCGTGCTGTTGCGCCGGCTGATTCGCCGCGAAAGCGTGACGCACCTGATTGGCGCCAAGGAGCAGGCCAATCTCTGCACCTGGTTCGCCACCCTGGGCAGTCCCTGCAAAGTCATTTACACCCGCCACGCCGCGCTGGATTGCGCCGAGCAAAACACCGGGCGCGCCAGCCTGCGGCTGTTGTACGCGCTGTACCTGTGCGGCAGCGGCAAGGTGGTCGCGGTGTCCCACGGTCTGCGCCAGTCGCTTGCCGGGTTGATGCCGTGGGGGCGACCGCGTATTCGTTATTGCCCGAACGCAGTGATCAGCGAACAACTGATGCGTGCGGCACAAGCGCCGTTGCCCGGTGGTGTGCCCCATCATTACTGGCTGGGCATCGGCCGATTGGTGCACACCAAAGGCTTCGATTTGCTGCTCGACGCCTACGCGCTGGCGGCGCAACAACGCCCGCTGCCGTATCTGGTGATTGCCGGCGACGGCCCGTTGCGCACAGCGCTTGAAGCGCAGGCACAACGGCTGGGCATCGAACGCCTGGTGCATTTCACCGGGCATCTGCGCAATCCCTATCCGCTGATCCGCCATTCGCAACTGTTGGTGCTCAGCTCTTTGCACGAAGGTTTGCCGACGGTGTTGGTCGAGGCGCTGGCGTTGGGTACGGCGGTGATCTCCACCGATTGCGGCAGCGGGCCGCGCGAGTTGCTCGACGATGGGCGCCTCGGGCGTTTGGTCAAGGTCAATGATGTGCCGGCCCTGACCGAGGCAATGCTCGACAGTCTGGCCAACCGCAAACCGGCAGCTCCAGCCCGACATTCAGTCAGCGAAGCGATCCTGCCCTATACCAGCCAATACGCCGCCCAGGCCTATTACCAGGTGTGGAACCGATGAAAAAGCTGCTGATCATCCTCCAGGACCTCGGCGCCGGTGGCGCGGAGAAAATGATGGTGCGCCTCGCCGGCGCCTTGGTTGAGGCCGGCAATGAAGTCACGCTGCTGATGCTCACCGGCGCCGGCATCAATCAACCGGCGCTCGACCCACGGGTCAGGCAAGTACTGCTCGACAGCCCGCGCAGCGCCGCTGCCGTGCCCGCGCTGATGCGCTTTTTGCGCAGCAATCGCTACGACGCGCAACTGGCGGTGCTCACTCATGTCAACGTCGTGGCGATTGCCGCCGCCGCGCTGTCCGGGACGCTGGCGCGGCTGCATGTCAGCGAGCGCAATGCCTTTTCGCGGGACAAGCATGTCAACCCGGCCCTGTCGGTCAAGCTCGCCTACTGGCTGGCGCCGTGGCTGTACCGGCTGATTCCCAACCCGGTGATCTGCGTGTCGCAAGGCGTCGCCGAAGATCTGGTCGACACCACCATCACCCGTTCGCGCGATGTGACGACCGCTGACAACCCGGTGCTCGACAACGATTTTCGCGACAAGCCTGCCGCCGCGCCGAGCCATCCCTGGTTGAAGGACAAAACCACTCCGGTGATCGTCGCTGTAGGACGCCTGGCGCAACAAAAAGGCTTCGACACCCTGATCGACGCCTTCGCCCGCCTGCCGCAACGCGATGCGCGGCTGATCATCTTCGGCGAAGGCGCCTTGCGCGGCGAACTGCTGGCACAGGCGGCAGCGCTCGGCGTTGCAGAGCGTTGCGATCTGCCGGGGTATGCCAGTGACCCCATCGCCGAAATCGCTCGGGCCGATTGCTTTGTTTTGTCGTCACGTTTCGAAGGCAGCCCCAACGCCCTGGTCGAAGCCCTGTCGACCGGCACGCCGGTGGTAGCGACGCGCTGCCCGTATGGCCCGCAGGAAATTCTCGCCGATGGTGCCGTCGCGCCCTTGGTCGAGGTCGACGACCCCGCCGCCCTCGCCGCCGCGATCAGTGCGCAAATGGCCACGCCGCGAGCCGTGCATCGCCAGCGCCGCATTGATGCTGCCGCGCGTTTTGTCAATGCTCGCGCGGTGCAGACCTACCTCAAGGCGTTACTCGGGAGGCGCTGAGATGAACCGCCTGCAAGTGCGTTACTCGACGCTGGCGGACGCCTTCACCCTGTTCGGTGTGCTGTTTTACACCCAGGTGATCGGCTTCTTTCTGCGCCTGGGCAACGTCAGTACGCTGGGCGATGCCCAGCAGGATCTGGAAGGCAATCTGGCCAATCAGGTCTGCGGCTTGCTGACCTTGCTAGTGCCGCTGTTCTTTTTCATCCGGCACAAGGTCTTCCTCAGTAAAAGCTTCTACCGGCAGAACCTGTTCTTGCTGCTGTTTCTCGGCTGCGTGGCGGCGTCGATCAGTTGGTCGAGCGAGCCGATGCTCAGTTTCAAGCGTTTCGTCGCGCTGCTCAGTGTGGTGTTCTTCGCCGGTTTCATTGCCTGGCGCTACAGCCTGGAACGCATTGCGTTTCTGTTCGGCTGCGTGATCGGTGCGGCGGCGCTGGTCGGCTTGATCTTTGCCGTGATTCGCCCGGACATCGCCTTTATTTCCGGCGGCATCCGTGACGGTGCGTTTCGCGGGGTGTTCGCGGAAAAGAATGCCGGTGCACGCCTGAACGCTATTGCGATCCTGTTGCTGCTGCCGATGATCCGCCAGCGCAACCCAATGGCCATGCTTTACGGACTGTTCGCGCTAATTGCCATTGGCCTGGCGCAGTCGGCCACGGCGATTGCGTTGATCGTCGCCGGCACCGCCAGTTACGCCTACTTCATCACCCTGATCCGCTTGCGCATCAACCGCTCACTGTTGGCGTTCACGGCGGCGACGCTGGTGTTCTTCCTTCTGTGTGGCGTGCTCTACGCCAACTACGCGATGCTGCTGGAACTGGTTGGCCGTGACCCGTCGCTGACCGACCGCACGCTGATCTGGGAACTGTTGCAACCGCTGATAGATGCGCAATTTCTCAAGGGCTACGGTTTCGGCGCGTTCTGGGCCAGTGCCGATGCCGATGCGTTCATCACGCGCTGGGGCTACATCGGCAACGCGCACAGCGGCTACGTCGAAACCCTGCTCAATGGCGGCCTGATCCAGTTGATCGCGCTGCTGCTGATGTTTGCCCAGACCCTGAGCAAGCGCTATCGCGCAATCACGGCGCATCAGTCAGCGCGCTATCAGGCCTGTGCGCTGGTGATCATCGGTCTGTTCGTCGTTACCAATTACGTCGCCTATGTGATTCCCAACTATCGCTCGGGTGAGTTCCTGATCTTCTGCGTGCTCAGCCTGACCTTCCGCCATCACCTCGTCGCCCGTCCGCAGCCGCTGCCAGCGGCGAATGCTCGGCCGATGCGCGGCACTTTCCGGGAGCAACGCCCATGCTGAATGATCCCTCAGCCGTCACCGTGTGCGTGGTGATTCCGCTGTACAACGCCGCCGCCAGCATCCAACGCACACTGGACTCGGTGTGCGCACAGACCCGCCTGCCGGACAAAGTCATTGTCGTCGATGATGGTTCCAGTGATGCCGGTCCAGAGATCGTCAAGCACTACGCCGCGCCCTTCCCCATCGTGCTGTTGCAGCAGCCCAACCAAGGCCCGGCGAGTGCGCGCAATCACGGCGTGTTCAGCGCCGAAGAAACCTTTATCGCCTTCCTCGATGCCGATGACCGCTGGCATCCGGAGAAACTGCAAAAACAACTGGCGCTGCACGCGGAGTTGACCCGACAGGGACGCAAAGTCGGCTTGATCGATTGCTTTCAGATGAGTGAATTCAGTGATGGCAAACGTCAATTGGAAGATCGCTGCAAACACGGCGAGCACTTTGTCGATTTCATGCGCGAGAACATCATCAACGGCACCTCCGGCGTACTCGCCCTGCGCGAGATCATCGTCGCCATTGGTGGCTTCGATCAGAGCCTGCGCTTTGCCGAGGATCGCCTGCTGTGGACGCGCATCGCCGAAATCAGCGAGATCCACAGCGTGCCGCAGATCCTCCACTGGCGCGCCGTCAACGCCGCCAACATCACCGCGCAACCGCACAAGTACTACCCGCACAAGCTGCGCTTCATCCAGCTTTATCTGGCGCGTTACGGCACGCGGCTGAACAAACAGCAACGGATCTATTTCGTCCTCGCCAACCACGCCGAATTTCTCAATGCGTTTTCCCGGCGCGGCGATCATCGCCGGGTCATCGAGGTGTTCCGGCAGATGCTCGGGCATTCGTGGCAGACGCTGTTCTTCTTCCAGGGCAAACCGACCCTGCGCTACCTCTACGCCTGCTTGAAAAGCCTGGGCAACAACCGCTGACTCTCGGGGATCGCGCCATGGCCAACCGTCGCCTGATGACCCTCGTATGGATTTTTACCGAGAAGTTCGGCCTGATTTTCCTGTCGATGATCACCTTTGTGGTCTACGCGCATTTGCTGACGCCGACGGAGCTGGGTATTGGCACACTGATCATCGCCGTGGTCGAAGTGGTCGGCATTCTATTCTCGTCGATGCTGGAAGACCCGCTGGTGCGCCTGCAACGTGTCGAGGACAAACACATCAGCAGCGTGTTCTGGTTTGCCGTGCTGGTCAGTCTGTTGTCGATTGCGTTGATTTCGCTGGCAGTGGTGCTGTATACGCCGTCCACCGCGCTGCGCTGGATGACCGCCGTGGCCTCGGTAAAAATCCTCTTCACCCTGATGGCGCGGGTGTATGTGGCGCAGATGCGCCGCAGCGGCAATTTCAAGTTGCTGGCCTCGCGTACCTTGCTCGGCAAAGTGGCTGGCGGGGTTGGCGGTGTGGCCGTGGCGATGCTGGGTTTCGGCCCGTGGGCGGTGGTTGCCCAGGCGCTGATCATGGACGGCGTTTCCACACTGGTACTGATGCGCAGCGAGCGTCGGCGCATCGCTTTTCTGATTGATCGCCAGGTGCTGGGCGAAGTGCTGCGCGCCGGTCTCCCGGTCTGTGTCAACGTGATGAGTTCGCAAACCCTGCAACGTGGCGTCAACCTGATTCTCGGCCTGGCTGCCGGGGCGCATGCGGTGGGCATGTTCAACCTGGCCATGCGCATCATCGACCTGCCGCGCTCGGCGATCTACAACGGCTTGATGAGTTACGCCTTGCCGGTGTTCGCCCGGCGCAGTGCCGAACCGGCGCGCCTGATCGGCGTGATAGGTGATTCCACGGCGATCAGCGGTTTCGTACTGACACCGCTGTTCTTCGGTATCGCCCTGACTGCCAAAGACATCATCCTGCTGATCTTCGGCGCGAAATGGGCCGATGCGATTCCCTTGTTGCAAGTGCTCGCCTGCACGGCGGCGCTGGGCAATCTGGCCCTGTATGCAACCACTGCGCTGGTGGCGGTCAATCGCACGCACCTGACGCTCAAGGCCGAAGTTGCCACCACCCTGCTCGCGCTGGCGCTGGTGTATCTGCTCGGAGCGACCTACGGCGGCATGGCGGCGGCGCTGGCATTGCTGCTGCGCATGCTGCTGATCACGCCGCTGCAGGTACGCGGCCTGCACGCCGCCATCGGTTATGACTGGCGCTGCTTCTTTCAGTCCAGTTACCGCAGCCTGTTCGCCTCGCTGCTGATGGTCGTCGTGGTGATGTGGGCGTCGCGGCAAACCGGCCTGTCCGGCTACGCGCACCTGACCGGCGATATTGCCATCGGCGCGCTGACGTATGCCTTGGCCTACAGCCTGCTGCACCCGCGCTGGCCGCAAGAATTCAAGTTGGTGTTTACCGCCCGCTGAGCTGCATTTCCTCGCAATGGAGCACGTCGTCATGCGCAAAACCACGTTGATCACGGGCGGTGCCGGCTACATCGGTTCGCACACGGCATTGCAACTGATCGAATCCGGACACTCGGTACTGATCCTCGACAACCTGTGCAACAGCAGCCGCGAAGCAGTCGCACGGCTGGAGCTGTTGAGTCACTCGCACGTCGATTTCATCGAGGGCGATATCCGCGACGCCGCGCTGCTGGACGAGATTTTCAGCACCTACGCGATTGATGCAGTGCTGCATTTCGCCGGCCTCAAAGCCGTTGCGCAGAGCGTGCGCCGGCCGATGGATTACTACGCCAACAATGTGTTCGGCACACTGAACCTGTGTCAGGCGATGGCGCGCGCGCAGGTGTTCAATCTGGTGTTCAGTTCCTCGGCCACTGTCTATGGCGAGCCGACTGTGATGCCGATCGTGGAATCGCATGGCACCGGCAAACCGGCTAACCCGTACGGGCGCTCGAAGCTGATGATCGAAGAACTGCTCAGCGACCTCGCCCTCGCGGATGCGCGCTGGAACATCGCCGTGCTGCGGTACTTCAACCCGATCGGCGCGCACCAAAGTGGATTGATCGGTGAAGCGCCCAATGGTCGACCTAACAACCTGCTGCCGTGCCTGAGCGAAGTTGCCAGCGGCCAGCGCGCGGCGTTGACTGTTTACGGCAACGACTATCCAACCGTCGACGGCACCTGTATTCGCGACTACATCCATGTGCTGGATCTGGCCGAAGGTCATCTCAAGGCCCTACAGGTTTTGCAGGACGATGAGCATGGCCTGCACGTATGGAACCTCGGTACCGGCAGCGGCTATAGCGTGTTGCAGATCATCAGCGCCTTCGAGGACGTCACCGGCCTGCGTATTCCCTACCGCTTCGCCCCGCGCCGCGCCGGTGATGTCGCCGAGTGCCGCGCCGATGCGAGCAAGGCCGGGCGCGAACTGGGCTGGCGCGCGCAACGCGAGCTGACGCAAATGCTCATCGACAGCTGGCGCTGGCAGACTCACAACCCATGGGGCTACCGCCCGCAACCGGCGCCGCTGCTGGCGGTGGGCACTTGAACCGGGGCAAATCCACGTTAGGGAAGACTCATGAACAGATCACGATGGTTGCTGTTGGTTTTGCTAATGCTGAGCGCCGGCGTCAGGGCCAATATTCCCCAACCGGTGGCTGACGGACTGGTGCTGTGGCTGGACGGCAATGATCCGGCCTCGATGACACTGGAGGGGCAAAACCAGGTCGTGCGCTGGCTGGATAAGTCCGGCAAGGGCAATGACGTCGACATCGACAACCGCGCGGCGACGACTTTGCCGACGCGCTTCGACAACGCCCTCAACGGCCACGGCGTGGTGCGCTTCAGCGGCACGGCGGCATTCATGGGCCAGGCGATCCGCACAAGCAAAGGGCCGGTGACGGTGTTCGTTGTCTCGCGGCGCCTGCCCGAGCAAGCCGGCGGCAAGGCCTGGCAGCGCCTGTTCAGCTCGCGGCCGCAACTGGCGGATAACGATAACGTCGCACCGAATTTCGGCATCAGCGTGCAGCAGACCACCGCGTACGAGCCGGCGCTGGCGTTGCTGGAAACCAGTGACGTGCCGATCGGCCCGTTCGCGGTGGCGCGCAACGTGGTTGGCACCTCGGAAATCCTCCGCGGCGACATTGCCGAAGTACTGGTTTATGACCGCCCATTCAGCAGCCAGGAAGAACGCCGCAATGTGTTCGAGTATCTGGCGCAAAAGTGGGCGGTCGCCATTCCGCAACAGGTGGATGCGTGGACTCGCGTCGGTCCGCTAGGCCCGACCCCGACGCACGTTACGCCCGACCTGCCGTTATCGGACCAGGCCAATGCCGGCGGTTGGAAACGCGATACGCGGCTGTCCGACGAATTCAACGGCAGCGCGCTCGATGCCGAACGCTGGCACGTCAACAACGCCACCGGCACCGATTCCCTCGGGCGCAAACCGGCGCTGTTTTTGCCGGAGAACGCCAAGCTCGGCAACGGCAATCTGAACATCACTTTCCGCAAACAGACCCTCCCGGAAAAATACGTAGCTCTGGGCTACAAGGATTACAGCTCGGCGATGGTGCGAACCAACGAACGGGGGATGTACGGCTATTACGAAGCCCGGGCGAAACCGATGAATTCCGCCGGCTCCAGTGCGTTCTGGCTGGCGTGGACCGGGCTGCCGGACAACGCCACGGAAATCGACATCTTCGAAATCGGCGGCAAGACCCGCAACGAAGCCTTTGATCGCCGGTACAACATGAACGCCCATGTCTGGGCCAGACCGCAAAATGATCAACACCTGAGCTCCGGCAGTACCTGGATCGCACCGTGGCGGCTGGCCAATACTTTTCATGTCTACGGCTTTGACTGGCAACCCGAGACTTTGCGCTGGTACGTCGACGGCGTGCTGGTGCGAGAGGCGAAAAACAACTACTGGCATTTCCCCATGCAAATCGTCTTCGACAGTGAAGCGATGTGGGACTGGTTCGGCGTGGTCGACGATGCTGATCTGCCGTCGGTGTTTCGCATCGACTACGTCAGGGTCTGGACGCGCTCAGCGCAATAGCAGCGCGTTCAACGGTTGTGCACCATCGCCTGCATCTGCCACAGCGTGCGGAACCGCCCTTGGCTTTCGCGCAGTTCTTCGGGAGTGCCGTCCTGGACGATCTCGCCGTCCTCCAGCACCAGCACCCGATCGAAGTTGGCGATGGTCGAGAGGCG
The DNA here is from genome assembly GCF_004307595.1 of Pseudomonas sp. Sample_23. Taxonomy (NCBI): domain Bacteria; kingdom Pseudomonadati; phylum Pseudomonadota; class Gammaproteobacteria; order Pseudomonadales; family Pseudomonadaceae; genus Pseudomonas; species Pseudomonas sp. Sample_23. Next base: position 54,955 of record NZ_RCNX01000059.1, read on the forward strand.
GTGGGCCACGGCGAGTACCGTGCGGCCGCGCATCAGGTTGCTCAATGCGCGCTGGATGATCGCTTCGGAATCGGAATCAAGTGCCGAGGTCGCCTCGTCGAGAATCAGGATCGGTGCGTCTTTCAAAAACGCCCGCGCCAGCCCCAGGCGCTGGCGTTGCCCGCCGGACAACGTCACTCCCCGTTCACCCACCAGGGTGTGATAACCCTGCGGCAACGCCTGGATGAATTCATCGCAAAACGCCTGGCGCGCCGCATCGATGATCTGCTGCTCGGTAGCGTGCGGTTGGCCGTAGCCGATGTTTTCCAGAATGCTGCGATTGAACAGCGCCGGTTCTTGCGGCACCACAGCGATCTGCCGGCGCAGGCTGTCCTGGCTGACGGAGCGGATGTCGCGGTCGTCGATCAGGATCACCCCGCTGCGCACGTCATCCAGACGTTGCAGCAAACCGAGCAAGGTCGATTTTCCCGAGCCCGAGGTGCCGGCAATGCCGACGCTTTGCCCGGCCGGAATATCGAGAAAGAAATGCTCGAAGACCTTGCGCCCGTCCGGGTAGGCGTAACTGACGTCGAGCATTTTGATGTGCCCGCGCGTCGGCGCCAGTTCCTCCAAGGCGTCGCTGAGCTCGTGGGGCTGGGCGACGATGCCCAGGGTTTCGCTGATGACGCCCATCTGCTGGCTGGTTTCCACCAGGGCCAGCGCCAGTTCGCGCGATCCGTGCAGGATGCGGAAGGTCAACGCGCTGACCATCACCACATCCCCCGCCGTCACCTGTCCCGCTCGCCAGAGCAGAATCGCCCAGCCGAGCATGCCGCCGGCCATAACGGTCAGGCAGATGTCGTGCAGTACCCGGGCTTTTTCCATGTACATCCAGCTGCTGCGGTGCGAATCGGCCTCGATGCCGATCTCGCGCTCCAGGCGCAAGCGCTCGCGTTCCCGCCCGGAAAAAGCCTTGATCGTCCATACGTTGGAAACCAGATCGACAATCTCGCCACCGACCCGCGCCGACTGCGAAGCGAAAGCGATGTGCCGGCTGCGGCCGCGCACGCCGAATATGGTAATCAGCGCGGCGACGACTATCACGCAACCGACCAACGCCAGCGCCATCGCACCGTGCACCGCCAACAGCAAGGCCACGGCGCCGATGAAATCCACGCATGGCGGCACGATACGCCAGGTCAGTCCGCCGTAGACCTTGTCGGCAGCGGCGCCGATCGCCGAGACGCGATTGGCCAGCGAGCCGGAGAAATGCCGCCGGAAATAACGCATCGGGTGGCCGGTCAGATGATGGAACAGGTCGACGCGCAGATCCGCACAACTGCCGACGATGGTGTGGCAACCGACCCAACCGCCGAGGCGCCACAGCAGGTTTTCCATCACGATCAACGCCATGAACAGGCCGAACGCGTGCCAGACCTGTTCCGCCGCCGACCCGGCGGCCATGGCATCGACCAGCAGTTTCATGCCGTATTGAACCACCACCGCACAGCAAGCCGCGCCGATCACCAGTGCGACCATGGCGACGAAGTGCGCCGGGCGAATTCTTATGTAGCGCCATAGAAACGCGGCGGCTGACGCCGGCAACGGTTCATCGCGCCTGCGCTGAAAGTTCATCTCCCCTGCCCCTCAACACGCCGGCCATTGACCCGGCGCAGACTTGCGGCAATCCGCTCGGGCACTTGCGCCAGCTCGACGTGCAGCGGATGAAACGCTGCGCGCTCGCCTTCGCCATCGGGGTAGCCAAACACCCCGGTCGGGCAATAGCGGCCATCATCCCAACCGGGATAATCGAGAAACGGGTACCAGCAAATACCCTGCACCGGCACGCCGCGTTCAAGCGCCAGCAGTGTCTGCTCGACGATGTACGCCAGCCACGGCAGGCGTTCATCATCTTCGGCACCGGTTTCGGCGATCAGCACTGGCCGTTGATAACGCTGGTGCAGTTCCTTGAGCATGCCCGACAACGGCCGGAAGTCGCTCTCGCCGCGAAGGATCCGTCGGCCGTGGAAATACCACTGGTTATGCGCATAGAAATTGGCGCCGACGATATCCAGGTAATGCTCCTGCCCACCCAGACCCGGCCATTCGCGGCCGGTGAGCAGATCCCACGCCTGAAATTGCGACAGCCGATAGGCCTCAGCGGCTTCGATATCGTCGCTGCGCCGAGAGCCGGCGATCACATTGATCAACGGATCGCACTGGACAAACCGCGCATTCGGCGCCTGTTCGCGAATCGCTTCGATCGCAGCAATGCTCGCTCGTACCAGCTGATGCTTGAGTTCCTGCGCGCGTCCGCGTGCGTTCGGGTTGAAGTAAGCGACCTCGCCCCCCGCCCAACTCCAGAATGAAATCTCGTTGATCGGCGAATAGAACGGAACGCTGACGCCCTCGTCGGCCATCAGCTTCGCTGCAGCACCGGCGAAGCGGGCGAAACGCTCGACAAATGCCGGGCGCCAGATATCCAGATCATCCGGGTAGCCGTAATGGCACAGATCCCAGACCACCTGCACTTGCTGCGCTTGTGCCGCTTTGAGCATCGGCAGAAAACTGCTCCAGTCATAGCGTCCGGGGCTGCGCTCGATCAGATGCCAGCGCAAGCCGTCGCGGGCGCAACGAATGTTCAACTCGCTTAGTCGCTGGTAATCCTTGGCGACCCAGCGCGCATGCCCGGTGTCGGCCAGCAGATCCAGGCGCCGACCGTCCTGGCGGCGCTGGCTGGAACATTCGAAACCGGCCATGACGAAGCTGCTGAAGATCGAAGACGCATCCGCGCCGGGCTCGTCGCCTTTCGGCTGCGCGGTCATGAAGCATCGATCTCGGTTGCAGCGGTGGTTTCTGCCTGCGCCGCCTGAATATCCCGATACAGGGCCAGCGCCTGGCCCACCACCTGATCCATGTTGTAGTACTTGTAGGTACCCAGTCGCCCGAGAAACGTCACGTTCGGCGTCTGCTCGGCGAGCGCTCGATAGCGTTTGTACAGCTCGGCATTCTCTGCGCGCGGCACCGGGTAATACGGGTCGCCATCGTCACAGGGAAACTCGTAGGTGATGCTGGTGCACGGGTGCGTTTGCCCGGTCAGGTGTTTGTATTCAGTGATGCGCGTATACGGCACATCCGGGTGCGGATAATTCACCACCGCCACTGGCTGATAGTGTTCCTGCTCGAGGGTCTGGTGTTCGAAGCGCAAGGACCGATACGGCAAACGGCCCAACTGGAAATCGAAGTATTCGTCGATCGGGCCGCAGTAGATCAGATGCGCGTACTGCACCTCGTCGCGCACAGCCTTGAAATCGGTGCCGAGCAGTAGATCGATGTTCGGGTGATCGAGCATGCGTTCGAACATTTGCGTGTAGCCGCCCGAGGGCATGATCTGGAAGGTGTCACCGAAATAGCGGTCGTCTTCGCTGGTCCGCGTCGGAATGCGCGAAGTCACCGATTTATCCAGTGCCGAGGGATCCAGCCCCCACTGCTTGCGCGTGTATCCGCGAAAGAATTTTTCGTAGAGCTCACGGCCGATCTGATTGACCACGACGTCTTCGGACGTGCGAATGGTCGCCACCGGTTCGGCGCGTTCGGCGAGAAACACTTCGGCTTCTTCGGAGGACATTGACAGGCCGTAGAGCGAATTCAGCGTGGTCAGATTGATCGGAATCGGCACCAGCTTGCCGTCGACCTGGGCGAGGACTCGATGCTCGTAAGGTCGCCATTCGGTGAAGCGCGACAGGTAGTCGACAATGCGCTGGGCATTGGTGTGAAAGATGTGCGGACCATAGCGGTGCACCAGTACCCCGGCCTCATCGTAATGGTCGTAGGCATTGCCGGCGATATGCGGGCGCCGGTCAATCAGCAACACCCGGCGGCCCAGTCCTTCGGCCAGACGTTCGGCGATGACACTGCCGGCGAACCCGGCACCAACGATCAGGTAGTCATAGGCGTGGCCGGACTTGGCGCGCTCAAGGCTTATCGTAGGCATTCGATCTGCTCCTGCATGAAGCGGCTGGTGTTGTCCCACGACATGCCGGCGATCGCGGCATCGGCGCGCTGCAGAAATTCGATGGTGCCTTTGAGTGGCAAAGCTTTTTCGATCGCCTCGACGAAGGCCTCGGCAGTGTCGGCGATGAACACCGCGCCGCTCTCGCCGTAGCCGCTGATCACATCGTGAATCGGCGTCGACACCACCGGGCATCCGCCCGCCAGATATTCCGGAGTCTTGGTCGGGCTGATGTATCGCGTGGAGGCGTTGAGTGCAAACGGCATCAGTGCCACGTCCCAGCCAGCGAGGTAGTCCGGCAGCTCGGCATATTGCTTGCCGCCCAGATAATGAAGGTTCGGCCGTTGCGGCAGCGTCTGCGGATCGATCTTCACCACCGGCCCGATCAGCACGATTTGCCAGTCGCGACGCATTGCCGCCACGCGGTCAATCAATTCGATATCGAAGCGTTCATCGATCACGCCGAAAAAGCCCAGGCGTGGCCGCGCTATGGATGCTTGATCGGGCGGTTCCGGCAGTGCCTGCCGCGCCGCCGCGAAATGCGCGATGTCGACGCTGCTCGGTACCGGATAGGCATTACCGTGCTGGCGCTGCTTGACCTCCCACAGACTGAAGCCGCCGGTAAACACCACATCAGCTCGGGCGAGCAGTTGCTGTTCCATGTCGATCAAGCGCGCCGGTGCGCCCATGAACGCCGACAGTTCATCCATGCAGTCATAGACGGTAACCCGAGCGTCGAGGTGCTCGGTAAACAGCAGGCTCATCGGCGTGAAATACCACAGCAAAAGATCGCCCTGAACGCGTCCGGCGAGGTGCTCATCGAGCAATTGCCTCTGCGCCTGCTCGATCGCCTCGCCACTCATGCCGATCGGCAATTGCGGCACCGCCACTTCTATTCCCGCCGCCGGATTCGAAAGCTCGAGTCTGGGCGTGGCGTCTTCGACAAATACCGGCTCTTCGAAAAACACCACGTCGTAGTGTTTGGCCAATCGCGACATGACGTGCTGCGGTCGTTGATAGACAAATCCCCAGCGCAGATGCGACAGGCACACCAACGTGGGTCGCACCTGAAGGGATGCTTCGACAGCATTTTGCGCGCTCGCCAATGCAAGCGCCTCGGGTTGTTCTGCCAGGTTCATAGCCAGATCCTCATCAAAAAAAACAAGACGACTCAGTGCCGAGCCACCGGGCCGTCACACTTGTCGACACTGCAAGTGCAGGGCATTTCTCGATGAGGCCGTAAGGCTCTTGAAGGTTGGAATCACGGCGTTCACACGACGTTCAGCCCAACCTTGAACACAGCCGATGAACTGCACATACCGGCTGGCAAACAAGGTTGAACTTGCCGATCAATCCAGCCCCTACCGTCCAGAACAACCATGGTTTTCGCCGCCGCACAGGCGCATCGAAACCATCTACGAAGCCATCTACGAAGCCATCGCCGATGGCGTCACTTGTGAGGGCGGGCGCATGATCTTGATTACGGGTGGTGCGGGATACATTGGTGCGCATGTCGCACTGCAATGGCTGGGCAACGGCGAGGATGTGGTGATCCTCGATAATTTGTGCAACAGCCAGCGCGCGGCAATCGAGCGCATCAGTACGCTGGCCGGAAAACGACCGGAGTTCATTCAGGGTGATGTGCGCAATCGACGACTGCTCGACAATCTTCTGCACGATTACCCGATCGATGCCGTGGTGCATTGCGCCGGGTTGAAAGCGGTCGGAGAAAGCGTGCGTGAACCTCTGCGCTATTTCGACACCAATGTCGGCGGCAGCCTGACGCTGTGCCAAGCCATGGCCCAGGCCGGAGTTTTCCATCTGGTGTTCAGTTCATCGGCCACTGTTTATGGCGACTGCGCCACCCTGCCAATTAACGAAAACTGCGCCACTGGCCAGCCGACCAATCCTTACGGCATGTCGAAACTGATGTCGGAAAACATCATGAAGAGTGTCGCCAGTTCCGACCCGCGCTGGTCGATCGGCCTGCTGCGCTATTTCAATCCGATTGGTGCGCACCCTTCCGGCCTGCTCGGCGAGGCACCCACCAGCACGCCCAACAACCTGCTGCCCTATCTGCTGGAAGTTGCCAGTGGCCAGCGCGCGCAGCTGTCAGTGTTCGGCAACGATTACCCGACCCCGGACGGCACCGGCATTCGCGATTATCTGCACGTCGTCGACCTTGCACTCGGGCACGTCTGCGCGCTCGACGCCTTGCGCGATCGCCATGGTGTGAGCATCTGGAACCTCGGTACCGGGCGCGGCTATTCGGTGCTGGAGGTAGTCAGCGCCTTCGAGCAAGTGACCGGTATCAAGATCCCTTTGCGGATTGAAGCAAGGCGCCCCGGCGACATCGCGCGATGCTGGGCGGACCCGCAAAAAGCCCTCGAAGAACTGGGCTGGCAGGCGAGCCGCTCACTGCACAGCATGCTCGCCGATGCCTGGCGCTGGCAGTGCAATCAACTCGGCCAGGTTGACGTTCGCCAGGCCAATTGAAAGCTGCGCACGGTCACTCATTCTCGTGGCCGTGCGCATCGGCACAGGACAATCGTCCGGACTCGCCGCCGGCAATTCGTTCTGCCTGATCGATGCCACGTTTGAGCGCGTCCTCGACTTCCCATTCCACGCCGGGCAATTTCCTGATGCGTTCGTAAGCGCATTCGCCGGTCGCGGTGTAAACGCTGATGAACATTTCGACGTCGCCATCATCGGCTTCCCGTGCCCGTACCTCGATATGACAGCCGTTTTCAACCTCTTCGGTATGGCACTTTTCCGCCTTTTCCGTCGCCTTCCATTTGTTGTAGGTTTCGCCGCGTTTGAACATGTCGTACTCCTGAACTCAACTCGCTCACGTCAAAGATCTTTCCTTTGGCGGAATAATTCCACGGATTGCCAAGAGGCATTTTCAGCATAGCGCGTTGATTCGCGCCCGCCGTTTCGCTAGTTCAACCGTTCGTCAGCTTGCGTAACATTCTGTAAAACCAACGTCGCAATGCTCATTCAAAAAGTTCGTGGCCCAGGCGAGCTCAAGTACAACTCGTTATTCAGCCCAGCGTGATTAGCCGGTACAGAAACAGGGTTTTCTGTCCATGGCCAACTGTTGCCCGAAGAAAACAAGGATCGATATAAAGAACAGGAGCATGTATGAAGCGAACAATCAGCTATTGCCTGGTCTATCTCGCTACCAGCGTTCTGCTCGCCGGTTGCAACCTGGTGGTGTTCAACCCCAAGGGCGATGTTGCCCGAGATGAACGCGACCTGATCATTCTCGCCACGGGCCTGATGCTGTTGGTGGTGATCCCGGTCATCGTCATGACCTTCCTGTTCGCCTATCGCTACCGCGCGACCAACAAGAAGGCCCGTTATTCGCCGCGTTGGGCCAGTTCGCACAAGATCGAAGCGGTGGTCTGGGGCGTGCCGTTCCTGATTATTTGCGTACTCGGCTGGGTGACCTGGGAAACCACCCACGCACTCGATCCCTATCGCCCGCTGGACTCCGACGTGCCGCACCTGAATGTGCAAGTGGTGGCAACGGACTGGAAATGGCTGTTCATTTACCCCGATCTGGGTATCGCTTCGGTCAATGAACTGGCGATACCGGTGAATACGCCGGTAAGTTTTACCGTCACTTCCGACGCGGCCATGACTTCATTCTTTATTCCGGCACTGGGCGGGCAGATATATGCCATGGCTGGCATGCAGACCAAGTTGCATTTGATCGCCAATGAAATCGGCCAGTATCGCGGAATTGCTGCGAACTATAACGGCCACGGTTTTTCCGACATGCACTTCAGCACCCTGGCACTCAGCGGCGCGGATTACGAAGCGTGGGTCAACAAAGTCAAAGCAGCGCCCGGGCAACTTGATCAAGCCAGTTATGCCGAGTTGGCCAAGCCTTCAGTGGCGCACAGGATCACTTATTACTCGGCTGTGCAGGAGCGACTGTTTCTCGACATCGTCGACAAGTACGAAGGAATGAACAAAGCACCGCGCAAGAAGGAAACCCAGGTGCAAAGCAACAGCGACGATGTGCGCGTCAATCAACAACCGAGTCTGCTGGCCGAGGAGCGTTAAATCATGTTCGGGAAACTTTCATGGGACGCGGTTCCATTGCACGAGCCGATTGTCATGTACACCCTGGCTATCGTCGGCCTGATGGGCTTTGCCCTGGTCGGCACCGTGACCTGGAAACGCAAGTGGGGTTACCTCTGGCGCGAGTGGTTCACTTCGGTCGACCACAAGAAAATCGGCTGCATGTACATCATCGTCGCGCTGGTCATGCTGCTGCGTGGTTTCTCCGACGCGATCATGATGCGTACCCAGCAGGCCATGGCTTCGAGCGGCGGCCCGGGTTATCTGCCGCCGGAACACTACGACCAGATCTTCACTGCCCACGGCGTGATCATGATTTTCTTCATGGCGATGCCGTTCGTGGTCGGCCTGATGAACATCGTCGTGCCACTGCAGATCGGCGCCCGCGACGTCGCCTACCCGTTCCTCAACGCGCTGAGTTTCTGGCTGTTCGTGGTTGGCGCGGCACTGGTGAATATTTCCCTGGGCGTTGGTGAGTTTGCCCGCACCGGCTGGGTCGCCTACCCGCCCCTGTCCGAGCTCGGCTACAGCCCCGGGGTCGGGGTGGATTACTACATCTGGTCATTACAGATATCCGGCATAGGGACGCTGTTAACCGGGGTTAACTTCTTCGTGACCATTCTCAAGATGCGCACCGAAGGCATGACCCTGTTCAAGATGCCGGTGTTCACCTGGAACGCACTGTGCACCTCGATCCTGATTCTCGCTGCGTTCCCGATCCTTACCGCCACCCTGTTGATGCTGACCCTCGATCGTTATCTGGGCATGCACTTCTTCACCAACGAGGCCGGCGGCAACCCGATGATGTACGTCAACCTCATCTGGGCGTGGGGCCATCCGGAGGTGTACATCCTGATCCTGCCGGCGTTCGGGATCTTCTCGGAGATCGCCGCGACCTTCAGCAGCAAGCGCCTGTTCGGCTATGTCTCGCTGGTGTGGGCGACGATTGCGATCACGATTCTGTCGTTCATCGTCTGGCTGCACCACTTCTTCACCATGGGCGCGGGGGCCAACGTCAACGCGTTTTTCGGCATCATGACGATGATCATTGCAGTGCCGACCGGGGTGAAAATCTTCACCTGGCTGTTCACCATGTATCGCGGCCGCGTGCGCTTCGAAACGCCGATGCTGTGGACGCTGGGCTTTATCGTCACGTTCAGTATCGGCGGCATGACCGGCGTGCTGCTGGCGGTGCCCGGGGCCGACTTCCTGCTGCACAACAGCCTGTTTCTGATCGCGCACTTCCATAACGTGATCATCGGTGGCGCGGTGTTCGGCTACATGGCCGGGCTGACTTACTGGTTCCCCAAGGCGTTCGGTTTCCGCCTCAACGACCGCCTCGGGCGCATTGCGTTCTGGTGCTGGCTGGTCGGTTTCTACTTCGCGTTCATGCCATCCTACGTGCTCGGTTTCATGGGCATGACCCGACGACTGAACCATTTCGACAACCCGGCCTGGCAACCGTGGTTGCTGCTGGAACTGCTTGGCGTCGGCATCATTCTTTGTGGCGTGTCCGCGCAGGCGTTGCAGCTCTACGTGAGCATTCGCAACCGCGCGAAACTGCGCGACCTCACCGGCGACCCGTGGGACGGTCGCACGCTGGAATGGGCCACGGCCTCGCCGCCGCCGTTCTACAACTTCGCCGAGCAACCGAAAGTCAACGATCTCGACGCCTATTGGGGCATGAAGGAGCGCGGCGTCAGCACCCTCAGTCACACCGACTACCGCGCCATCCATATGCCGCGCAACACCTCCGCCGGCCTGGTGATCAGTGTCTTCGCGCTGATCTGCAGCTTCGCCCTGGTGTGGCATATCTGGTGGCTGGCGATCTTCGGCCTGGTCGCTTCGGTGGTGGCAATGGTCGTGCGCAGCTATGACGAAGACATCGACTATTTCGTCCCGGCGCAGGAAGTGGCGCGGATTGAAAAAGCGCGTCTCAAAGACTTGGCGGAGGCTTGAACATGTCCAATATCGTTCTGGATAAAGACATCGCGCACAGCCATGAACATGGCCATGAAGACGCGGGCTCGATGCGCATTTTCGGTTTCTGGATCTACCTGATGACCGACTGCATCCTGTTTGCGACGCTGTTCGCAGGCTATGCCGTACTGCGTGACAGCGTGGCTGGCGGGCCCTCGACCGTCGACATTTTCGAATTGCCCTATGTCCTTGCCGAAACCGCGTTGCTGCTGCTCAGCAGCATCACATACGGCTACGCGATGCTGGCGATGAACCGCAATGACAAAGCCCATGTGCTGCGCTGGCTTGGCGTCACCTTCGTGCTGGGTTGCGGTTTCATCGCCATGGAAATCAACGAATTCCATCATCTGATCGCAGAAGGCTACGGGCCGGATCGCAGCGGATTCCTGACCGCGTTCTTCACCCTCGTCGGCACCCACGGCGCGCACGTGCTCAGTGGTCTGGTGTGGATGGCGGTGTTGATGCTGCAAGTTAGCAGCCGGGGCCTGACCAACACCAATACGACACGCTTGAGTTGCCTGAGTCTGTTCTGGCACTTCCTCGATGTGGTGTGGATCTGCGTATTTACCGTGGTTTATCTGCTGGGGGTGGTGTGACATGTATAACCAGAGTCCGATTCATAGCAGTGCCGGCACCAGCCATGGCACTAGTCGTTCATACATGGTCGGTTTCATTATTTCAGTGATTCTGACCGTCATTCCCTTTGGCCTGGTCATGTACCCGACGTTGCCACGCAGCGTCACCGCTTGGGTGGTGGTTGCACTTGGCGTGGTGCAGGTCTTCGCCCACCTCAAATATTTCCTGCATCTGGACACCGCCAAGGAGCAGCGCTGGAACCTCAGAGCGCTGATCTTCTCGGTGGTGATCATTCTTCTGCTGGTTGGGCTTTCGCTATGGATCATGGACAGCATTCACCACAACATGCTGGCGCACTGAAGCAATGGCGGCTGTCGGTGAATGTCGGGCTGGAACTGACCAAGCCCGGCATCATCGTCGGCAATCTGGCTTCGGTGTTCGGCGGCTATCTGCTTGCCGCCGGTGGCCGCCCGGTGACCCTGGCGCATTTATTGGCCGCCCTGCTCGGCACCGCGCTGGTCATCGCTTGCGGTTGCGTGATCAACAACTGCGTCGACCGCGATATCGACCGGCGCATGGTGCGCACCTGTCATCGGGCGCTGGCCGTTCGCGCTGTGTCGTTGCCCAGTGCGTTTTGCTACGCGGCGGTGCTGGGTGTGATCGGCTTCGGTTTGCTGTGGCTCGGCACCACAGTGCTGGCCTGCGTGATGGCGGCTGTCGGTCTGATCGTTTATGCGGGCGTTTATACCTGCCTGATGAAACGCCGTTCGCACTGGGGCACGCTGGTCGGCAGCCTGTCCGGGGCCATGCCGCCGGTGGTCGGTTATTGCGCCGTGACCGGCAGCTTCGATGCCACGGCGCTGATGCTCATCGTGGTGTTTTGCTGCTGGCAGATGCCCCACTCCCACGCGATCACCGTCATGCGCCATGAAGACTTTCGTGCCGCCGGATTGCCAACCTTGACGCTCAGACAGGCACGACGCGAGATCAACCTGTACATGGTCGCGTTCCTGATCAGCGCGGCGATATTGGGCTGGGTTGCGGCTATCAATGTTTCTTATCCGCTGGTGGTACTTGGCCTGGGCGGCTACTGGTTTTATCTGACGTTGCGACCGGTGCGAACCACCAATGCGAAAGTCTGGGCGCGGCGCATTTTCAGCGTATCGATCCTGCTGATCCTGGCGCTGAATCTTTCCCTCGCGTTGAACGCCGTACTGCCCTCGCCCTCTGCGCTCTACCACTCATCGGGCGTGGGGGAAAATCATCAAACGCAGGTGCGGGGCGGGTTATCAGAATCGGTAACGACTGCCTTTACAGACCACCTGGAGGAAACCCATGGCTAACGATCCTTCAACAATTGATTGCGCCTGCCCGGGCTGCACCTGCAAATGCAGCGGCGAGCAAACCTTCGAGCGTGACGGCAAGCAGTTTTGCAGTCAGGCCTGCGCGGATCTTCACCCGAAGGGCCAACCCTGCCCGTCCTCGACCTGCCATTGCGAGCAGAACCTTGGGGCCGATGAGCGCAATGTCAGTGACTCGAAACTGGATCAGGCGGTCGAGGAAACCTTCCCTGCCAGCGATCCGATTTCCCCGTGAGCCTCAATCGACGCAGCCTCAATCTGGTCGCAGCAGCCTTCGCGCTGACCGCCTTGTCCTATGGCCTGGCGCGCTTCGCCTATGGACTGCTGCTGCCACAGATTCGTCAGGATCTGACGCTCAGCGTGACCGCTGCCGGATGGATCGGAGGCAGCGCTTTTGCCGCTTACTGTGTGGGCATCGTTGCGACGTTTGCCTGCAACGGCAAAGTCAGTCCGCGTGGGTTGACGGTGATGGCCGGCGCCGCCGCGACGCTGGGCATGGGACTGGTGGTTGTCGCTTCGTCGGGGCTGACGTTGGGCTGCGGTGTGGCGCTGGCGGGATTGAGCACCGGTTTGACCTCGCCGCCATTGGCCAGCGCGGTAGCGGCGCGTCTTGATGATGCGGATCGCCCGCGGGCCAATGGATTTATCAATGCCGGGACAGCGGCGGGCATCGTTTTTTCCGGTTTGGCGGCGATATTGGCGGCCGGGCAATGGCGCCAGCTGTATGCCCTGTTTGCCTTGATCGGCATCGGCGTCACGATCTGGCTCTGGTTTGCGGTACCGCGCCGGGTCGAGCGTGACGTCGCGCAGAACTTCTCGCTGGCAATGCTGCGTCGACCCGGCGTACTGCCTTTGTGCGCCAGCGCTTTCCTGATGGGCCTGGCGAGCACGGCGATCTGGACATTCGGTGCCGACATTCTGCGCAGCGAGGCTGGATTCTCAGATCAGTCGATAGCATGGGCGTGGATCGTCCTGGGTGCGGCGGGAATCAGCGGATGCATGACGGGCGTGTTCACCGGCCGATTCGGTGTCGTGCGTATTCAGCATCTGGCACTGGCTGGGATCGCCCTCGGGACATTGGGCCTGTCGGCCGCCTCGATATCAGCCGGGTCTGGCCTCATCGCAATGTGCCTGTTTGGCGCGGCCTATATCGTTTCCTCGGGCGTTTATCTGCTGCAAGGCATCCGCCTGTTTCCGGATCGTCCGGACTTGGGATTGGGCATACCGTTTCTGCTCCTGGCACTCGGCCAAACCGCCGGCACGCCGATTTTCGGCGCAGTGCTGGAGGCAACGGGCGTGATCTTTGCCCTTTGTGTTTTCGCGGCGGCCGCTTGCGCCGCCATGGTGCTGTGCCCAAGAGATGGTGAAAGTCCGCGCAGACAGATGTGCCAATCCACCGAAGGCTTGGGTCGCTAATGATTTTTATCGTCAGGAGTACAAACCATGGCCGTAAACATCAGCAATCTCACCCTCTCCACCCCGGTGGCCGTTTCGGCAACCAATCCGGTCGCACTTGAGCTCAACGGCGCCGAGGCCATTGCGCAGTTCCCCAGCATCGTCACGGTGCTGCCGGATGGATCGCTGCAACTGTCCGCGCCGACCAAAGGCGCCTCGAGCAAGAGCACTCACCGCACCCGCTGCGAATGGAAAGAATCCTTTTACTGGTCGCTGGGCAGCGCCGCTGACCACCTCAACTATCAGGAAATGACCGTGACCAAGGTCAACTCTGCGCAGAAAGTCGTTATCTCGCAGATGCATGTGAAAAATGACGACGGCCCGGTCATCAAAGTGTTCTGGCAGAAAGGCAACATCACCATGGGCTTCCGCCAGAGCTTCAACCAGCCCACACCGGTCAACACCACGGTGCTCAAGGGCGTACCGTTGGGGGCGAAGTTCAAGATCACCATTCGCGCCAACTCTGCCGGCGTGGCTAGAGTCACTGTCGACTACAACGGCGTTGTCGGCACATCAGGTGACTTGCAGCTCGACTCAACCTGGAATTCGCAGGTGTTCAATTTCCACGGCGGGGTCTACAACCAGATCGACTACACCGACGCCACGCCGCCAGAGGATGGCTCGATCTGCATCATCAGTGACTTGTTGATTTCGCATACTTAGGCGCTGAAACGAGCAAGGGCCTGCGGCAGCTTTCGCTGGCAGGCCCTTGTCAGAGCTGAGCTCGATGTTGGGTTTTCAGCCTCCTCTTCGACTTCGAAATTGCCTGCGTCCTAACGTCGCAGCCTTCGGCTATTGGCAAATCCTGCGCAAGCCGTAGAATCCCGCGCGCTCTTGCAGAGGTCCAGTCTGGTCATAGACAGGCCTTTCCAGGACTGGCCATGCCTCATTGACGTACGGCCGACGCCACCGCCCTGCCCGATCGGCAGACATTTGCACAACACCTGTTCCAGCCTGGCAACCGCACGCGCAGAGGCGCACGTTGCGCTGTTCGATTTTCTTGAGGTTTTTATGTCTCCGCGTTTGCTGGCCATGGCGCTGGCGCCCCTGCTCGGGCTGTTCATTATTGCTCTGGGCAACGGTTTTCTGTCTTCCCTGACCACCCTTCGCCTGGACGCCGCCGGCGCCTCGGCGACGATGATCGGAATTGTTTCGTCGGCCTATTTCATCGGCCTGACGCTGGGCGCGGTGTTCAACGACCGGCTGATTCTGCGCATCGGCCATATTCGTGCCTACGGCAGCTTCGCCTCGCTGATTGCCGTGACGATCCTGTTGCAAGGTCTGTTTTATGACACCTGGGGCTGGCTGGTCCTGCGCCTGATCAACGGCTGGGCCACGGTCGGTGTGTTTCTGGTGATCGAAAGCTGGCTGCTGCTGGCCGGTGACGAGAAGATTCGCGGGCGCTTGCTCGCGCTGTACATGATCGTCCTTTATGGCGCTGGCGTTCTGGGCCAGGCGACGCTGGGAACCATCACTGGCATGAGCGACAGCGCGCCGTTCATGGTCGCCGGCATGCTTGCTGCGTTGTCGGTGCTGCCGATCGTGATCCTGCCGCGCGTATCGCCGCTGCTCGATCAGGTCGAGCCGCTCAAGCCCCGGCAACTGCTGGGCGTGACGCCGACCGGGCTGGTCGGCTGTTTCGGCTCGGGGGTGACCATAGCGGCGATCTACACCTTGTTGCCGCTGTATCTGCAACGCAGAGGTCTGGACGTCGGTGAAGTCGGCAGCATGATGGCCTGGACGATTCTCGGCGCGATGCTGCTGCAGTATCCAGTCGGACGCTGGTCCGACCGCACCGATCGCTTGCAGGTGCTGACCCTGCTGACGGTGGCGTGCACCGCGTTATCACTGGTGATTGTGCTGCTGCCGCTGTCTTCGACAATGCTCGCGGCGATGCTGTTTCTGCTCGGTGGCGGCGTCTTCGCGCTGTACCCGGTGGCCGTCAGCCACGCGGCCGACCGCGCCCCGGCCGAAGCGCTGGTGCCGATGATTCAGGGTTTGCTGCTGATCAACTCGCTGGGCTCGGCCATCAGCCCGATGATGATCTCGCCGGTGATGAACTCGTTCGGCGCCAACGGCCTGTTCTGGGTCTTCGCAGTGGTCAATTTGAGCATGGTCAGCTTTTTCTTCTGGCGCCGCGGCAAACGCCCGGTGCCGGCCAACCCCGCCCCGTTCACGGCGGCAGCCACCTATTCGCCGACGGGTGCGGAGTTGCGGGTCACCGAGGATTTGCGCGTCGCCGCTGAGGAGCATCCGGCGATGATGGATGCGATCAGCGGGGAACTGGTGACGCAGCCACGGTGACCGCTGATCAGCAACTGCCCGGCGGGATACCGTCCTTGTTAAAGTCCTTCAAGCGCTCGCGCTCTTCTTCGGTGGAATGTGCCGGGGTTGTTTGATCCGGTACTTCTTGCGGCACTTCGGTTTTTTCTTCAGTCATGGCTTTGCCCTCGTTGTCGATGCTATTTCGGCATCGGCGAGGGCTGGCAGTTCCGGATTTTCAGCTCCACCGCAGCCATGCGCTTGAGTTGCGGCGAACATTCCCTTAGACGAACAGCGCAAGATTCTTGCTTCAAGAGCGGGCACGCGCAATCAACATCCTCTGCAACGTGTTGTCCTTCACCCAGTAATGGTGGAACAGCCCCGCCAGCGCGTGCAGGCCGATCAGCCAGTAGCCGGCACCGCCAATCCATTCGTGCCAGTACTTGAGTTGTTTGGCCAGGTCCGGATCAATAGCCACCGGCGCCGGCACATGGAAACCGAAGTACGGAAACGGCTTATCGCCCGCCGCGAGCATCAGCCACGCGAGGAGCGGTGTGACAATCATCAATCCATACAGCGCCAGGTGTGTCAGGTGCGCGATTGCGGTCTGCCCCGCCGGTGGCTTGGGGATGATCGGCGGACGCGGAGTCAGGCGGCCGATCAGGCGAATCCACACCAAGGCGAAGATGCTGGCGCCAAACAGGCCATGCAGGCCCATCAGCATGCTGCGCCCCTCACTGCCCTTGGGCAGGTAGCCCTTGATTTCGACGCACGCATACACCCCGACGAACAACGCCAGCATCAGCCAGTGCAGGATGATTGAGAGTTTTCCATAACGGGTTACAGCGGTGTCGCGGATCATAGGAAACGCCTCGTGATTGTTGTGGAACGACGATCATCTCGCTCGAAATTATCCATGAACAGAAGCGCAAGGGTTATCACCTCAGCCCATCAAAGGCGAGTAAGTTTCCAGCAGCTGCCCCTTGTCGACAAGTCGGAAAGGGGCTGTTCGGCAAGGCGCACCGTTGTTCGTTCTAGACCGCCAGTACGCTGCAGGGAACCTGGTACAGAATATGTTCGGTGGTACTTCCCAGCAGTTTTTCCAGCCCGTGACGTTGAACCCTGCCCATCACAATCACGTCCACATCGTGCTCATCGGCAAACTCACTGATCGCCGCCACGGGATGTCCCTCCCTGCTATGCCTGTGCTCGGCCGTCACACCGAATTTCCCCGCCAAAGCGCTGTAATGCGCTTGCAGTTCCTTGCGCCGGGCATTCATCAGTTCCGAAACCGTCCAGTTGTTCACCACTTCATCCAGATAGTTTTGCGAGACGTCATAGGCATATAACAGGTGCAACTCTGCACCAAACTGAGTGGCGAAGGATGTGGCCTGTTCGACGATCCGGTCATTGAGAGCGCCCCCATCATCTTCGCTTGCAGCTACATCCACTGCCGCTACGACCTTGCGCGGCAGACCCGGGCCAGCAGCGCCCAACAAGTAGACCGGCACCGGACAATCACGCAGCAGCTGCCAATCCAATGGGGTAAACAAAGCGCGTTTGAGCAAGGATTCGTGCTGCACTTCCTTGATCAGCAGATCGGGCTGGTTCACGGTGACGTGATCGAGGATCTCCCGTTTCATGTCTTCGGACCAGCCAACCTCGGTCGTCACCCGCAAACCTTCGGCTCGCAGACTGGCAGCCTGGCTTGCCAGCCACTCGTGATGGTCCTGCAAATAGGCCGCACGGGCCCTTGCCCGATCCCCTTCCTCCAGCAGCGACAGGAAATCCCACCATTTGATCAACGCTGCAATATGCAGCGACGCGCCGCTGGCTTTAGCCAGGGCGGCGGCCTGCCTTATCGCCGGGGAATGGCGCAGGGCCGGGTTGATGATCAGCAACAAGTGTTGATATTGGCTCATGTTTGTCTCCAGAGAGATGGACGTCTGCGCTCATGTCACACGCAGCTGACCCGGGCCGAAAGAACCGGACAACAACGTCAACCCAAGTTGCGCCATAGCCCGGCGACTTCCTTGATAAATGTCATATGCAAGGCCCCTGGTGCTCGTCCTCCCCCTGAAGAACCTGAATATCGAGGCTTGTCCACCACCCTTGCGCAAGCGCCTGGAAAACCGACAAAGCGGCGATGAAACTGGCGAGCGACATTGATCTGGATCAATCGCTGCGACGACAAACTGGATCGAAATAGATTCATGACTCGGCTGCGCCCGCATCTCGGATCAGGGACAGTCACAAGCTGCTCGAACGCGTGAAAGTTACAGATGCGGCCACAGGGTGACAGGTCCGCAACCCACCCTCATTCTTGCTTTGCGAGGTTCACGATATGGTCATCCATGATTCAGCCATGACAACCGCCAATGTCCCCGACGCGATCGATGACAGTGGCGCACTGTTTCACGAAGCCGATCGGCTCAGCGAACGGGCCTATGCCGTCCTTGAAGAGCCGTTTTCTACAGACACCATGCACAAGTTCACTGAAGCGAGGAAACGCGCCGATGAGAAATATCGGCACGCCTGGCAACAATGGCAATACGCACACGGCGGGCGCAGTCACTGATGGATTATCCCCAACCGATTACCATCAACTGCTGCGATGACCGGTCAGGCTGTGGCAGGCATTGCCTTGACCATCATCAAACTGCAAGGAACCCGGTTCATCAGGCATTCGGCCGTGCCGCCGATGAAGCCGTCGAGCGCTTGATGGTGACAGATACCGAGCACCAGCAGGTCGAACGCGTGCTGCCGGGCGAAGTCTTCGATCACCCGGTACGGGACACCTGAGAGCAGGTGGCTATGTTCTTCATCCAGACCATAGCGCTCGGCCAGCGTATCGAACGCTTCTTGCTGAGTGTCGTTGATCGCATCGCACAAGCTGTGGTCCAGGATCAAGTTCGGCACGCTCATCGCCGCATCACCCACCACTGACCAATTGCTCACATTCAACAAGTGCAGCGACGCATCGCATTTAGCTGCCAATGTCGATGCAACGCGAAGTATCCGGTCATTGAGCCCTTGGGTCAGATCCTCGAGATGCGACAGGTCAATGGCCGCCAGCATCTTCAAGGGTTTCGGATGTGCGGCCTCGGTGACCAGATGCACGCAGGCGGAACAATCACGTACCAATAGCCAGTCCAACGGCTGGTGAAACGTTTGATTGAGCGCTGAAACATGGTGAGCGTCCTTGATCACCAGATCGACATGAAAGTCATTGATGTACTCAAGCACATGCGCCGGCGTGGCCCTGGCCCAGACCACTTCGGTGCTGACTTGCACGCCAGCGCCACGTTGAAACCGGGCCTGCTGTTCCAGCCACTGGCGATGCATCTGCAAATAGCCTTCACGCGCTTGCGCCATGGCGTCGTGGTCGATCAGGCCGGCCAACGCCAGGGACTGGACATGATCGAACGCCACGATGTGCAGCAACGCGCCACTGGCCCGAGCAAGTGCCTGGGCGCGATCAAACGCCGGGGTGCGGGTCATTTCGGCAGGTGCGATCAACAGAATGCGTTTGAGCCTGAACATCACGAGTGTTTCCAGTCAGCGCCATCGGACGATTCTGCAACTCTGCCAACCGCCACGCTTGATATGCATCAAGTCTCCCCATTAACCCTGCAATACAAGAGCGGCGAAGAGCCCGACGCTTCTGTGAGTTCCCTCCCCGCCGTTCGTCCGTAATCACGCTGACACGCCAAACGAAAAGTACATGCGCTGCGAAGACTTCTATGCTTATCACACTCATTGGAGGCTGCTAATCCATGCTTGAAGCCCACTCGCCCCCGCCGATTCTCAAAACTGCCTGTTCCAACTGCAGTGTGGTCGAGTTATGCCTGCCGCTTGGTTTGACGGGCCCGGAGGTCGAGCGGCTCGACACGCTGATCGTGCAGCGATACAAGGTGAAGAAAGGTGCCGCGCTCTACCGGACCGGGGACCCGCTACGCTCGCTGTACGCAGTGCGAATAGGCTCGTTCAAGACCAGCGTGGTCTCCGTCGATGGCCGCGAGCAAGTGACCGGTTTTCATATTCCCGGCGAAATGCTCGGGCTGGACGCCATCAGCATCGATCAACACGCGTGTACTGCGTATGCGCTGGAAGACAGCGAAGTCTGTCCTATTCACTTCGCACAGCTGGAAAAACTCGCGCAAAGCCTGCCATCCCTGCAGCACAACCTCAACAAGCTGCTGAGCCGGGAAATCGTGCGCGACCACAGCATGTTGATGCTCATGGGCAACATGAACTCCGATGAGCGCCTGGCGGCTTTCCTGCTCAACCTCTCACAACGCCTCAGCTCCCGTGGCTATTCCTCGAAAGAGTTCGTGCTGAAAATGCGCCGCGAAGAAATCGGCTCCTACCTTGGGCTGCGTCTGGAAACCATTTGCCGCGGCATTGCCCACTTGCGCGATCAGGGTTTGGTGGAAATCACCGCGCGCGACGTGAGAATCCGCAACATGGACGGCCTCAAGCAAATGGTGTCGGGCTGCAACCGCCAGAGTCATTGAGCCCGTCCATGAGTTCCTGCCATGCCTTCGCCATCCCTCGGGCAAGCCATATCGAAGCGATGGGCGCGCTGTTTCGATGCACTTGAAATCACCTGTCTTTCCAACCGTTGAACGTCGCTTGAAAAGCTGCGTACCGCCGATGCCGGCAAAACCTTGTGCGTTGGCTGAGCGGTGACGCGTTGCGCAAATCGAGGGAACTCCGATGGCCGACTCAAGCAAGAAAATGAGCCTCATGGGGCTCACCACACTGGTGACGGTGAACATGATGGGCTCAGGCATCATCATGCTGCCGACGAGCATGGCCCAACTCGGGGCTGTTTCATTGCTGTCATGGATCGTCACCGCTGTCGGCTCGATGGCTATCGCGTACTGCTTTTCCCAATGCGGCATCTTCTGCCTGCGCTCAGGCGGGCTATCCGCCTACACCGAAGAGGCGCATGCAAAGTCAGGCTTTTTTCTGTGCTCTTACCTGTACTTCCTGTCGCTGGCCATCGCCAACGTGGCGGTGGCCATTTCGGCAGTGGGCTACATGACGTCGTTCATGCCCTGGCTGGGAAGCGGCGCCATTCCTTTATTCGTTGGAACGGTCGGCCTGCTCTGGCTGACCACCGTGGCGAATTTCGGCGGCCCAGGCATCACCGGCAGGATTGGCGCGGTTACGGTGTGGGGGGTGATCATTCCTGTAGCGGGCTTGAGCATCATCGGTTGGTTCTGGTTCAAACCGGAGCTGATCATCGCCGCCTGGAACCCGAACCAATTGCCGATATCCGAGGCCATCAGCAAAGCGATTCCCCTCACGCTCTGGGCGTTTCTCGGCATGGAGTCGGCAGCCCAGGCCTCAGATGCGGTGGAAAACCCCAAGCGCACCGTACCGCTGGCCTGTCTGTTCGGTACATTGGGCGCAGCGGTGGTCTATGTGCTATCGACGACGGTCATTCAGGGCATTATTCCCAACGCCGAACTGGCCAACTCGTCAGCGCCTTTCGCGCTCGTTTATGCGCACATGTTCAATCCCCTGGTCGGCAACATCATCATGGCGCTCGCGGTGATGGCCTGTGTCGGCTCGCTGCTGGGCTGGCAGTTCACCTTGGCGCAAACGGCCAAGGTGACCGCTGATCAGGGCATGTTTCCGAAACTGTTCAGCAAGGTCAGCGCACGCAACGCCCCCATCGTCGGGATGCTGGTCTGCGGCGTCCTGCAGACCTTTATGGCGCTGTCGACCATTTCGCCGAACGCGAGCGCGCAGTTTGGAAAACTTGTCAGCCTCGCGGCGGTGACCAACCTGATTCCCTATGTGACGGCAGCCACCGGGCTGCTGGTGATGATGTACAAAGCCAGAGTCAGCGCCGCCGTATACACGCGCAATACCCTGCTGTTAGTGGTTGCCGTGGCCTATTCGTTGTATGCGCTGTATGCCTGCGGCAAGGACGCGGTGTTCGGCGGCATCCTGGTCCTGGTGTTCGGCTACCTGCTTTACGGTTTCCTTGCCAAACGTTTTGTCGATGCCCCTGCGCCTGTCGGCCCCCGGCCTGATAACCCTTGATCGAAGTCTTCGGTACAGCACAGATATCTGAATTCGAGGAACCGCGCGCATGAACGTGAAACTGATCAGAGCCCACCACCTGCTGCTCGCCTGCGTCCTTGCGCTGCTACCGGTAGTGACCCATGGCAACACGCTGGAGCGCATCCGTGCCAGTCAAGCGATCACCCTTGGCTACGTGCCTGACTTCATGCCGTTCAGTGATCAGGACGCCGATAAAGCCAGCGGTTATGCCATCGATCTCTGTCTGAAAATAGCCGAGAAGATCAGGATCGATCTGAATGTGCCGACGTTGAAAATCCAGTACCAACCGGTCTCGCTCAACGACGAGATGAACGCCGTCAGTTCCGGCAAGATCGACATTCTTTGTACGCCGACCCCACCCACGCTGGCGCGGCGCAGGATCGTCAGCTACTCGGTGCCGATTTACACCGCTGGCCTCTCGGCTGTGGTGCGCCAGGATGCGTCCGAAACCTTGCTTAATGTGCTGAATGGCAAAGTGGCCCATACCGGCCCAATGTGGCGAGCCACGGTGAACCGTGGTCTGGCCAACCAGACCTATGCCGCCATCGCCGGCGGGGTCACGGAGACGTGGATACAACAGCAGATGCGATTGCTGGGTGTGGTAGCCACGCTGGTCACGGTAGAGAACGCAGAAGCCGGTCTGAATCTGGTTGCCGATGGCAAAGCCGATGCGTTTTTCGCGGAACGCATGCTGCTCAAGCATCTGCTGACCAGAAATTATCCATCGGGCAACCTGGTGCTGCTGGAGCGGATTTTCGAGTACGCACCGACGGCGATGGCAGTGGATCGAGAGGATGAGGATTTCCGTCTGCTGGTCGACACGGCGCTGAGTGAAATGTACCGATCCGGCGAAATTGAACAGGCATTCGACAAACATCTGGGCGGCGCCGGCAGTGCCGCCAAGAAGCTCTTCAGGATCTATGCAATACCCTAGCGGGCCAGCGAACAGGCTGGCTCGCTACGCTGCGATCATGCTCACCGCACAGGCTCTTTCCTCACCGCCAGAATGCTCCCCGGCACCGAATACAAGGCGCGCTCGGTGGTGCTGCCGATCACGCGTTCGATGCCCACGCGATGAACCGTGCCCATCACCACCACGTCGGCCAGGTACTGCTCGACGAACTCATTGATGACCTGCACTGGATGGCCCATGACGAAGTGTCGACGCTCAGGGGGCACGCCGTGGCGATCGGCAAGGGCGACAAAAGCCTGATGCAGTGTCTGACGCAGTTCGTTCGCCAAATCTTCGTTCCAGCCACCGTTGACCACTGGCGCTTCGCCGTTGAAGGCAGCGGACAAATCGTAGGCGCAGAGCAGGTGCAACGGCACGTCGCATTGCACCGCCAAAGCGTTCGCCGACCGTATGATCACGTCGTTCAAGCCACTGATTTGGGTATCCGGATCGAACGGGTCCACGGCTGCCACGACACGATGCGGCAACGCATAGCGAATCTGATTGACCAGATGCACCGGAATCGGACACTCACGCAGCAGGTGACAATCGAGCGGCGTGATGAACACGCGCTTGAGCGCCGGTTCCAGTCGCACATCCTTGATCAACAGGTCGGGCTTGAGCACATGGACGGTCTTGAGGATGTCCAGCAGCGGATGGCTGGAAAAGACCACATCAACCGTGCCGTCCAGCCCCTGGTTGCTGAGCTGTTCGAGCTCATCGGCCACCCAGCGACGGTAGCGCCGCTGATAGCGCTGAGCATCCACGTCATCGATTTTTTCCTCCCACAGATGGGTGATCGGCACCGGCGAAACAAAGGCCCGCACATCCAGCGCCGCCCCGCTCGCCTTGGCCAGCGCGATGGCACGCAGCATCGCCGCCGATTGATGCAGCGTCTGGTCGGCGACCAGCAACAGACGTTCATATTGGCCCATCACACACCTCCGCTCGGCACCGGCGCGGTGGGCCGGCAGGCTTCAAGACTGCGCCCGCTCGCCCTTGCCCGGCGTTGATTTACATCAAGCCCGGGTCAATGAAAGAGGCGTCTGATGTAGATCAGATGTCGCCGTGGGCAACCGCGTAGAAGGAAGGCAAGCGGACGGTTTTCCAACCGCCCGCCAGCCTCTCGAACCGGATGGAGAATGATCATGCTCACCGTCAAAGACCACAACGATCAGGCCGTGGCCGCTTATGCGGCGGTCGCCGGACAATACTGGATTGAGGCGCTCAAGGACGGCCGCCATGTATTGATCCGGCCCCTCACGGAGAAGGATCGCCTGCGCGAATACGACTTCATCAAGCGCCTGTCGCCCGAATCCAGGCACATGCGTTTTCTCGCCCAGATCAGCGAACCCGGCACCGCTCTGCTAGACCAGTTGATGGACACCGATAACAAACAGCGCACCGCCTTCATTGCACTGGTTCACGAGAACGGCAAGTTGATCGAAATCGGCATCAGCCGCTATGCCGGCACAGGCGCCCATCAATGCGAATGCGCGGTGACGGTCGCCGATGAATGGCAGCACCTGGGCTTGGGCACGTTGCTGATGGAGCATCTGATCAAGGCAGCCCGCCGCAACGGATTCCGCCAGATGTACTCGGTCGATGCCGCCAGTAACGCGGCGATGCGCGATCTGGCCAAAAGCCTGGGCTTCGAGACCCACAATGATCCGGACGACGCACGCCAGGTCATTCATCGTCTTGACCTGTAAATGAATCGCCCCGAGGTGAGTCGGCCAACGACGCACCTCGGGGCGATCGTGTTTCAGGATTGCAGCGTGGGTTGCGGCTTGATCGCCAACACACTGCAAGGTGCCCGATGCAGCAGCTGTTCGGCGGTGGTGCCTAACAACTTGCTCAAGCCGTGGTGCTGCACTGTGCCCATGACAATGACGTCAATCTGCTTGTCGATGGCGAACCCGCAGATACTGCGCACCGGTGCGCCCTCGATGAAGTGCCGGCATGAGACCGGCACGCCGTGGCGCTCGGCCAAGGCCGTAAATGCCTCATGCTGCGCAGTGCCCAGCGCTTCATGAATCCCGGTGGCCAGCGGCAATGCGCCGAACCCCATGTCCGTGGCGTAAACCGCCGTCCAGTCGTAAACATGCACCACATCAAGACCGGCATCGCACTGCGCGGCGAGTTGGGCGGCGGCATCAATGATCTGATCGTTGAACAGGCAGTCCTGCTCTTCGCTGCGCAAGACATCGACGATGGCCAGGACACGGCGCAGGCGCGGATGGGTGTCGTCGGTCACCAGATGCACCGGCACCGGGCAATCGCGCAACAGTTGCCAGTCCAGCGGGGTGTAGAAAATACGCTCCAGGACGGACTCGTGCTGCACATCCTTGATGATCAATAGCAACGGCATTTCGTTGATGAACTGCAGGATCTCGGCGAAGGGATCCTGGACCCACATCACTTCGCTGGTGACCATGATCTGATGCCTCGCCAGCAATGAAGCCTGCTCTGCGAGCCACTGCCGGTGAGTGCGCAGATAACCATCGCGGGCGAGGCGGATCTGCTCGGGGGCAAACAGCCCTGCCACGGCCAGCGCCTGCAAGTAGTCGAAGGCCACGATGTGCAGCGGCAACTGCATGGCCTGGGCCAGTGCAGCCGCGCGCTCGAACGCCGGCGTGCGCTCCATGGCTGAAGGAGCGATCAACAGTAAACGCGGAGTCTGTGACATGGGATACCTCGGCATGCGGCCAGCCAGGAGAAACAGACTTCAGGGTGAATGCTGTGGCCATTGGCAGCTTGATCTTTATCAGCAAGAGCACCGATCGCGCTCAAAACAGCACAGTGCCCGCCCACATGGCCAAGGTCAGCAATACCTGGCCCGGGATCACGCAGGCAGCGAAACGCCTGCCGCCGCTGACCCACGCCACCACGCATTTGCTCA
Organism: Pseudomonas sp. Sample_23; assembly: GCF_004307595.1. Classification (NCBI taxonomy): domain Bacteria; kingdom Pseudomonadati; phylum Pseudomonadota; class Gammaproteobacteria; order Pseudomonadales; family Pseudomonadaceae; genus Pseudomonas; species Pseudomonas sp. Sample_23. The sequence continues at coordinate 80,607 of NZ_RCNX01000059.1, forward strand.
CCGAGTTACTGCTGACGGCAATCAGCGCTGGCACCGCTATCGAGTCATAAGGCACCTGGCCCGCCTTGGCCAGGCTGGCGATGGACGCTGTGGCAGAGTGCGCATCGGCAAAGCCCGAAAGCATTGCGGTCAGCCACAAGCCTGCCTGACCAAAGTGGCTGAGCATGGCCGAGGAGACGAATGTGATGCCGGTAAGGGTCAGTGTCACGATGACCGCGAGTTTCAGATTGAACGCTCCTGCCGTGTCGACCGGCTTGCTGCGGCTCCCTCGCGTGGGGTCGGGGAACATCAGGCAGGCGCCGTACAACATCGTAGCGATCAAGCCGAAGAGCAGTGGCGCCCATAAACTGTTCAGCAGATCCGCATCAACCATCGTCAGGATCAGGCCGATCTGTATCACCGTCGCGAGATTGGAAAAAATCGCCGCCGCGCTGAGGATGCGGATGTTGTCCGGCTCATGGGCAAGGCGTTGGCCCATGGTCGCGATCGTCACGGTACTGGAGGCGAAGCCGGATGCAATCGCGCTGATGACGTAGCCATAGCGCGAGCCCAGGGCGCGCACGGCAATGTGGCCGAACGCGCCGACCAGCATCAGCAACACCGTCACGGTACAAATGGTGCGCAGATTGATCGCGGCGTACGGGCCGATATATCGGTCCGGTGCCAAAGGCAGTATCACCAGCGCTGCGATCAGCAGGATCAGGCCATCACGCATTTCCGTTTCGGACAACTGGCTGTTGGCAAAGTGATGCAGCGCCTGGCGATACGCCAAAAGGCCCGCGATCACCACGCCAAGGGCAATGGCCAGCGCCGGCGCGGTTGCGCACAACGCGCCCAGGATCAGCACGGTGATCAACGCCACCTCGCTGGTCAGCCCAGGGTCGTCGCTTTGACTACGCCAGTACGCAACGCTGGTCAGCAACGTGACACAGCCGGCGACGATCCCCAGCAGCAGGCCACCGCCGACCTGTAGCGCGACATACCCCAACAGCGCGGTAATGGCGAACGTGCGCAAGCCGGCGCAGTGTCGCGCATCGCCAGTGCCCTTGTGCCGTTCACGCTCAAGACCGATGAGCATGCCGATCCCCAACGCCGCAGCGGCGCCGGACAGATCAAAAACCTCATTCATGATGGGTAGCGTCCCGCAGGATTTGCGCACCCTGCTGCACTCGGTTTATGGCGAGCATTCAACGCTTGCGCTGATGCGGCGAGCCGTTACCGGCCTTGCTGGCAACGGCTGGGCAAACGCATTCGGCCACTCGTGAGGGGCGTTGATACGGGCCTCAAGCACCTCGACAAATTCCTGCGCAGCCTTGAGGCTCATGAAGCCCACATCCCAGTCATCCATGTGCACGACCCAGCCGTGGGGAGCGTGTTTTTCAGTGATCTTGATGTTCATGGAAACCCCGGTTTCAGCGGCACGCCAAGGTGCTTTCAAGGAGTGATTGCGACTTTCATGACCCCGTCGCGTTGATGAGCGAACAACTCATACGCCTGCTCGATGTCGTCCAGTCTGAAACGGTGAGTCACCAGCGGTGACAGATCGACGGCGCCGCTCTGCACCACGGCCATCAGTCGACGCATGCGTTCCTTGCCGCCCGGACACAGGGTGGAAACGATGCTGTAATCGCCCAATCCGGCGGCAAACGCGCCGAGCGGGATGTGCAGATCGCTGGAATACACCCCGAGGCTGGACAAACGCCCGCCCGGGCGCAGCACCCGCAATGCCGACTCGAACGTGCCTTGGGTGCCCAGCGCTTCGATGGACACATCCACGCCACGGCCATCGGTCAATGCCATGATCTGTTCCACCACATTGCCGTCCTTGAAATTGACGGTATGGGTCGCGCCCAGCTGGCGCGCCATGGCCATGCGTTCGGCCACCGCGTCGACACCGATAATCGTGGTGGCGCCCTTCAGCCGTGCTCCGGCCACGGCACAGAGGCCGATCGGGCCCAATGCAAACACCGCGACAGCGTCGCCGATGGCGATCTCGCCCCGCTCCGCCCCCGAGAACCCGGTGGACATGATGTCCGGGCACATCAGCACCTGTTCATCGCTCAACTGATCGGGGATCGGGCACAGGTTGGCCTGTGCATCCGGCACCAACACGTACTCGGCCTGGCAACCGTCGATCGTGTTGCCAAACTTCCAGCCGCCGATGGCCTTGAAGCCGTGCCGGGTGTCGGGGCCGTCCTGCGAGCCGCAGCCACACAGGCACGCGTAACTGTGCCCGCTGGGGGTGATGGCCCCGGCGATCACCCGCTGCCCTTCGACAAAACCGAGTACTTGCGAGCCCAATCGCTCAATGATGCCGACCGGTTCGTGGCCGATGGTCAGTCCTCTGGCCACTGGGTATTCGCCGCGCAGGATATGCACGTCGGTGCCGCAAATGGTGGTGGTGGTCACGCGGATCAACGCATCCAGCGGCCCGACCTCGGGAATCGGCTTGTCATCGAGCACGATGCGATTTTTTTCAACGAATATTGCGGCTTTCATGGTGGCCATGATGGCTTTCCCTCCGCCGGCGTGTGAGTGCAAGGCAGAGCTTGAGCCGGGACGGCGGGGTCTTAGTTGATAATGGTCAACTATCCGAGGATCAGTGGTATTGCCCGACCGTATATCCGCTCACGGCCACGCGCTGATGTCTGGTTGATAAATATCAACCCCGCCCTGCTGGCTCGCTCCACGATAAGCGCATGCCCCACTACTCACTGTTTCCAGGCATGCAGCGCAATGCCTGGGTGACTACCCTCGGGAGTTCTGTCATGTCTGAGCAATCGCGTTTCATGCTGGTCGTGTCGCCGCTGATGAAAAACAGTCCGGCGTTCGACCGCGCCGCCGCACTGGCCAAAGCGTCGGATGCCGCACTGCATATTGTCGCGTTTGATTATCTGGAGGGCCTGGCGACCGCAGGAATGGTCAACGAGCAAGCCCTGGAGCAGATGCGCCTGGGCTATGTCGAACGCCATCATCAATGGCTCGAAGACCAGGCCCGGCCGTTGCGCAAGATCGGAGTGACCGTCACCACCGAGGTCGTCTGGGTGGACAATCCTTTGAAGGAAATCCTCATTCATTTGAAAGAACAGCCGATGGCTGTCCTTATAAAGGCTCTGGAGCACGAATCAGTTCTGTCGCGACTGATGTTCACCCCGCTGGACATCCACCTGTTGCGCGAATGCCCGGTGCCGCTGCATTTTGTCAGCCACGCTCAAAACGCTCTGCCGCGCCGAATCGTCGCGGCGGTCGACCCCTTCCATCGTGATGGCCAATACCAGGGCCTCAACGATCGGATCCTGCGCGAAGCAGCAAGACTGGCCAGTGTCTGCAATGGCAGCCTGGACGTGATTTATGCCCACGACCTGTCATCGATCAGCGCTGCCGAATTCGGCTTCAATAACGCGTCCGCGATCTTTTCTTCCAGCGCAGCCAAGAAACTGTTCGAGGCCCAAGGCGAAGCTTTCCAGGCGCTGGCTGAACGTAACAATATTCCGGCAGAGAACCAGCACATGATTGTGGGCGATCCCGCCAAGGTGCTTTCCAGCTATGCCGATGCTTACGACATCGATGTGATCGTAATGGGCCGCGTCACCCATCGAGGAATCGCCCGACTGGTTGGCAGTACGGTCGAGCATCTGTTGTACAAAATGCCTTGTAGTGTGTGGGTGGTGGCGCCGGAAACGCTTACTCGCTGATGGATGCAGTCGACGCTGAAGAAAGGAGTGGATTTCCAAACACCAGACGGTGACGGAATGGCCAGTCAGGAGCGTGGAAAACATTTCCATTGCACAATAAATAAGGGCTTGCATGAAATATGTCATGCAAGCCCTTGATATTTATGGTGCCCGAAGCCGGAATCGAACCGGCACGCCCTTACGAGCGGGGGATTTTAAGTCCGTTATTTTTCCCTTATAAATCAGAGCTTTATAGTGGTTACTTTTCCGCACCGTACAAATTCTCTGTTCGTTTTAGAGTAGTGAAACCAGGACCTCAAAAGAAATTGCGGAAAGAATTCGGCCACCTGAAGCACGTATTTCAAGCAAAGGCAGACGGACGTAGGTCTGAAGAAAATAGCCTTACAGCGTTCGCCGGTCACAGCTCCACACTAAATTTTTTGATACCCACGTTTTCAGCAAAGCGCCCTACGGCCGTCAAGCTCGCCCAGGTGCGCAATCGCTCACGCCGCGAGCGTACCGGCACCCAGCGTGCGCCACTGCCGCCCAGGCGACTCGACAGGCCCCAATCGGGGCCGCCACCAATCTTGGCCACCAGGCATTCGCGCACGGCGTGTTGTCCAATCAGGGCGCGCAACACCTCTTCGTGAATGCCTTCGCCGATCACTGTGCATGCTCCAGGCGCCGAGCTGTAGCAGCGTCGTCGAACGCCTTATATAAGACCTCGAGACTGCCGGCGTTGAGCGCCTTGGCGGTTTCCAGCCCTAAGACAAAACCTTCGGCACGATCACTGGCGCGAAACAGATCATCGGCTGTCTGCGCACGGCCGATCTGGGCGAGGAGTTTCAGGACCTGGGCCTGCACCGCTTGCGGCAGGTTCAGCGCTGTGAAGGCTTCGGTCTCGCTGCTCATTCCCATCTCCAGCCATTGAGGCTCGCAGGCTGCTCGAGCGCAAGGTCGTATTGCTCCGCCTCGATCAACAACCAGCCACCGGCCGGCTCATTGCGCCCCTCGGCGATCGGGCCTTGCAGCAACAACCCCCCCGGCAAGATCACCCGCAAGGCGTTCGCCTCCTTTGGACCGTGCAGGTAACGGTCGAACTCAATGCGAAACCGTCCCGATCCGGCGTTATGTACACGCACATTCAATTCCAGCGTGGTGAGATCCTTCGGTGGCTGGCCCAAGTACAGTGCCAGCACGGTGACGGTGGCCAGGCCTTCATAGGCGTATGACATGGAGCAGCGTTCCTGTTGGAGGCGGCCGACGCATCGACCAGAAAGTTAGGCAATGGTAGACCAGCACCGGGGCCAGTGGTTGCCGCCGGCGCAAAAAAGGCCCCCACACCGGTGCACGGTGTGGGGGCCTGTTGAACATAAACGGCGTTATATTCACTAGTGGCCAATAGCCGCAATACGTCATAATTGGCGAATTCTGCATCCACACCCGTACCAGACCGACGGTTATGCCAGTCGACCCTCTGCATTGAACCAGCTTCTTTCTGGGGCAATCCATGAGCCAGCTAGGAGAAGTTTTATGAAATGTATGTGCTGGATCTGTTGGGAAAACGCGGTGCTCAAATATGAGGTGGGCGATTGGCAGAACATCGCCTGTGACGGTTGCGGCCGTTACCTTATCAGCAAGCACTTCATGCAAGAAAATGTGGGCAACACGGCTGACGTGGAAGTGATGAGACAACTTATCAAAGACTCAGAGTGCGCGGGATTAATCCCGGCAGTAATCGATGGTACGGCTAGATACGCGTTATCACCTAGACGCAGGGCTTGATCCCTGTGAGTCACTCCCATGGTGCGTCCCGCACGTCATAGACAGCCAGCAAAGCTAGAAGATCACAGCTCTCAAACTGTTTTCGGTTAACGCTCGATAGATCTAGGTTAACCGTTCGCTCGAAAGCGGCAATTTTTTAGCACTGTCTTAAACGCATGATCGCTTCGGTGATCGCGTTAGCATTTGCGTCTAGCGTTTCCAAAGCCACGATGGCGTTATCAGCAACGTCATCTGCACCCGCTCCCGAGATCCACTGAGTGATCTCCTCTATTGCGGCGCCCAGCGCATGCTGGTTGTGCAGCAGCAATGTGAGCGCGTCGGCTGTAATGACATGGGGGTCTGTCTTCCTTGGCATCTGTATCTTCCTTAAGATTTAGCGCTGGTCTGAGTTAATCGATCCTATTCCATGACCTTAGTCCCAGGCCAGCGACACGGATGCGCGCCATTGCACATTCGTCACACCGAAACGTTCGGCCATAGGCTTGGAAAAACGTTTCAACGAGGCACGGCCTGGCTTGGGAATAGGCGCAAGACCAGCGTCACAGCTCGCCCACTGCCATGCCTCCGCATTGTTCATCAGCTTCGCTCTGATGACGAAACTCTTTGGTTCCCCGTGGAGTTGGTAATCAATGACATACATATCGGACTGAGTCACGAGACCTCCTTTGATGATGATCAAGTGATGTCGGGCGCTCCCAAAAATTCAAAGTGTTTGGTCAGACATTAGATAACGCCCTACCTACGTTATTCCTGGGCGGCAGATGGAGCATGCGCGAAGGTCAACCGCTTGCAGCCTATTATCGGCCGCTCACTGGTCAGTAGTGGAAGTACAACGTCACGGTCAATCAAGATGGAAGGCACAAGAGTCCGCACCAAAATAGCGCATCTGTCCCAAATCTGTCCCATATGGCCATTTTTCCGATGCCAAAAACCACAAACCCCCGACTTTCTCTAGGAAAATCAGGGGTTTGTGTTTACTGAATGTGGCGGTGAAGGAGAGATTCGAACTCCAACCCCCTAACGACTGCCAATATTCATTGCGTTTCTTGGCAATGGCCGCTTTCGGCCAATAGCGGACATCCGGGAACTACTGCTTCCGGCCAGAAACGGCCATTCACCATAAAGTCGTTTCTACACATTGGCCGGACCTATCCTTAGCAAGGGATTTGCATACGCAGCAAGTCCTTGGCGGGGCTGCGGTGATAGTCAAACGCCGTTGCTCTCAGTAGAGAATGCCAATAATATCTGCGACCAGACCAGCAAAAGCTTCGAATGCATTTTCTCAAAGCTAAAAAAATATATAGCGGATAGAAATTGTGCACTTGTCATCTAACAGATAATAAATAAGGAAAAAAATGCTCAGCGATCTGGATGAGTTAATATTGAGTTGCGAGGACCCTCGCTCGCGCCTATATATCGAAGAAGCCGTAAAATGTTATAAGGCAGGTGCGTATCGCTCGTCAGTGGTAGCTTGTTGGATCGCAGTTGCTTTCGATTTGGTGGACAAAATAAGAGAGCTATCAGCTTCCGGAGATAAGGAGGCCCAAGTTGAAATTGCGAGATTTGAGACTATACAGAAAACTCACAACCTTCCGGGAGCCTTAGCTTTTGAAAAAGAACTTCCATTGATGGCGAAGGACAAGTTCGAGCTAATCTCTCCTATTGAATATCTAGATATTGTTCGCTTGGTAGAGGATCGCAATAGATGTGCTCATCCCTCACAGGTTTCTGACAACCAAGTATTCTCCGCGTCGGCGGAACTGGCAAGATTGCATATATTCAACTCTGTAAATTCCATACTTTCCAGACCTGCATCGCAAGGAAAGGTAGCACTGGCGCGAGTTTTGAGTGATGTAGATTCTAAATTTTTCCCGAGCAATCTAGAAGACGTTGTTACGTTATTCGAGGCCGGGCCTTTGAAACGGCCAAGAGAGTCTCTCTACAACAATTTACTAAAAGTTTTTGTAAAAACCGCCTTTGGGGGAGAAGAATCCGCAAAATTTAATAAGTGCGTACTTGCTTTATCGGCAATTAAAATTATCCACCCTAACTTGTGGGAAAGATTCTTCGAAGATTGCGTCAGACAAACAGTTGAACGCATGCGCACGGAAGAGGAAATATCCGGCGCAGTGATAATCGTAGCACGGCTCGCCAAATTGGGTTTATGGAGTGCCCTTCCCAAGGCGGAGCAGTTAAGGATTTTGACATTTATACAAAACGCACCACAGAAATTATTTGTTGATTTAGATTGGTTTTTTTTACTAGACGCTCTCCCACCCGAATTAATTGCCGCAGCAGAAAAAAGAATTAGGTTTGCAACATTTGACGAGCTGGAAAAAGTTGATTGGCTTGTCACTCCTTCAGCGATGTTGGATCGGCTAATTACCATATATTCAACCTCTCGTAGCTTTGCTGAAGCAAATACATATGGTCGAACCATCAGGCAAGTTATGCAGGAAGTCGACCCTACCTACAAACAAGCCAATGAAATTGTTAGGATGGCATCAGCAAATGACCAGATTAAGCACAGCAATGAGTTGGCCAGTGTTCTGCGAGCGTTGGAGTCTGTTGAGGGTGGAAGCGTCGCAGTAGAGCAACTGATGCTAGATCATGGTTTAAATATTAATCTTTGATTTTTATTAGAGGAGGAATATTTAGGTTCTCTTGCCCCAATTGTAATTTCTTTACCAGCGTCATGCGCGGGTCGCTCTCAGGTACTTTTCGCGTCGATGCCTCCTTCTGAATCGTATTCAGTCGATCGCCGTAGTCAATCGGATGCTCGCAATCGACCACCAACGGCCAAAAGGAGCCAGTTGAAGGCGTCTAGAAATCTATGGGCGACTCAGCATGTTCATAAGTTATATATAGTGTTTATGATTAGTCGAGTAATAGATGAATAATGTCGGCCGAATGATGCGATACATATTTAGCTTATCCAGGGCTAATAAATAATATAGCTTTATCTATAAGATCTCGCTGTCGTATCAACTCTTCTATCGAGGCTGACGAGTCTAAAAATTTATTAGCATCTTGCAATCCAGAAAAATTGCCCACTTCAGCCAAGTGAAAAATAACCGCCTGCCGAAAGAATTTTTGTATTTGGAAGCAATGAGGGGATGGATCGTCGATAGACTGCCCCATATGTACATTTCGATTACGGTAGTCTTTTACATGCTCTAATATTTGTCGATGATACTCACGTTCTCCATAAAGGTAAGAGCAACGCGCAACGACTAAATCCGTATTATTTTCACCTGGAGCCATTACTGACTCCAAAGCAGCCCACCCCCGTTGAACAGAGGAGTTTTTATCAGTCTCGTCAAAGGCACGCACAAATCTTATGATGGCGTCTTTGATAATGTGCGCATCCTTATGATGCTTGAGTTTATCTGTTACAAACCTGAAGAAATTTATCGATTGGGTTTTTTTTCCAGCTGTCAGATTTAATGATCTTCGCTCAGTATAGTTAGAGTCGTACCAAAAAATATTGCTATCACTTAGACTGCCATCCTTGTTGTGTAGCGTGTGCATTCCCCCTAAAGTCAACTTATTGATAGGCGCTCTTCGAATTGCCTGCATCGAGATGGCAATCTCAAACGCAGGGTTTATATCTAGACAAAATACTCCCCTTATGAAATCCAGTTCATGTAGCGCATGCTCTACACCATCCATATGATTTTTCGACCTGAATCTTACAACAACAGGACAATAACTATCTGGTAGAGATGGAGATTCAAAATTCCAACGAGCGTTATATGCTTCTCGAGTTTTATATTTTTTTGGAAGCCCGCCTGGGTAACATTCCAGAGTCGTATCACCGAGCACTATCCTTCGCAGTGGAAAGCCCGTGGCTATCGATATCGAAGTTACTAACACGTACTCCTTCGGCACCTGCTTATTATAAGATAACACCTCTGTCTTTAATGCTTTCAAAAAATCATCAGCTAATTTGCTCCCAGATTTCACCCATGAGTTCAAGGCTCGGTTATAAAATCGCTTAGCGGTGTGATAACTAAATGTTTTATGAAAATCAATCATCGTAAAAAGAACGGAACCAAGCTCATGCATTTCGAAGCCATTGAAAGACACTTTACCTTCGGCGTCGATAGATGAGCAGGCCTTTAGGCGATCTAGGATGATTTGCGGCTTCAGTTTTTTGTTGGCCTTCCATTCAACTTTCATATCCACTCCTCAAATCCAACCATATTCTAACTCTGCTTACATCGCCCTGAACGCCCCGGGTATCCGAGATACATCCAAGGTCCCCTTTTGGCCGAAAGAAGCCTGCTATGCCGGGCGGGCATGAAAATACATGGGTCGAGGGTGCAGTTTTGGTGGCCGATTAAGTGCCTGCTGTCCCCAGTAATCCTAGCCGCTTTGCTTCCAGATGTGACATGTATTTTACCGGCTGAAATTCAACTAAGAAGTTAGACTTGCTACGACAACCTTGCCAGAGCTGGACGTGTTCATTTTGTCCTGCGAGAACTAACGCGATAATCTCAATCGCAGTGAGGGGCATGTCTGGGCCGAAGTAGATGCCGGTGAGTGCTTCGGAAGGATATCGATACGCCGTGCCGGCTTGACTATGAATAGCGCGCCACTCGTGCTCATAAGCCCAATCAATCGCTTTGGTACAATATAGATCGGAGACAGGGTCGGAATCTTCACCGCACAGGATCGGAACGATGTCGAGAATGGGCATGTCTTGTGTATAGTGAACCTTCTTAATCTTGTGAAATGGATCGGCCAAGGTTGAAAACTCCAGGCAGAAACCTTTGCAATGATCCCCGTAGTGGGACCACATCAATAAGTTGTCCTTCTTCTCTGAAAAGCAGCTGACCCCACGTTGTGACAGAAATCTTTTGATCATGTCATCTAAGGTTTCCTGTCCTATGCGAAGGAGCACATCCCTAAGCACAGCAGGAGATGCTTTTTCGAACTCTCGCCGAATGCCACTTTCGATTTTGGGTTTCGCTAAGTAATGGCTTCGCAATTTCTCAACATCGGCGTCAGTTGGCTTCTTGATGCGCGGTGAAAGCGCGCAGTCGTAAGGGTCGTTGAAAGCGAGCGGGGAGCCGAAATAGATTAATTGGTCCTTCAGGTTCTGAAGCGACTGTGCGGTAAAGCGTTCGTACTTGTAGAGGTGCAGCGGCGATGACATGGGTTCAGATTCCTAGAAAAACATGACGCTACTGTTTCGCCATCAGTCTGTCCACTGTCCGTTGCTGGCCGTCAATGATCGCTTGCGAACGTCGGTTTTTGGCCGGAAGCTGACTTGTCATCAGCGTCCGCTTTTGGCCGTTAGCGGCCGTACCGATCGACGTTTGCACACAAGCAAAGCGGAATACTTAGGGCCATAACCCATTGAATTACTTGCTTTAGACATGGACTTGAAAACCGTCGACTGTAACAGGTCCATGAGTTCGAATCCCATCGCCTCCGCCATCTTATGTACCGACAAAGCCCTGAATATTCAGGGCGTTGTCGTTTTTTGGAATCATGATTTGGAGTTATCGCTATCTGAATCATTTCCGCATCTTTTCGATCATTTCCGCAACCCTCCCTCGTCCCGTTCTGATATCGCTGGTTCACCTTCAACACATAGGGTCTGCCTTCAACAGGAGCTTACGGCCAAAAGCAGCATTCGTGAGTAACCGTTTTCGGCCCAAAGCGGTCGTTGGCGAAAGGCAGCAAAGGGCCAAAACCAGTCATTCGTGAGTGGCCCCTTTCGAACCATTGCAGCCTCTCAGGCTCCGCAAAGGTCGGCCAAAGCGGCACATAACCAGGAATCGCTTTGGGGCCGATACTCGAACTGTAGGAATGGGGCCGAACGATGAGCGACCCGAGATGTGGTTCGTCATCAGCGTCTTCGCACGACCGTAAAAAAGTAGAAATGGTGTGAGCTCACCTCAAGCGCATCCTGGCGTTGGATCACTACAAACCACACAGCATGAGGCGTGAGCGATGAGTTTACACAGGCCGCCGCAGGTGCAGAAACTGCAACGGCTGACTTAATTGCATCTAAGGCCGTAGACACAGGATAGGCGCACATGCACTAGCAATTAACCTGAAACTAATCCGTTAAAAAGCAGCAAAGATCACCGCAGGACTGAGAAACTTTTCAATGTGGCGAGTAGGTGCCCCGCAGGTGGTAGTAACTGAGCTCAGGCGTGGGACGGTTCACCCCTCTCAGTTGCCTGCAGGCCGCAAATAGCTATTCAAGCCGCCAGAGACGAGCAATATCCCGCGCCCGTTCGCGCAATAGTCGAGGTGCTTGCTGGCACGCATCGGCGAGGCTCATGGGGCCTGACACCAATGCGAAAGCAGCGTTGACGCCGTGTTCATACAGCGCCTCGTAGCGCTCACCGAGCGTGCCGGCAAGAATCACTACAGGTACGCCTTGCTCACGGGCAATACGCGCTACCCCCATGGGGGTTTTGCCGCGCAACGTTTGACCGTCACAACGGCCTTCGCCGGTGATGACTAGGTCTGCACCCTTGATCTTATCGGCAAGCCCGACCAATTTTGCCACCACTTCTACGCCCGGTCGAAAACCGGCCCCCAGGAACGCTTTCGCGGCAAACCCCATGCCTCCGGCTGCCCCGGCGCCCGGAATGTCGCGAACATCCTGCGCAAGCACGACAGCGCAACAATCGGCAAAATGGGTCAATGCCTGATCCAGCTGTTCGATCTGCTCGCTGCTTGCCCCCTTCTGCCGACCAAAGGTAAATGAAGCGCCGTGGGCACCGCACAAGGGGTTATCGACATCAGCCGCCACTTCGAAACGGGTACTATGCAGACGGGGATCCATCTCACTCAAATCGATACTACACAATCCAGAAAGAGCCAAGCCACCTGGCGTCAGCTCCCTTCCACCTTCATCTTGGAAGCGCGCGCCCAAGGCATTGAGCATACCCGCACCGCCGTCGTTGGTCGCGCTACCACCGATGGTCAAGATGATTGTTTCGGCCCCGGCATTCAGAGCATCAAGGATCAGTTGCCCAGTGCCATAGCTGGAGCTGAGACATGCGTCACGTTGCTCCAAGGCCACCAGTTGCAGGCCGCTCGCCTCGGCCATTTCAATGACCGCGGTTCGCGTCTGCGCAAGCCATCCCCAACGGGCGCTGACCCCGACACCCAAAGGCCCTCTAACCTCGGCGTGACGACACTCACCGTGCAGGGCCGCCAGAATCGCCTCCATGGTTCCCTCGCCGCCATCGGCCATCGGGCATTGCACCAATTCAGCGTTAGGCAGCACCTCAGCCAGCCCCAGCGCAATGGCTTGTGCAACGCCATCGGCGCTTAGGCTGTCCTTGAATGAATCAGGTGCTATGACGACTTTCATGAGCGCTCTCCGGCGATAGGTGATGCCTCATGCTGACATCAGCGAACCGCTTAGGCTCCAGCTCCAGGCACAAGCAAAGGCAAGCGCTTTTGTTCGCGCGCCTAAAGGATTCGCCCGAATCTCGGCGTAGGCTTGGTCAGGTAATAGTTGTCCCTCAATATCAAAAAGAGTGACGTCCAATGATTTCGAAGCAGCACCCAGCCGTACAAATGCCGACTCCCCGAGAGTCCATGACTGATTGGCCACGGGATTTCGACGTCCGTGCCTTACGAGCAGAGCAGCAAGAACTGCTCGAAAACGCCAACCAACCGCGCCCTGCAAGCACCACTCAATCGGAGACCCTCCATGACGCCTGAAACCTCTGCCATTGCGCACATTCACGCTCGCGAGATACTCGATTCACGCGGCAACCCGACGATAGAAGCCAGCGTGACACTGGCCAACGGTGTGACCGGTTCCGCCAGTGTGCCCTCTGGCGCATCGACGGGTTCGAGAGAAGCGCTGGAGCTTCGCGATGGTGAGGCTCGCTACCTGGGCAAGGGCGTACTGCGCGCCGTGGAAAACGTCAAGGGCGTGATCAGCGCACGGGTCAAAGGGCTTAGCGCTTTGGACCAGAAGACCGTCGATGAGGCCATGATCAAACTGGACGGCACAGATTCCAAAAGCGCCTTGGGCGCCAATGCGACGCTAGCCGTATCGCTGGCCACCGCACGGGCTGGCGCACAGCATCAGGGCCTGGAGCTGTACGAACACCTGGCCTCCCTGTACGGTCAACCTGGACGGTACGCCTTGCCGATACCGATGATGAACATCATTAACGGCGGCGAACATGCCGATAATAATGTGGACATTCAGGAGTTTATGATTCAGCCGGTTTCAGCCTCATCGTTTCGCGAGGCACTGCGCATGGGTGCCGAGATCTTTCACTCCTTGAAAGCCGTTTTGCGCGTTCAAGGCCTGAGTACCTCGGTCGGCGACGAAGGCGGATTTGCCCCTTCGCTGCCCTCCAACGAAGCCGCTTTGTTGGTCATCCAAGAAGCCGTGGAGCGAGCAGGCTATGTGCTGGGACAGGACGTTACTCTAGCGCTCGACTGCGCAGCCTCCGAATTCTTCGAGGACGGTTTCTACCATCTGCAGGGTGAAGATCGTCGATTCGACTCCGAAGACTTTTCCCGTTACTTGAGCTCACTCTGTGAGCGCTACCCCATCACTTCTATCGAAGACGGCATGGACGAAAGTGACTGGGACGGCTGGAAAAAACTGACCGCCCAGCTTGGCGAACATGTGCAACTGGTAGGCGACGATCTGTTCGTCACCAACACGCGCATCCTCAAGGAAGGGATAGATCGAGGGATTGCCAACTCGGTGCTGATCAAATACAACCAGATCGGCACCTTGACCGAAACCCTGGCCGCCATTCGCATGGCTCAAGCGGCGGGCTACAAAGCGGTCATCTCACACCGCTCCGGGGAAACGGAGGATACCTTCATTGCCGACCTCGCCGTCGCCACGCGGGCCGGACAGATCAAGACCGGATCGTTGTGCCGGTCGGACCGAGTGAGCAAATACAATCGTCTACTGCGAATAGAAGAAGCATTGGGCGCCTTCGCGGTTTACGGCGCAGGTACTCGCTAAACCTATGCCGAGTGCTGATATCGGCGAACCGTTTAGCCTCCAACCTCAGGCGCTGATGCAAGTCTGCGCCTGTTTACGCTGAACATCGAGGCTCAACCGTCAGACATCAGTTGCACACCCAGGTACAAAACAACCACGTCATCTAGCTTGTTCAAATCCATTTCGGTGATCTCTGAAATCCTATCCATCCGATAACGCAGGGTGTTTCGATGCAAGCCTAGGGCATCTGCACAGGTTTGGATTTGCCCACTGTGCTCACACCAGCTTCGCAACGTTTGCATCAACTGACCATTGCTGTCCTTGGCACGCACCTTGTTGACGACGGCCAGTAGTTCCTCGACCACATACTCTTCTCGATGAGCCCATAACATTGCCGGCAGACGCAAGCGCGTCAGCAGCAAAAGCCGCTGCGTCTTCAAAACGGCACGACCATAGGCCGCTAGCGCCGTCACATGCGCGCAGACTTTGCGTAGCCGCTCCATGCCCTGGACAGGCACTCCGATGGCCACACGAACAGGCGTCCAGCCTTGGCTCTGCATTTTTTGCAGGTACTTGTGAGGATCGACCCCGCTGACGGCGGGGCAGCACCACAGGACCGTATTAGGCGACGGACTCAGACACCAACTGTCCGGAACCCGCCCCAGCAACCATTCACTCACCATCGCTGCGACCTGGTTAGACGCGAACTCAATCAAAAGTGGCGTGCGCGTGAGCTGGTGTTTGAGCCCTAGCTGCTGCGCTTCGTCCAACAAGCGAGGAGAGTTTCCCGCATCCCCCAAGAGCAAGGCCAGCAAGTCGTCGCTGCGCTGCTTGCGCCATTGCGACTGCACTTCGCGGTGCCGTTGCGAAACTAGCATTTCAGCGGTCATGCGCAGCAATTCTGCGTAAGTACGCAGCGTATGCGGATCGCCGGTAAGGCCCAGCACGCCAATCAAGCGTTCATCGTGCATGAGGGGCACATTGATACCTGGCTGGACCCCTTTGAGGCAGGGAGACGACTGCACATCGATTTCCACCACGCGCTGGTTCGCCAGAACTAGCTGGGCACCCTCATGACGGGTGTTTATCCGCTCGGGCTCGCCACTGCCCATAATCAAGCCCTGGCAGTCCATCACATTGACATTGAAAGGAAGGATGAGCATTGCTCGATCGACGATGTCCTGCGCAAGCACATGATCCAACTCAAACATTGTTTTTACCTTTGAAAATGACTCGTCACGCAACCGGCGCAGCTATCTGATTTCAAATTGAAGGTCACCTAAAAAGAAAACGTCGACTCCGGGAAGGAGCCGACGTTGAGCCAGCCCAAACTTCTGATTGCAGAAGCTTAGACCTTCAAAGCAGGCGCCAGGCCCACCTGTTGAGAGCCGTTGCTATGAGCGTCATGGGACGCGGATTGGCTGGCGACAGGGGGCGTCACTTCATCAGGCTCCGGCTGACCGTTGAGTGCACGATTCATCTTCGCCGTATCCAGTGCTCCTACCCACTTGGCAATCGCCATGGTGCCGACGCCGTTGCCAATGGTGTTGGTGATGGCACGCGCTTCAGACATGAAACGGTCGACACCCAACAACAGCACCATGCCAGCGACCGGAATGGTTCCCAGCGAAGCCAGGGTGGCCGCCAGAATGATAAAACCCGAACCTGTCACCCCGGCCGATCCCTTGGAGGTGAACATCAGCACGGCCAGCACGATCAATTGGTCCATCAAGGTCAATGGTGTGTTGGTGGCCTGGGCAATGAAGATGGCTGCAATGGTGTAGTAGATCGCCTGCCCATCCGGGTTGAACGTCAGGCTCGCCGGAATCACCATGCCAGCAACCGGCTTGGAAACCCCTGCCTTCTCCATCTTGGAAATCATCTGCGGTAGTACCGACTCCGATGAACTGGTGCCCAGCACAGTGAACAACTCTTCCTTAATAAACCGCAGGAACTTCCACAGGCTGAAACCACTCATGCGGCAGATGGGACCGAGCACGAAGATCACAAACACGATGCAGGTGAGGTAGACACAGGCCATCAGCTTGCCCAGCGAGAACAGCGAGCCGAAGCCGTATTTGCCGATGGTGAAGGCAATCGCGCCGAATGCGCCAATGGGGGCCAAGCGCATGATCATGTTGACCATTCGGAACATGCCCTGCATCAGGCTATCAAGCGTGTCGACGAAGAATTTTGCGCGGGGGCCAACCTGTGCCAGGGCGACGCCCAGCAGCACCGAGAACAATAGGATCTGCAGTACATTGCCTTTGGCAAAGGCATCGACAATGGTGTTCGGGATGATGTTCATCACGAAATCCATGAACGTCGTGTGCTTCGCTGCGGTGGTATAGGTATCCAGGCTTGAAGCGTCCAGCGTCGCGACGTCGATGTTCATGCCTGCGCCGGGCTTGAACACGTCCACCACCACCAGACCAACCACCAGTGCTAGGGTCGACACCACCTCGAAGTAGATCAGTGCGCGCATACCGACACGCCCTAACTCCTTCATGTTTTCCATCTTGGCGATGCCCGTTACCACCGTGAGGAAAATCACCGGTGCAAGGAGCATCTTGATCAGTTTGATGAACGCGTCGCCCAAGGGCTTCAGTGCTTCACCGGTTTCAGGAACCGCTACACCCACGATGGCACCGAGGATCACGGCTAGCAAAACTTGAACGTAGAGCTTTCCCAGAATTCTTTTCATGACGGGGCCCTGATTTTTTATTGTTGTCAGGAAATGCCAAGGGCTGGATCAATGACCCCTCCCTTGGCGGTATGCCGTAGTTATTACTATGAATTAGCGGCCAATCAGCTTGATTACAGCGTCGGTGATCTGCCGAGTGGTCGCTGTACCGCCTAAATCAGGCGTGTGCAAACCGCTTTCGGTAACAGCTTCGATGGCGGACATCAGTTCCTTGGCGGCCGCAGCCTCGCCCAGATGCTCGAGCATCATGGCCGCAGTCCAGAAGGTTGCGATCGGGTTGGCGACGCCTTTACCGGTGATGTCGAAGGCGGAACCGTGGATCGGCTCGAACATCGACGGGAACTGGCGCGAAGGATTTAGATTGGCAGTCGGTGCAATACCCAGGCTACCTGACAAGGCGGCGGCGAGGTCGGAAAGGATATCGGCGTGCAGGTTGGTCGCCACGATCACATCCAGAGTGGATGGCTTAAGCACCATGCGTGTGGTAACGGCATCGACCAGTTCTTTGTCGATCTTCACATCAGGGAAGTCCTTGGCCACCTCGTAGAAGATCTCATCCCACAACACCATGCCATGGCGCTGGGCGTTGGACTTAGTGACCATAGTCAAGTGCTTGCGCGGACGGCTCTGGGCCAACTGGAAAGCAAAACGGTGGATACGCTCAACACCGGCACGGGTGAACACAGAGACTTCAGTGGCCACTTCTTCTGGCAAGCCACGGTGTACGCGTCCGCCGTTGCCCGAGTACTCACCTTCAGAGTTTTCACGCACCACGACCCAGT
Source organism: Pseudomonas sp. Sample_23 (assembly GCF_004307595.1). Classification (NCBI taxonomy): domain Bacteria; kingdom Pseudomonadati; phylum Pseudomonadota; class Gammaproteobacteria; order Pseudomonadales; family Pseudomonadaceae; genus Pseudomonas; species Pseudomonas sp. Sample_23. The sequence goes on from NZ_RCNX01000059.1 coordinate 98,511, forward strand.
CGATCTGATCACCATTGTGCAGCGGGCTTTTAACGCCAGGAAGCACGCGGGCAGGACGTACGTTTGCGTACTGGTCAAAGCCTTGGCAAATAGGCAGACGCAGTCCCCACAAAGAAATGTGGTCAGGAACGTTCAGCGCACCTACGGCACCGAAGAAAATCGCATCGAAAGTCTTGAGTTCTTCCAGGCCACCTTCCGGAATGTAGTAGCCATTTTTCAAGTAGTTATCCGAGTTCCAGTCGAAGTCCTTGAAGGTAATTTCAAAGCCGACTTTCTTGGACAGCGCCTTGAGGACTTCAACCCCGGCAGCAATAACTTCAATGCCGATACCGTCTCCAGGAACCGAAGCAATTTTGTACGCATTCATTTGGGAACACCTTTGTAAGTTTTGTTTTGCCCGTCAAACGGAGTCGTTCGATCAGGGTGTGTTCCGAGTATAAGTATTGAATCGGAAGGCGTGAGTTACTTTAAATCACTACATAATTTACTTTAGGTTATGAATCCTTCGCCTTTTTTGAGCCGTAAACCACTCGAGACCAAGCCTTCAGGTAAACAACCGGGCCGTGCGGATTTGAAAAGGTGATTACGGTTCAAGGTGGCTCGCCCCCGAAGCAAGCGCAGCACTGACGGAAACCAGAGCACCTTCACCTAAAGCTCCTGCTTTTGCAGGTTGAAAATGCTATTCAGACAAGCCATGGGCAGGATATATGTATTGATGATGCTTCAATCAAACTTATACGCCCCATACACGACTTTGAGCGATGAATGAGCCAGACCTTAGACCTGTCGTTTTTTTACCTGCTGGCCAACCAAGGCAGCCTTGCCGCCACGGCTCGCGAGCTGGGGGTCACCCCTCCGGCAGTGAGCAAACGTCTATCGGCGCTGGAAGCCAGGCTGGGCATTCGTTTAATCAATCGCACCACCCGCTCAATGAGCCTGACCACAGAGGGTGAGCTTTACTTCTCCCACGCGGCGCGAATCCTGACGCAGATCCATGAGGTCGAGCAGATGGTCAGCAGCAGTCGGGCAACTCCCAAAGGGTTGATTCGGGTCAACGCATCGCTCGGCTTTGGTCGCCGCTATATCGGGCCGGCGTTGGCGGCCTTTTACAGCCGGTATCCTGAGGTTGAAATACAACTGGAGATCAGCGACCACCCACTGGATCTCACGACCCATGGGTTTGACCTGAGCATCCGTTTCGGCACACTGCCAGATGCAGCATTCCATGCTCGCAAAATCGCATCCAACCGTCGGTTGCTCTGTGCCTCTCCCCTCTACCTGCAGAAGCACGGCACACCTGAGCGACTGGCAGATTTGCAGCAGCACAACTGCATTTTCATCAGGCAAAACGAGACGCCTTATGGCGTATGGAGTTTCGCAGCAGGGAGCCGTACTCAAAACATCAAAGTGCATGGCGCCCTGGGTTGCAACGACGGCGAGGTGGCTTTGAATTGGGCGTTGGAGGGTTACGGCATTCTGATGCGAGCAGAGTGGGACATCGCCCGATATGTCCGAAGCGGCCGCTTGCAGTTGATCCTTGAAGATCAGACGCCTACCCGCGCGGATGTCTATGCAGTTTACCCGCAGCAACTGCAGCTATCTGCACGGGTTCGCACCCTGATCGACTTTCTGGTCGAGCGCTTTGCTCATATCGACCATTTGAGCGAAGCCGAATGAGCTCATTGACTTACAATCCGATGGACCGCAAACAGCGCAAGCAAAGCGCCACGGGGCCAGACTAATGCCAGAGGCATGTAAAACTTGCCGGAATACGTGATCTTGGAAGGGGCATGATTCACTGCCGCTCAGCGGCTTGCCTCAGCTTTCGGCAGAGGAACTGCCCACAGGGGTCAATTAAGGAGCCGAAGTGATCGGGTTCCTCTTCCCCGCGTGCAGCCAGTTCAATATCGCTACCAACGGGACGGTGCCGCAGCAGGAATTTCGCGTCGTACAGTATCTCCCCGGTAGCAGTTTAACTCTTGTTGTTTTTGTCGCCCCGACAGGGGATGTCGTGTAGAAGTCAAGCATCGAATGCCCCCAGCCTCGATTGGAGGCTAGCTCATCATAGTGCGGCCACGACTGTCAGCTTTTGGCCGGAAGCTGGCGGTCACGAGCGGCAGCTAACGGCCAGGAGCAGCCACAGCAACAGGCCAGAGGAGGAGCCTCATTACAGCCGTGCCACGAGACATCTTGAGTTGGCGCTGCTATCGGTTATAAGAATTGCTCCATAGCTAAACAGGAACACATTCAATTCTGGGAAAACCTCCATTGGCTAACAGCTCGATGCGGTTGAAAAGCTGACGAAGAATGCCACCTGACAGATACCTAATGAGAGCCCAGGCACCTAAGGCGTCAGTTGGCAAACACACTCCAGATTAACTCCGTCAGGGCCCAGTACATAGGCTGCGTAATAATCGGAGTGGTACTGAGGCCTGATGCCTGGTGCGCCATTGTCCTGTCCGCCAACGGCGATGGCAGCCGCATGGAATGCGTCGACGGCCCCATGACTCTGCGCCATCAGCGCGATATGAGCCCCGTAGCTGGGAACTGGTGCATCGTGCAGCCACAGGAACGGCTTGCCTGCGGAGCCGAACCCAAGTCTGCGAGGCGTCGAATGCGGATGGTCCGTCTCGATGCTCATTAGCAATGTGATCCCTAACGGCTCGAGCGACCGCTCGTAAAAGGCGCGAGCGCGCAAAATGTCCGAGACACCAATGCCCACATGATCGATTACTGATCCAGCAAACTTACTCATTTGGTAACTCCTTGCATCCCCGATTCACTCGGCAGGATGGTTGCACTCGTCAGCTATAAGCGAATGATATTCCCGTTGCGGATTGCCCGTTAAGGCATTGTCGTCGTTCAGCGGAAGGTAAGCATTTGGCGAGACGACCGATCCATGGGCGTTCAAACCTGAGAAGCTCCACCGTCGGCGAACAGCTCGGCACCATTGACATAGCTCGACGCCTCGCTCGCCAGAAAGAGCGCAGCTTGGCCGATCTCGTGTGCCTGGCCGATCCGGCCGAGGGTGCTCTTCTCATTTAGCAAATCGATTACCTGTGGCGCGTTTTCACCAAGCACGGCCCGTAGGGACGGGGTGTCCACCGGCCCGGGGCTGAGTAAGTTAATGCGTACACCCGATCCTTTGATGTCGAGAATCCAGCTCCTCACCAACGCGCGTAGTGCGGCCTTGGTTGCTCCGTACACGCTCATACCAGGTCCAGGGTTGATCGAAGAAGTCGAGCCGATAATGACAACGCTGCTCCCCTCGCTCATCAGCGGTAACGCCCCCTGAACCGTAAAGGTGGTGCCTTTGACGTTGGTCGCGAACACCCGATCGAAGCCCGCGTCGGTGATTGCACCTAGAGGCTCGATTTCACCCATCCCGGCGTTAGCGATCAATACATCGATACGACCGTGGACCGCACCGATATGCTTGAACAGTTCCCCTAGGGAGGCTGGGTCCGAGATATTAGTCCGCACCGCAGAAACATTCCCACCGAGGCGACTTGCTGCTTCGTCTAGCTGAGGCTGGCGGCGCCCGGTAATGATCAGATCCGCACCCTGGCTGACGAATGCTTCGGCGATTGCGAAGCCGAGGCCCGAAGAACCGCCAGTAACCAGCACGACCTTGTTTCTGAATTGCATGGGATGAACCTCAACTGTCGTATATGTAGTGAACACTACATAGGAAGAACGTCCTCTGCAAATTATTTAGTGAGTACTAAATAAAAGGAGCAACCGAAGCGTTTGAACTTGCATGTAGCGATCGCTACAGTGGCGTATTACCTAGAGAAATAGCCATGAACGAAAAACCCAGACAGCGCCGTTCCGCCTTTGACCGGGAGCAAGGGATAGCCATCGCACAAGCACTGTTTCACCAGCGTGGATACGACGCTGTCAGCCTGACCGACCTGACCGAGGCAATGAATATCAAGCCGCCGAGCTTTTACGCAGCCTATGGAAGCAAGGCCGAACTGTTCGAACGAGCAATGCATCGCTATGCCGCAGAAAACGCGCTGCCAATGGACAGACTGCTGGCACCGGATCGACCTCCCGCCGAAGCGCTAACCTCGCTGCTGATTGCCGCTGCGCAGCAGTACGGGCGAGATAGCGCTTTGCGTGGTTGCCTGATCACCGAAGGCCTGCGTGCGGACGATCCGGTCGCTCGAAACATGGCGGAGAAATTCGGCGACGCTGGAATCCAGGCGATCCGCCGGTATCTGGACCAAGTCTGCCCGGACGCTGCGCAGACCTGGGCTGACTACATCCTGGTCACCCTGCGGGGGCTGTCTGCAGCGGCATGCAGCGGGATGTCCAGCGAGCGCTTGGTGAACGTCGCACGGATTGCCGGCAGGTGGCTTGCCCATGAGTTCGAGGCAGACGACAGCGCAGTGGAATCCTGAGTAAACAACATCTGCACTATCGTCCGATCAATCAGTAATCAGTGATGGTCGTACCGCCGATGCTCTCGGCGAATGAGCCGCCCAGCAGCTTTGCCGGTGTCTCAAAACCCGGTCTTCGCACGCCGTTCAATACTTGGCGTGCCGCCTCCATGGCAGCAATCGGCGTATAGGTGTAACCGTTGACGGTTTCGATCACTGAACGTGCCACAGTGCCGTCAGCGCCAGTTACCTCGGCCACTGCCCGAGCGCGATGAGCTTCGCGCTGTTGCGCGTTCGGCCCCTCGGGAATTTTTGAAAGATCTCCGTCAGGTAATGGATCACCGGAAAAATGTACAAACATTGCAATATTGGGAATGCCGGTGGAGCGCCAGCCGGTGACCAGATCACCGAACGACAAAGGCACGCAAAGCTCCTGGCCGTCGCCAAAATCGAAGTGTCGCGGTTGCGCATCGGGAGTTGAAAGAAGCGCTCCATCAATCCGGGCCAGCAGCCCCGCTCCAACAATTTCGCTAACACTCAGTGCTGACCCACGTGAAATGGAACCCGCGACCTGTAGTGCAATGTTCAACGACTGCGGATATTTCACCCGACGAGCGACATGCACCGCCAGGCAGTCGGTCGGCACTACGTCCCAACCGACGCCAGGTAGGAGCATGACCCCTGCCCCTGCCGCCTCATCGCCCAATTGCTCGGCCAACCGATATACGTTGATCTCGGCCGTGATATCCAGATAATCGACTCCAGCCTTGATACAGAGCCACATCAAGGCGTCAGCTGTCCGCGCGAAGGGGCCGGCAAAGTTCACCAGCAGGCCAATGCCTTCCAGGCATTGTGTCGACGGGGCATGAGGGGAAAACACGCGATAAGGAACGTCCAACTGTGCAGCCAGAGCGCGCAGCTTGTCGTGGCTGCGCCCGGCGATGACAACGTCCAGTCCCTGCGCCACTGCATAGTCGGTCGCCATGCGCCCGACGTAGCCGGTTGCGCCATAAATCATCAATTTTTTCATTGTGCGTGCTGCCAGTTCTTGTAAACGAATTCCAGGCTGTATCCGTCAGGATCCAGAACATTGGCCGCGTAGTAGTTGGGGTCGTAGTGCAGACGCGCCCCCGGTGCGCCTTGATCGACGGCGTCCTGAGCCAACGCTGCCGCATAGGCCGCCGCAACCTGAGCTTTACTGTCTGCGACGAAACCGACATGTACCGCTCGGCCTTCGACTTCACCCTGACGCAGCCAGAAAAACATCCGGCCCTTGGCGCCGAAACCTTTCAGGTCCGGATGCCCAGGCGGACCGTCCTTGCCATCGTAGTCCAAGCGCGCGGTGATACCCAGCGGCGCCAACGTAGCTTCGTAGAAACGGATAGAGCGCTCAATGTCACTCACAGACAGAAAAATATGATCCAGCATGGCAACGTCTCCCGATCGTTCAGATGATGTAGCCGCCCGCGACTTCGATGGTCTGGGCATTGATCCAGGCCCCGTCTTGGGACAGCAACATGGCAATGACGCGGGCCACATCTTCGGGCTCACCGACTCTGCCTAGCGCCGTTTGCTCAGCCAGCATCGCCTCAAACTCATCATTGAGCCCGCCACCTAACTCGGTTCGAATCGCCCCAGGTGAAACCGCATTGACACGTATGCGCCGATCACCGAACTCTTTGGCCATGTAGCGCGTGAGCACTTCCAGTCCACCTTTGAACGCCGCATACGGCGCCACCCCGGAGGTGGCCACGCGTGTAGTAGCGCTGGTCAGATTGACGATGCTGGCGTTCTCCTCCAGTAATGGCAGCAAGGTCTGCGTCAGAAAGAAAGGGCCTTTCAGATGGACTTTGAAAAGACCATCAAACTGAGCCTCGCTGACCGACGCCAGCGGGTTGAACAGGCCATAGCCGGCGTTATTAACTAAACCTGAGAGGGTGCTTGTGCCCCATGTCTCCCGGAGCACTAACAGGATGGCATCGCGGAACCCTTTGAAACTTTCCACATCCGCCACGTCGAGATTAAGCGCAACGCCCTTGCCGCCCGCTCGTTCAATGCGTCGCACCACATCATCCGCATCGTCCGGATGCTGGTTGTAAGTAAGAATGACACCCATACCCCACCGGGCGGCGTGTTCTGCTGCACTCGCACCGATCCCTCGACTGCCTCCGGTAATGACGATAACGCCCATGACGTACTCCTCGACTGCTTGAATGAGCCTCCACATTAAGGGCGCTGGTCACTGCGGACGCAGCCGTTCCTACTCGAAATCTGCCTGTTTCTACTTTTCGCTTGCGTTGCTCCTGCTGTGACATTCAGCATGGCCAGCATGAACGAACAACTTAACGAACTCCGCATCCTCGCCGCCAAGGCCGAAAAACGCCGCACAGAGACGGGCATTCCCCGCGTCGCTATGGTCCAAGGCAAAATCCCCGAGCATATGCTGGCGGCAGTCTATGACCCGATGATCAACTTGATTCTGCAGGGCAGCAAAACCATGACCGTGGGCGACCGCACGCTGCGATACGACCCTGCGACCTATTTCGTCATGTCGATTCAGTTGCCTGCGGTGGGCGCGGTGCACCCTGCGGCAACGGGCGAACCCTATCTGGCCATAAGCCTCACGCTTGATCCCACCGTGTTATCAACCTTGCTGGCTGACCTGCCCAAACCTGTCGGCCGCCATGAAAGCGACCCGGGCTTTTCGGTGGCGGCCGTTACGACCGAATTAATGGACGCATGGGTGCGCATGTTGCGATTGATGGGCAACCCGGAAGCTATCGCAGCCCTGGCGCCTGTTTATGAACGCGAGATACTGTTTCGCGTGCTGCAAGGCCCCCACGGCTGGATGCTGCGAGAGATCGCAGCGCCCGATACCGCCATGGCCAGAGTGAACACAGCCATTCAATGGATCCGTCGAGATTTTGCGCAGCCGATCAGGGTGGAAAGCTTGGCTCAGAAAGCGGCAATGAGCGTCTCGGCCTTCCATCGCCACTTCAAAGCGGTGACGACGTTGAGTCCATTGCAGTATCACAAACGAGTGCGCTTACTTCAGGCGCGGATGCTCATGGTAGCCAGCGGCAGGAGCGTCATGGCGGCAGCTTTCGAGGTGGGCTACGAAAGCCCAACGCAGTTTAGTCGAGACTATACGAAGGTATTTGGGCTTTCACCTGCGAAGGATGCAGGAAGAATTCTCGGAAAAACGAAGGTTCCACAATCTGACGGGGGCAGGAAACTGGCTCCCTTCAAGACTTAGATTTCAGGCTAATGGGGGGGGTTGTAATCGAGCAATTGCTGGCGTTCATGTATAACAGGTTTCGCCTAGAAGCGGCCGTTCGCAAGTGGCCGCTAACGGCCAGAAGCAGCCTATCAGGTCCGCCATCGGTAGACGAACCGCCATAATCGCAACGCTAATATCGGGCCACTCTTAATGAGGACGGCGTGACGCGTGTGCGCAAGACCTTATCCTTTATAGACCTAGAAAGGCTATGTGACCGCACTAATGCATTGATCGTCCCACGCGAGCACCAGTCCGAGCGTCAACATCTTGCATTGCCATTGAAACCGTGATGCCGCATAGCGTCCTCTTCTCGTGAGGACATATTTACTGATGAATGTTTGTCCGCCTGATCAACGCCACAGCCCCCCTACATCATTAATTCGCGAGAAAACTCAGGGAATCGGAGATTCACTCTTAGAGGTTTGGATCCAGCACAATGACGCCTTGCACTTCCCTTCGCTCCAATAAGGCGTGCGCCAGCCCTGCTTCGCTCAGGGGTAACGTCGCGCCGATGACTGGTCTGATCACTCCGCCTGAAACGCCATCAGCGAGGAATTGCAAAGCTTCGCGAATCAAAGTAGGGCGCTGGAAGAACGTCGGCAGGTACATGCCGGTCAAGGTTTGCGCTTTGGCCATCAACCGACGAGGCGCCAATGCCTCGCCTGGCCCCCGCGTGGAGCCTACCACCACACAACGCCCCAGCATGGCGAGACACTCAAAATTCTGATCGAACACTTCGCCGCCGATGGTTTCGAGGATCACATCGACTCCACGCCCCTCGGTCAATTTAAGCACCCGCTCCGGCCACTGGGGAGTGTCGTAGCTAATGGCATAGTCGGCCCCGAGGCTGCGCACGAATGCGCGTCGATTTTCAGTGCTGGCCGTACCGAAAACTGTCTGTGCGCCCATGGCTTTTGCAATCTGCACAGCCAGACTGCCAAGCCCCCCGGCGGCGCCTTGGATCAAAACGCTTTCACCTGACTGTAAATGCGCGCATGTGCGTAGAGCGAGGAACGCAGTCACCCCCTGACAAGGTAAACCCGCCATGGCGACGTCGTTTACCGACTCATCCAGCATTACCAGCATGTCAGCACGGGCAATAGCCTGCTGTGCGTATGCGCCCTTGGGCATCAAGGCCATGACCTTGCGCCCGATAACGGCACGGTCAACGCCCGCTCCTGTTTTTGAAACGCGTCCGACCACCTGAAGTCCGGATACATGCGGCAGCGTGACACCACCAACGCGTGTTTCGGGCCGGTTATACATGCCTAACCGTTCACGAATATCCGGAAAATTCACCCCAATCGCGGAGGTTTCTATCAATACTTCTCCCGGCCGCGGCACGGGCGTTGGCAAGTCGACGTACTCGAGTACTTCGGGGCCGCCGAAGCTACGGAACTGAATCGCTTTCATATTTTGAGATCCTGGATTCTTCGCTCGTCAGATCTGTAGACGCAGGCCTGACTTGGAGCCTAATCGGTCGTGCGGCATGTACTGCCGAGCAAATCGTCAGTGCTTTGTTTCGATTACTTCACCCCATTGAGAAACAGCGTGGCGTGTTTCAAAAATAGATCCGGGTATTGATAGATCGCGCCATGGTTTGAATCCGGGTAGATCACCAACTGGGCGTTGGGCAAACTCTGCTGCAAGGTCACGTCATTAACTGTGTAGAAGACAATGTCATGGCTGCCGGCGACTACCATCGTCGGTTGCTTGATGCCTTTCAGGTAGTCGTTGGCGTTGCCGGCTGGCGCCCCCCAACCAGCGATGGCGGCTGCTTGTGCGGGTGCAGTCTTGCTATCGACATCAACATCGCGATTGACCCTACGTGAGCGCAGACGGGAAAGGAATTCGCGTCCGGCGGCCTGGCTTTCTACGGTCTGGGTAAAGAAAACGTCCAGCAACAGTTCATCCGGTACGGCACGCTTTTTCGCCAGGTAGCCCTGAAATTCCGGCGTCAGCGAGTCCATACCAACTCCACCGCGAGGTGATGAACCGACCAGAATCAGGCGACGGACGAGGTTCGGATGATCAAGCGTCACTTGCTGTGCGATCAGACTGCCCATGGAAAAGCCGAGCAAGTCAGCCTTTTTCACGTTCAGTGCCTGCAGCAGGCCGGAGGCATATTTGGCCATGCCTTCGATGGTGTTCGGTACTTCACCGCTGGAACTGGCGACGCCGGCATTGTCGAAAAGGATAATTTCACGATCACGGGCAAAACCGTCGATGACTTTGGGATCCCAGCTGTCTAGGTTGCCAACGAAATGCTGGAGAAATACCAGTGGCACGGCACTGGGTTTGCCGAAGCGACGATATGCCAGGCGCGCACCCTCGACTTCGATGAACTGGGTCGGAGCGGTTTGATGGGTGTAGCTATGTGCAGCTTTTTTTTCTGCTGGGGTGCTGCTGGCCTGAACAGTCAATGTCGAGCACGCAGTCGTCAGCGCGACGATGGCCAGGGTATGGCGCATCGCCCATCGGATGTTGAAAAGGGTCATATAGAGGAACCTGAAAAAAACGAGTAGGTTTAGGTCCGCCCTGACTGTTTTCCAGTTGGGGCGGAGGAGCAAGGATCAGGCGGGATTTTTTACGCTTGGGCGTTGCTGCACTTTCGCCTGCCATGCCAGGAGCGCGCTGCACTGATTGGGGATGGCAATACTGGCGAAACCGGCGAAGATCAGCCCGGCATACACCGTGATGTCGGCCATGGAAAATTGCTCACCGGCGATGTATGGCTGACTGCGCAAGAGCTGATCGAAGTAGTGCATGCCGGCAACTGCTTTGTCGCGCTGACGGTTGCCCCACTCGATACGACCTTCCCATTCAGGACTCTTGTAGGGCTGCAGCGCGGCACCGAGCCCCGGCGTGGCGTGGTGGAAGTAATAGCCGACCGGATCCGCCAGCTCGGACTCTGCGCGCTTTTGCATCATGTGGATAATGGCCTTTTCCTTCGGCGTCTTGCCGGTGAGAATCGGGTTGCCGTCCAGATTGTCCAGATACTCGGTGATTGCGGTACATTCGCTGATGTTGGTGCCGTCATCCAGTTGCAGCACCGGGACGGTACCCAACGGGTTGATCGTCAGGAACGCGGGTTGCTTGTGTTCCGCAGCAGGCAGGTCGACCTTAATGAACTCTACTTGCGAGCCCAGCCCTTTTTCGGCGAGAACAATACGAATGCGCAGCGGGTTTGGAAAACCAGGGATATCAAAAATCTTCATACGAGCTCCATAACTATCCATCTACCTATCGATAGGTATAAGCTACGGCAAGAACATTTTCACTGTCAACGTCTATCTATCGATAGGGAGATTTATTTGTGACGACGGATACACGAGAAACGATCATGTCGGCTGCCCGAAAGATGGTGCAGACCCGGGGCTACAACGGCTTGAGCTTTCGTGAGCTCGCCAAGGAAGTCGGCATCAAAAGCGCGAGCATCCACTACCACTTCCCTACCAAAGGCGACTTGGGCGCGGCTTTAGCCAAACGTTACACCGAGGATGGGCTTGAATACCTTGCTGGCTTACGGGCCGATTCCGACGACCTGAATGTGTGGATCAAGGGCTACACGGACATCTTTCGCATGGCTTTGGTCAACGACAATCGCATGTGCCTGTGCGGGATCATGTCTGCCGAATACGATGACTTGCCACCAGAGGTAAGGACAGAGGTCGACGGTTTCACCGAACTGAATGTGCGCTGGCTGACGGAAGTGTTGTCGGTTTGCCGGCCACAGCTGAGCCTTGAGGAACGACAGGAACAAGCGCTGGCGATCTATGCGGCTGTGGAGGGAGCTCAATTGATCGCTCGCGGGCGGGCTGACATCAGTGTCTTTGACAGAACAATCGCGACGTATCGCTCGGCAGGCCTATTACCTTAAGTTGCCGCAGTTCTCGACACGCCTTGCCTGTGGAGTCCAGACCAGCAGCGATGGTGTGAGCAATCGCTGCTGGAATCATAATGACGAACGATCAGGCGAGGTAAACGCTGCACCTTCTCTAAATCGCTTCTGATATTGTGCCAAAGATTCCGCCAGGGGTTTCGATCGGTATATCAATAAACGCTCGCGACCCTGCCGTCACCGCTGTCCCAACCACCACCCAACGCTTTATAGATCGCGACGATGCCACGGTACTGATCGGTTTCACCCAGTGCCTGAGCATCTTCGGCGTTGAGCCGCTCGCGCTGCGCATCCAGCAGCACCAGATAATCCACGGTTCCTTCCTTGTACTGGATGGCCGCAAGGTCGGCAGCGGCGCGGCTCGATTCGCTTTGTTTGATCAACGACAACAAGCGTTGTTGGCGTTTGCCATAGTCGCTGAAGGCGTTTTCAGACTCTTCCAGCGCCAGCAGCACTTGCTGTTCATAGGTCGCCAGCGCGCCTTCGGCATTGGCGTCGGCACCGCGAATGCGCGCCCGCACGCTGCCCAGATCAAATGCTGCCCAGGTGATGTTCGGTCCCAGACTCCAGGCCCTGGCGGCACTGGAACCAATCTGCGAACCACGGCCGGCGGTGAAACCAAGGAAACCGCTCAGGCTCACGCGCGGGAACAAGTCGGCGGTGGCCACACCGATATCCGCAGTGGAGGAAGCCAGCCTGCGCTCGGCGGCAAGCACATCCGGGCGCCGACGCAGCAGCTCTGCGGGATCACCAATTGTCAGCACTTTGGCGATGGCTGGCAACTCGGCGGGGTTCAACGACACGCTCAACGTATTCGGACGCTCACCCAGCAGCGTGGCGATGCGGTTTTTCTGCCGCACCTGCTCCGCTTGAAGTTGCGGCACCGTAGCCTCGACCGCAGCCAGACGTGCATCGGCGCGCACTACGTCGAGTTCATTACCCGCACCCGCATCGCGCAGGCTGACCGTCACGCTGCGCGAATCCTGCTGGTTCTTCAGGTTGGCCAGGGCGATCTTTTCCCGCAGTTGTGCGCCGCGCAATTGGCCATAGGCGTCCACCAACTCGGCAATCATCGTCACGCGCAGTTGATACAAGTCTGCGGCGGCAGCATCTTCCTGAGCGTCGCTGGATTCCAGTTGGCGCTGGATGCGACCGAACAGATCGACTTCCCAGGCCATGTCGAGGCCAAGATCATAGCGTTCCTGATTGACGCGGCTTTCGGTCTGACCGGGCACTTGGCCCTTTCCTTGTTGGCTGCTGACGCGGCTGGTAACCACCGGCAAATTGTCGTTGCTGACGTCGTCCCGAATCGCTCGGGCCGCTTTCCAGCGGGCGAACGCCACGCGCAGATCGCGGTTACCTTCCAGGGATTTGCTCACCAACTGGTTGAGCGTGGGGTCATCGAATTGCTGCCACCACACCGTTTCAAACCGCGATTGATCGTAGTGCCCGCCCTGGATCGACACGATAGTGGCCGGCGCGGTGTCAGGCGTCTTGTAGTCGGGACCGACCGTACACGCGGCGAGCGCAACGACGAGAAGGCTGGGAAAAAAAAGCTTCAAGGTGTTCATCAGTGTGCCTCCGGATGCAATGCGGTTGTTGGGTGAACCTTGGCGACCTTGCGTGCGTTTTTGCGCTCAATGGAGCGACGAATCAGCACGAAGAACACCGGCGTCAGCAGCAAGCCGAAGAAAGTTACGCCGAGCATCCCGGAGAACACCGCAACCCCCATCGCCCGGCGCATTTCGGAGCCGGCACCAGTGGACGTCACCAGCGGAATCACACCCATGATGAAGGCGAACGAGGTCATCAGGATCGGCCGCAACCGCATGCGGCAAGCCTCCAGCACCGCATCCAGCGGCGACATGCCCTGCTCCTGTTTGTCCTTGGCGAACTCGACGATCAGGATCGCGTTCTTGCAGGCCAGACCAACCAGCACGATCAGGCCGATCTGGGTAAAGATGTTGTTGTCGCCCTTGGAAATGATCACCCCGGCAATCGCCGACAGCAGGGTCATCGGCACGATCAGGATCACCGCCAATGGCAGGCTCCAGCTTTCATACAGCGCCGCCAGCACCAGGAACGCCAACAACACGCAGAGCGGGAACACCAGCAACGCGGTGTTGCCGGACAGGATCTGTTGGTAGGTCAGGTCGGTCCATTCGTAGGTCATGCCATTCGGCAATTCTTCTTTCAGCAGTTTTTCAATCGCCGCCTGGGCCTGGCCGGAGCTGTAGCCTGGCGCAGCGCTGCCGTTGATTTCGGCGGTGACGAAACCGTTGTAGTGCGAGACGCGGTCAGGCCCCGAACTAGGGCTGATCTTGACGAAGGTGGCCAACGGGATCATCTCGCCGCGGTCGTTGCGCACCTTCAATTGGCCGATCTGTTCCGGCTCCTGGCGGAACTGTTGTTCGGCCTGTACGTTGACCTGGTAGGTCCGCCCGAAACGGTTGAAGTCGTTGGCATACAGCGAGCCCAGGTACACCTGCAACGTGTCGAAAATGTGGTTGATCGCCACGCCGTGGGTCTTGGCTTTTTCGCGGTCAATGGCGGCTTCGATCTGCGGCACGTTGATCGTGTAACTGGTGAACAGGTTGGCCAGCTCCGGAACGCTGCGGCTCTTGTTGATGATGTTCATGGTTTCTTTGTACAGCTCGTCGTAACCCAGGTTGCCCCGGTCCTCGATCTGCAAACGGAACCCGCCGATGGTGCCCAAGCCTTGCACTGGCGGCGGCGGAAACACCGCGATGTAGGCGTCCTGGATGCTGCCGAACTTGGCGTTCAGCGAAGCGGAAATCGCCCCGGCTGACAGGCTCGGATCCTTGCGCTCATCGAACGGCCGCAAACCGATGAAGGCGATGCCGGCATTCGGACTGTTTGTGAAGCCGTTGATCGAAAGGCCCGGGAAGGCCACGGCGCTGTCGAAGCCCGGTTCGTTCATGGCGATGGTGCTCATGCGCCGGATCACGTTTTCGGTGCGATCCAGGCTCGCGGCGTCCGGCAATTGGGCGAAAGTCACTAGGTACTTCTTGTCCTGGGTCGGCACAAAACCGGTCGGCGTGGTGCTGAAGCCCATGTAGGTCAAGGCGATCAGACCTGCGTATATCAGCAACGCCACGCTGCTGCCGCGAATGATCTTGGCCACGGCAATCACATAGCCATGGCTGGCCTTATCGAAGAAGCGGTTGAAAGGTTTGAACAGCCAGCCACCAAGCAGGCGATCCAACACTTTGGAGAAACGGTCCTTCGGTGCGCCGTGTGCCTTGAGCAACACGGCGGCCAGGGCCGGTGACAAGGTCAAGGAGTTGAACGCAGAGATCACCGTAGAGATCGCAATCGTCAACGCAAACTGCTTGTAGAACTGCCCGGTCAAGCCGGAAATAAAGGCTGCGGGTACGAACACCGCACACAACACCAGCGCCGTGGCAATGATCGGACCGGTCACCTCGCCCATGGCTTTTTTGGTCGCCTCGACCGGTTCCAGCCCCGACTCGATGTTCCGTTCGACGTTCTCCACCACCACGATCGCATCGTCCACCACGATCCCGATCGCCAGCACGAGGCCGAACAGCGACAGCGCATTCAACGAGAAGCCGAACAGGTGCATCACGGCAAACGTACCGATCAGCGACACCGGCACCGCGACCAGCGGAATGATCGAGGCGCGCCAGGTTTGCAGGAACAGGATCACCACCAGTACCACGAGAATCAATGCTTCGAACAGGGTGTGAACCACTGCCTCGATCGAACTGCGCACGAAGATCGTCGGGTCATAGACAATTTCGTAGTCCATGCCTTCCGGGAAACTCTTCTTCAGTTCCGCCATCTTCGCCCGCACCTGGTTGGAGATGTCGATCGCATTCGAGCCCGGACGCTGGAAGATCGGCATCGCCACCGCTTCCTCGTTGTTGAGCAAGGCGCGCAAGGCGTATTGGTTGGAGCCCAACTCGACCCGGGCGATGTCTTTCAGACGCGTGATCTCGCCATCCGGACCGCTGCGGATAATGACGTTCTCGAACTCTTCTTCACTGACCAAACGCCCCTGGGAGTTGATCGACATCTGGAAGCTCGTGGCATTCGGTGCCGGCGGCGAACCCAGTTGTCCTGCAGCGACCTGACGGTTCTGCTCGCGCACCGCGTTAACTACGTCGGTTGCGGTCAGATTGCGCGAAGCGGTCTTGTTCGGATCGAGCCAGATACGCAGCGAGTAATCACCGATACCGAACATCTTCACATCGCCGATACCGTCGAGGCGCGACAGCTCATCCTTGACGTTGAGGATCGCGTAGTTCGACAGGTAGAGCATGTCGTAGCGCTTGTCCGGTGCCACCAGATGCACCAGCAAGGTCAGCTCGGGAGAAGCCTTGTCGACGGTAATACCTATGCGCGTCACTTCCTCTGGCAGCTTGGGTTCGGTGCGGGTCACACGGTTCTGCACTTGGACCTGGGCGTTGTCCAGATCGGTGCCCAAAGCGAATGTCACGGTCAGGGTCAGTCGGCCGTCAGCGGTGGATTGCGAGGACATGTACAACATGTTCTCGACGCCGGTGATCGCCTGCTCCAACGGCGCGGCCACGGTTTCACCGATGACTTTCGGGTTGGCGCCGGGGTAGTTGGCGTGGACCACCACGGTCGGTGGCACCACTTCCGGGTATTCGCTGATCGGTAACTGGAACAGCGAGATGGCTCCGGCGATCAGGATCAGCAGCGATAGCACTGCGGCGAAAATCGGCCGCGTGATAAAGAACTGGGAGAACTTCATGTCAGTGCTCCTTATCCGCGAGGTGCAGCGGCAGATTCAGCATTCACCAGCGCAGGCGATTTAGCTGAAGCCGGTTGATTGGCGGCTTCGATTGCCTGACGCTGGCGAGCCAGTGTGGTGACCGTTTCCGGGCTCGCCATCGGCGCGTCCTGCGGATCGATCAAAGCACCTGGGCGGACGCGCTGCAGGCCGTTGATGACGATGCGATCTTCTTTCTGCAAGCCGCTGCGCACGATGCGCAGGCCTTCCAGTTTCGGCCCCAGATCAACGCTGCGATAAACCGCTTTGTTGTCCTGGCCGACCACTAGCACGAATTTCTTGCCGAGGTCGGTGCCGACCGCTTCGTCTTTGATCAACAGACCGGGATACGCAGCGCTACCCACCAGTTTCAAGCGCGCATACAGACCAGGGGTGTATTGACCGCCAGCGTTATCAAAAACCGCACGGCCTCGGATGGTGCCGGTTTTCGGGTTTACCTGGTTGTCGACAAAATTCATCTGCCCAAGGTGCGTGTTGCCCTCCTCGTTCGAAAGCCCCATGTAGACCGGCGTGGTCTGGCCGCGCTGGCCCTGGCGGGAAAGCAGGCTGTACTTGAGGAACATGCGTTCGTCAGCATCGAAGTATGCGTAGACCTTGTCGGTGGAGACCACGCTGGTCAGCGCGGTCGTGTCGGCGGTGACAATGTTGCCGGCGGTGATTTCCGCGCGGCTGACACGACCGGTGATCGGCGCCGTGACGCGGGTAAAGCTGAGATTCAAACGCGCCAGATCCAGCTGCGCCTGGATCGCATCGACACCGGCCCGGGCTTCCTGCGCCGTGGTTGTGCGAGTGTCGGCGAGTTCGGCAGAGATCGCGTTGCTGCTTAACAGACGCTGTCCGCGCTGCGCCTCGTTGCTAGTGCGGATCAGCGTGGCGCGTGCCTGTTGCAACTGCGCCTCGATGCGATGCACTTCATGCTCGAACGGACGCGGATCAATCTGGAACAGCAAATCGCCCTTCTTCACCAGCACACCATCGGTAAAAGCCACGCGTTCGATCTGGCCCGTCACCCGTGGGCGAACCTCTACGGTTTCTGGTGCTTCCAGGCGAGCAGTGACTTCATCCCACTCGGTGATGGGTTGCTCAAGCACTTTCGCGACGGTAACGTGCGGCGCCCCGGGAACCTGAGCGGCATCGGGTGTGCGTTCACACGCAGCAAGCGCTACCAGCGCCAACGCGGCAAGGGGATAACGCAAAGGTTTGAGTGACTGTTCCATGGGTTGTGTCCGCCAGACGGTTTGGGAATTTGCGGATTCTCGGCCTCGCACGAGGTCACGACGAATCGAAGGGAGTGAAGTTGGCTATCACTAATAATGATAGCCATCATATTTAATGACAAAAAAAGGGATCAGCCCGGTTAAACCCTGGTGTCGGCGATCGCAGTACACACGCAATCCAACGCCGGCCCGAGCGTCTGTGCAGCACGCAATGCACGAGAGGTGGGCACCATTCGACGACCGATGCGCTCGAACAGAGGGTCGTTGAACAGCCTGCGCAAACGCACCAGCGCTGCGCTGACCGCTGGCTGACCAAGAGATAATTTTTCAGCGGCGCGGGTGAGGTTGCGCTCCTGAATAAGAGCTTCGAACACCACCAGCAGATTCAGATCGACACAGCGCAGATCATTACGTTTCATGGGGCCGGTCCACCGGAAAATTATTTGACTTGAGCTAAAGCCATGGGATCCGCGAGACTTCTACAGATGCCTAGACAGCCATTGCAGCAACTTTATATGACGAATATCATGAAAGCCAGCCCAGCAACATCGTTATGTCCAGGCGATGCCAACCTGGCCACAGGAGCAATTTCATGAAAGTGACGAAAGACCAGGCCGCAGCCAACAAAGAAGCCATCCTTACTGCAGCGTCACGGCTGTATCGGGAAAAAGGCATCGACGGAATTGGTATCGGCGAGCTCTCGCGCTCAGTTGGACTGACCCATGGCGGATTCTACGGACAGTTTCCGGGCGGCAAGGAACAGCTCGCGTCAGAAGCGGTCAGCCGGACATTTGAATCAAATATTCAGGATTGGCAGAATGCCAAATCTATTCCTGAGCTCGTCAAGACGTACCTGACACAAGCGCATCTGGATAACTGGACCGAGGGTTGTCCGATTCCTGCATTAGGTGCGGATGTCGCGCGTACCGGTGGCACGGTCAGCAGCTCCTTCACCAGAGGCGTCGAGCATTTGATCGATACCCTGATGGCGTTGGTCGAAGGCGCAAATCATGAAGAAAAGTACCAAGAGTCACTACGCATCCTTTCATCGATCACCGGGGCGATGCTCATTGCCAGAGCGCTGGATAGCCCTGAACTGTCTGAGCAGTTTCTACAATCGGTCATTAATGCCTGGCCTGTCACTCCCACAAAAAAAGAGCGGGCTGCTAAGCGCCGCTCAAAGGATGAAGACTGACTTACTGTTAGCAAGGGCTTCGCTATTCCGAATATGTGTGGAACGCCCCCCTTTCATTTCTACTCGACGATGGCAGGTCTTACGCTTGCTTTAATTGGGGCATGTACTTGGCAAGTTGAGCAGCATCAGTAATCGGTGGGTTAAGCCTCATGTTGATGGCTGAACCACCTATGAACCGCTCGAAGACTTTCCAGCCGTGTTCAGTTCGACGCAAGCGATCCATCATTGGCGAGTAGAGCCAGATGGCAGGCAAATCATCGGGGCTATCGATGGCTTGGCCATCTCCCAGTATCGCGGCCGACTCTGGCGTCGCGTAGCGCACCAGCAGATTCTGATAGCGCACCACGACGCCGTCTTCATCCGCATCGACAATGTGGTTGGTGGCGTGTCGGCTGACGCCAGGAATCAGATACGGATAGTCCTTCTTGAAGAACTGGCGAATCTCATCGTGGCCACGAATGGTGCCATGGAAGTGGTACGCGACGGCGTCCGGTAGAAAAGCATCGACCATTGCCTCCACATCCCAAGTCTCGAACCACCAATTGAGCCTGTTCACGAAGTCGATCGCACTGATTCGCTCCGCTGGATTGACAGCGCTCTGGGACGGAACTCTTGGAAAAGCTTTCATGAGTACTTCCTCATTTCTGGGTAAGAATCATATGTGCAGTTACACACCAAACACGCAAAAAAATTTATTCGCCACCGGCCTGCTGAAGAAGCGAGTTACGAATCAGAACTGCTGCGACCCCGCCGATTTGATCCTCACGCTCACGCTGCGCGGCTTTCCAATAGGGCTCGGCCTCCGCCAACTTCGCTCGTCCTTGCGCAGACAGCGTGAGCCTGATGGCAGAACGCGGCCCTTCGGCATGGCTAGCGACATAACCTTCGTTCTGCAGTGGCTTCAGTGCCCGAACCAACGTAGTTCGCTCCATGACCATTACCTCAGCCAATTCGGCGATCAGAATCCCGGGGTGCTCATTGATCAACGCAAGAGTAGAAAACTGCGAGGCAGTGAGACCCGCAGCAGACAGATGCCGATCGTAGAGGCGGGTCAGCAGACGCGCATGGCGTCTGGCGGCGAGGCAATGACAAAGGTCGGCGCCATGGGGGCTTTTCATGACGACCATCATATGTGTAAATACACACCAGTCAAGTACAAATTGAGGCACTGAGGCTGTGCTCGGCGCCGACGAAATTCTGAGAGGTCAGCAAAATTGCTGAAACCGTAATACGTAGTCCTTCGTGGATGCATTCGCGTAACCAATTTTACGAGGTTAGAATTTTATGTCTGAGATACGGGAGCTTTATGGCGCATCAACGGGGAACAGTGTGCGAGCTGCAATCGCCTTGACTGAGGCGGGCATAGAATTTACCCCGAGGTGCCTTGACCTTCTCTCTGGCGATCAGCGTGCCCCAGAATATCTGGCGCTTAACCCGTTAGGTAAGGCTCCGACATTTGTAAATCACAGCGTCTCACCTCCCCTTGTAATCAATCAGTCAAATGGCATTATTCAGTATGCTGACGAACACGCCCCTGGTCGGCTGTCGCCCAGAGGGCCGAGTGCTCAACGGTACCGGGTCTACGACCGGTTTTATTTCTTCGTCACGGATGTTATCGCGCCAAGCCACGCTGCTTTTTTTCTGCGCCAGATAGGGCAGCAAGATGCATCTGCACCATTAAGCCGACGAGCGTTGGAACATCTGATGACGGCAGAGGCATTTCTCGAGGGCGGGTACATAGCGGGCGATGCCTTTTCAATGGCCGATATTTCTGCGTTTACTTTTGCAAGATCGGTGCGCGACCAAATTCATTGGGAGAAGTTGCCCCGCATGGCACGCTGGCTGGCGTTGATAGAGGCCCGACCTGCAGTGAAGCTGGGCATGCAGGCATTTGAATCCAAGCCGTCATCGTGAAAATGATCCATCAACCCGCCGACTTTGTATTCGGACCCTCGTTAGGCGTGCGGTGTACTCATTCCGGTGGTTGCCAGCCCTCTCGTCAGATTGCTGACGTCCCTCCAGTCCCCGCCTACACTGCCTACCCCCTCTAAAACTTACGTTCTGAATTCCCTAGAGCTAAAGAACTCGTTGACAAAGATGATAGCTATCATATAACCATATTGCAGCCATCATGCGAACCATGGCCATTATGCAGTCGAAAACCAAAAGAGAGAGAAGATCGATGACAAGCCCCACCATACTCGTTACCGGCGCCAGTGGTTTTACCGGCCGGAGAACCGTTGAAATACTGCGCCAGAAAAAACACGCGGTACGTGCGCTCGTCCGCACGAACGATGATCGAGCGGCCAAACTGCGCCAATTGGGCGCCGAAGTTGTGGTCGCGGACCTGCTGGACTTGAACGCTGTTCGAGCAGCGCTTGAAGGCATCAAGCGAGCTTATTTCGTTTACCCAATCGCACCTGGCTTGATTGAAGCGACTGCCTACTTCGCTCTCGCTGCTAAAGAAGCCGGGGTAGAGTCAGTTGTAAACATGTCTCAAATTTCCGCACGTCGCGTTGCCAAAAGTCACGCGGCCCTTAATCACTACACCGCAGAACGAGTGTTTGACTGGTCGGGGCTGGACATGACGCACTTGCGACCGACGTACTTTGCACAGTGGTTGATATACCCGCATTGGCGTAAACATATCGTTGAACACGGCGAGATTCGCCTCCCCTTTGGCTCAGGTCGTCATGCCCCGATTGCAGCAGAGGATCAGGCGCGGCTCATCGCTGCCATATTGCAAAACCCGCAGCCTCACAAAGGCAAGACGTATCCGCTTCACGGTCCGGTCGAAATGAACCAGCATGCCGTGGCTGACGAAGTCGGTAAAGTATTGGATCGGGAGATCAAGTACGTCGCGATAACACTGGATCAGTACCGCAAGGAAATGCAAAGCGATGGCCTACAGCCTTTCCTCATTCAGCATCTGCTGGAAGTTGCCAAGGACTACCAGCACGGCGTGTTCGAGGGCGAGGATTTCATCATTGGTGAAGTCACCGGACAGCCACCGATGACTGTTCAAGCGTTTGTAAACTTGCACAAGGAGCTATTTAACAGATAAGCCTGGTCGCTTGGCGGCAAATAGCCAGTGTTTGGTCGGTTGTTGTTCGTCGCGCAACGGGTTGCAATCGGCTGAGGCTGCGCAATAAGGGGTTCAATGCGACAGGCGACCAGACCGAATTTCGAATCGCGCGTCACGCTCAAATCCATATTTTCAGATACATATCAGATGCAAACTACGCGCGTGCCTTGCAATTTAGACGAACAGCTTTCTTCACTCGCAGCAGTCAATTGCATCTCCACTTCCCAAGGATTCGATAAGACGGCGCGTTGCCGCGCCGGCCGGAGCGACAGGCTCATTAGTGAATGATTGAGCGATGTGCTTTTTCAATGCGGCCTTCTGCACAAAGACTGGAGTCTCCCCTTGCGCAGGATCAGCGGGCGGCGGCGCAGCCATGTTAGTCGGCTCGTATTGAGCTGCGACGTGGCTGCAACATCGCCCTGAAGCCGATCCTGTTGTGGCGAGCAGCGACGGCAGCCTAGTTCGGCTCGGTGGTGTCGCGGATCAACGCTTCGGTGGCCAGCACGTCGACCTGCTTGCCGTTGGGGGACAGGACCAGTCGACGGCTCTCCTTGAGCCAGGTGATGTAACTCGATGACCCGCCGATGGCACGGCGAAGTCGCTCTTGGACAGGCACGTGGCTGCGGTCATAAGCCCTCCTTTTCAGCGGTTTTCAATGAGTCCTTTCAGATTTCAATGATTGAAATTTCAGTAAGCTGGCGGGACTCCCTCTAACACAATCCCGCGGGTTTCCGACCCCGTGTCCTTTGAAAGTCCCCAGGGTCCCCGGCACTTTTGTGCGGAGGGCTGCAAATCCATGACTCTCTACTAGTATTTGCAGACGCTTTTTCAAATGGAGAGATGGCATGGAAATGATTGCCGTGCGTTCCGATGCAATCACCGCCGTTGGCTACGATCCAAGCACGAAACGGATGAGGATCTGTTTTCAACAAGGCCACACTTACGACTTCTGCAACGTCCCCCTAGACGTATATAACGGGTTGATAGCGGCTGTATCCAAGGGTTCGTATTACAACCAGCACATACGTGATCGTTATCAGTGCTGAGTGATGTCTTGCACTTGGAAAGACGGACATCCCTGCGAAGGTTTCAGCTAGAGAGATTCCGCGAGTTCGATAACCCGTGTAGGGGGCGGCCTTCAGGGAGGACCCGTAAAAATCGGCGCCCTCCCGGGCCTGCCCGGCTCATGCCTTCGGCTCGGCCTCGCTCAGGTCCAGCCGCTTGGCCACCCAGCGCTCGTACAAGCCGATGGCGACATCCGCGCCGGCCATCGCGGTCAGGCAACGCAGGGCGCCTGCTGTCCAGATCGACAGGCCCGCGCCGAACAGCAACATCATCGCTGACACGCCGCACACGATGCAGGCACCGGACCGAAGTGCGAGGCGGCGCAACAATGCCCAGCCTCTCGCCCCGTCCTTGTCGGCGCGCCACATCTCGCCGGACACACCGCCAACCAATGACAGGGCAATCACCAACCAGATCGGCATCTCTGCCAGTGCCTGTTGCTCGTTCGTCATTGCCCTGCCCCTTAAACAAAAAGACCCGGCGCAATGGCCGGGTCAGGTGGTGGGTGGCCTGCCGCGCTTTGCGGTCGCACCCATCGAAGATGGCCCCTTTTTACAGGTCGATTCTGGTGGCAGCAAGACCGTTTTAATGCCATCCGGTGAATGTGTGGGTGACGCCCGCTGAACGGCTGGCGAATGTCGGTGAATATCTATCCCGGCTGTCTTTTGCTTTTCTGGCGTCCCATGCGTCCCACCTCTCTAAAACAAGGTGGGACGTCTGAAAGCCCCGCAGATTGGGGCTTTGCCCCACCGTCCTACTTCTAACTCTCCTTTCTCGTGTATAGAGAGAATATTTAAAAACACGCGTGCGCGTGAACACGCGCATTGATGCCCGCTACGCATACACGGGCGGGAGGCATGAAAAAGGTGGGACGGTGGGACAGCCCAACAACGACGGGGCCTGCGCCCGTCCCACCACCGCAAAAAGC